>CADBOJ010000043.1 GCA_902796305.1 uncultured bacterium | reverse complement strand
GGCCCAAACTTTACTCCCATTGTTGGGAGTTTTTTAATATTCGGAGGGATTCTCACCAAGGTTCTCCCCTCTCGCAAAACGCAGGGTGTCCTGCCTTTTGCTCGGCAGAGTCTCCGGGCCCAAATTTATTAAAGAGCCTTTTTAGGCTCTTTTTTTAATGTCCTTTAATGTATTTTTTCAGGACAGTGTATTTTTCACTTGAAATGATTTTTTTCGCCTCAATCGGCTGTGTGTAAAGGGTTTGGCGGTTGGAAGTTTCATACGAATAATCATATCTAAAGTCCTGAAAGTCCATTTTTTGTACCAACAAGTCCAAATTTTTAAATTTTTTGTCCTAATTTTGTCCACATAAGGGTTTTAGTCATATTGCACCCCTTAGGCATCATCTTTCACAGGATATGATTTTTCGTTGGGTGAATGATATTAAAAAATGATGTAATTTAATTAAAAATTTTTATATTGGTTGGAAGTTTTGAAAAAGGTCGGAATATTTTATCAAAATTGATTAATACAAAGTTTATTTAACAATGCTTTTTTACCTTGTTCAGTCGAAGTTAATATGAATTTATCCAATATTTGCATAAATGTAAATTGAGATTCAGTTTGAAGAAGATCATCATATGCCATTAAAGATGTTAATTTCAAACTGCTTTTTATTTTATCCATTGCTATGGAAGGATTTTTTGATTCTCTAATGATTTTTGATAGTTTATCTATGTCATATGAAATTTTTTCTTTTGGAAATTCTTGTTTTATTTGTTCTATCATATCTAAAAAACAGGTTTGGTAATCAAAATTATATCCATTACCATTCTTTGCAAAATATTTGTCTGGTAAGTTAAATTGCATTAAGCCTTGATACATTTTTTCATTTACACTATATTGCCACGAGTTTTTTTGTGCTCCTAGGGCTGCTATCCAATCAATTAGCCCTTCTGCTCTTCCCCAAGGCGATGATTGGTGAAAACATAAATTTAACCCATGTTTATTTAAAAATTCTTGCCAGTTTTTCGTTTTTGCTGCATTATATGAATCCGTTTCAATTGTAGAAAATCCTAGTTTTTTAATAATCGCAGGAATTGTTTCATTCATGTTTTCATTGCTTGTTTCAATTATCGTAATTCCGTCAGAATTAACCAAATTAGTTACTTTAAGTTTTCCTTGTGGAATATCTGGATTATGTTTTACTATAAAACTTCCACTTGGAATTTTGACATCACCAGACAACATGAAATCATCTGGAACTCCGCCCAATAACTTAGCATTATTGCTTTGTTGAAAAATTCTATCTGATGGCATAATAATACCAAACTTTTTATCTGCCCAAGATGGATCACCAAATAATTCGGGCGAAATATTATTAACTGTAAAATGAACGGATGTTCTTGGCTTAGATAAACCATCTGGAGTTATGCCAAAACTTCTGGAACATAATATTTTTCCGTCTTGTGGATAAAAATCTGTCATATGAACCAAAACCATATTCTTTGGTGATAAATTGCTTAAATCTTGATTTAAAGGTTTTTTGGTGCAACCATTTAATAATTCAATTGTTTCATCAACAAGTTCCGGAATTGATGATTTTTTAATTAAAGCAGAATTGCTAGCTGCAAGACCATCCAAAGCATTAGTTAATTTTTCAGAGCCTGCTTCTATTGGTTTTGTTGCAGCAGATAATACACCGCCCGATTTTTGAATAGCAGATTGTGCAACTTGTAAACCGTTAGTAACTAATTTTTCAATTCCTGCCATATTATATATAAAAACAAATTTTTATACGAAATTGCTAAATTTTTTCCTACAAATAATCATATCAAGTGACAGAAATAATCATTTAAAGTGAAACTTTACATTTAAGTTATACACCTCATTTTTGGTATTTTTGTTTTTTTAAGACTTTAATCATAAAGCCTTACTCTTCAAAAGAGCAATTATCGGTTATGTATCTTTCGATATTTTCAAAAGTTACCTTTGAAAATTCGCCGACACAAGACTTATACAGGTGAATTAAATCAAGAGCCTCTTTATATGTTGTTAAATCATCCTGTATTGCATCAAGAACATTACTTGCAAGATATTCTTTATATTTTTTGTAACAACCGACCAAAGATTATAATTTATGGTAGAATTGAATAGTTCGGATTGTCGCAGTCTTGTATCGGAATAGGACACAAAGGCATTGACAAAAAATGAAAATTTAACAGACTAAGACGTCACGGACTTGCGGCACTCTGTCGACAAGGAAAATTAAACATCTTCCGATGAGAGGCAGGTAGCGCCGGGGACTCATAATCCCTTGGTCGTGGGCTTGAATCCCTCCGGATCCAAATTTTAACATTTGAAGGGATTGCATCCCCAACAGCAAACTTTGAAAATCAAAAACATTGTATTATGTATAATAACTGTTATTTACGGTAATTGCATCATATTCATTACAGTATGTACATGGATTATCGGTTATCGGCGGTAGTTCTCCCCTTATTATTCTTATTGATGCTTGAAATTCTGCGCTGTTTAGTGCTTCTTTAAAACCTTCTTTAAAAACATTAACACCGTAGTGCTCCCTAAATAATATACAACAACCTAACAACACGCCGTTATAGTTTATTTGCGGTGCGCTAAATGCTCTTCCGCAAAGTCCAAGACTTCTTTTTTTCTTGGTTTTTTCCTGCCCTTCTGATACCGATGCGAATTGTAATCCCGTTTCTTTTTTAACAAATTCGGGGTTACTTGGCTTAAATGTATTATCTCCCCAGGGAAGCGTAAAAGTGATAGGAATTTTCAGTTCTTTTGCAATTTTTTTAGCTTCAACAATTTCGTGTTCATTATGGTTAAATAAAATGTATTTCCAAAACATTTCGGGGAATTTGCTATTATACTTTTCTTTATAAAAATTTATTTTTTTAATATTTTCTATAACTTTATTAAAATCACCCTTACGTCGATATTGTGAATAACTTTCCTGACTTGCGCCGTCTATCGATAAATACATAAAATCAAATTGATATTTGACAAGCGCTTCCGCAACTTCATCTGATAGTGTATTTAAGTTTACCCCCGTACAAGCATCTAATTTAACATTATTTTTATAGGCATATTCTAAAATAAGCTCCAATTCCGGATTTAAAAATATCTCCCCGTTATTTGACAAACTAACCCTTGTTATATTTGGATTTTCGTCTATAAATCTTTTAAAATCACTGAATTTCAGCCAGCCATCACCTATTGCGCTATGGTCATATTTCCTCATAAAGCATTCGCTGCAATTTAGCTGGCAAATTGAACATGCTTCAATTCTGGCACTTGTCGGAATTTCGTATGGAGAATATGTGTTATATTTTAATTTTTGGCTGTAGCGGTTATATAAAAAATTAATCGCTCTTTTAAATTTGATTTCATCGGAAGGCTGTTTTGGAGCTTTTTTGTCGGTTATAATTTCATAAATTGTCTTTAAAACAGGTTTTTTAACGGCAGAAATTATTTTTATATCCGAATCATTTAATGATGTAAAATACAATAGTTCCATAATTTCTAACGGAATGTACTTTTCAAAAACCAAAACATAGTCCGGTTTATAATTTTTAATTTCACAAGGGGTGCAAACCGGAATATTGCAATATGTTTCACCTTCTTTTGCCATTTTAAATTTCATATCACAAACAGAAACAATGCTTAGTTTTGAAAAATCATAATTATCTATTGCTGCCTTAAAAAGCGGATTTGCACCATAAATTACAACTCTGGAATTTGTGATTATTTTTGAAAGTTTTTTTAGTTGCTTAGAAAAATTAATTTTTCTAAGATATTTCATATTTATTTCATATTCAATTTCTTCATCTCTCAATAAATCAATAATTTTATTGTTATCTATATTTAACTCTTTGCTTAAAAACTTCCTTGCTCTTTTAAGATTATCTTGAGCGATTAAAATATAATCAAAATCAAAATCTTTTATCTTTTCCGGAGGAATTAATTTAATATCAAATAAGACATCGTTTTCATTTACGTTTTTATCGCATAGTGCAACAATATTAAGGCTTTTAAAATCGTAATTTTTTAAATATTCTTCAAGCTCTTCTCCGATTCCAAAAAAAATAACTCTTTTACTCTTTAACTTTTTTATAAAGAGCTTCATTTTTTCCCTAAAATCAGGGTAAGAAGCTTTGAATTTGAAAAAATTAGTTAGCATTATTTATCCTTATTGGTTATAAGTTTGATTATATTGTATTTTCAAGAAAAACTCAAATTTTAGACTGTTAAAAGCGTAATTTTAATTTATTGCCATGATTTTATATCAAGTTTAAAATTAATATAGGAGTCAATTTTACTGATTTTAGAGGAAGCTTGTTTTGCTGACAGAATTTTATTTGAACAAATTATATGAAAAAACTAAAAATAAAAGGGTTTTAGTATACGGAGCAGGTATTCTTGCCGATGAATTTTTTCAATCCAACAATATATCAAATTTAAATATAATCGGTGTTGCCGATAAAAAATATACGGATAGAAACGGCTTAAAATTTCACAATTTTCCCGCTTATCCTCCCGAAGAAATTACAAATATGAATTATGACACTCTGCTTGTACTGTTAAAAGAACCTGAATACATATCCGATATTATGCAATCCGCAAAAGAGAACAAAAAAGAGGTAATAATAGCCGTAAATGACCTGGTGCAATCTTTTTGTAAAGACAACAAGATAATCATAGTTGAAAACGGTACGGAAAAATATGCATCCGAACGGGATTTACCCGCAGAAATTAATATACGCTATACAGATAAATGCAAAAACAATACAGTTAAAATAGAATTACCGCAAAACCACAGTAAAATTACAATTAATTTTCAAAATGTAACAAACTGTCTTTTTGACATAAAAACCACAAAATATTACATAGGTGACTTATTTGTACATTTCGGGGAATCCTCCGATATGAAAATAAAAATCGGTAAAGATGTAAGCATAATTTCAGCTAATATATTCACAAATCAAGGCTCAAGCGAAATCGAAATAGGCGAAGATTGTATGCTTGCAAGCAATGTCAAAATTGTAGGTGGCGACGGTCATCAAATTTGCGATATGACCACGGGTGAAATAATTAATGCCTTTGCAGGTAAATGTCGTATAGGAAATCATGTTTGGCTTGGGGACGATACAAGAGTTATGAAGAAAGCGGTAATCTCTGACGGTTCTGTTCTCGGAGCAAATTCCGTTGCAGCAAAAAAGTTTGATGAACCGAATGTAATTATTGCAGGAAATCCTGCCAAAATCATAAGACGTAATATCTTGTGGAAGCGTGACATTGTGAGTTGATATACTAAGCGGGATTTATATGCTAAAACACCAAATCATATTTAATGATTTGGTGTTTTAAGCTCTAATTTAATGATATTCACTTATCTTTCGATAGGAATGATTAATTCCTGACCTATGCTTAATGAAGCAGGGTTTTTAATATTGTTTATGGTTTGAATTTCTTTGATTTTAGCTTCGTTGTATCTTCCGTAAAATCTTATGGCAATTCCGTTTAGCGTATCGCCTTTTTTAACAATATATTTTTCCTTGCTTAATGTTGTTTCTGCAGCAGGCACAGCTGCAACCGTATCGCCTATAACCGCAACATCAGGGTTTGATTTCTCAGGTCTCGGTGCAATTGTTGCAAGAGAAACAATTATGAATATACAGCTCATAAATAATGCACCTGCAATAAAACCGATTGTAAGGTATACTGCGGGAGTTTTTTGCTGGGGTGTTTTTGTAACATTATGAACTTTTTGCATTCCTCTTTGAACACCGCCCCATAATAAATCAAGTTCTTTTGCTTTTGCGGTTTTGTAGTACTGATTTAACTGAGCTCTTGTGGTTTGCTTTTTATCAGCGTTTGTAAGACTTGCAAGCACACCCATTTTCTCTCTCGTTAAACCCGATCTGTGTAATGTAGAACCTTTCATTGTATCACCTTTAATAATAGTCTTAAGAACATGTTATAAAGGGTAGAATATAATGTCAAGCATGAAGATATTTGTGTAAAGTTTTGTTAAATTATTGACTACCGTATACCGTAGTCACTGCTTTATGTGCGCATTCAAGTATTCTGTCGAGTAATTCTTTGTTTTTGTCAGCGTTAAATTTCCCTTTTTTTAAGTACTGTATAAATTCGGTTTTCCACATTTCAAACACTTCATCAGTCGACATATTTAAAATATTTCCGATTTTTTTTAATTCATCAAAATCAATTCCTATAGGATGAGCCCCTCTTAAAATATCAACCATTTCAAGTCTTTTTTTAGCCTCAAACTTTTTTATAAATTCTAATGCGGTAAGATTATTTTCTTTTATCAAATCTTTTAAATTTAACAAATTTTTTTCAAAGCTTATTACTTCGGATGGTATTTGATATTCTATGAATTCTTCCGGATTAATACCCATAACAGTCGCAATACGCTCAAGCGTTGTTGAGCGTGTCGAAAAAGGGACATTTTCATCAATCAAATTATAGACATAAGATAAAGTTACACCTATCATTTTTGCAAATTCTTTTTTATGCACATTATTTTTTTCCAAAAATTCCTTAACAAGAATTGAACTCTTCTTCAATGTGGTGTTATTCATAATATTGATTTTACTCCGTCTTGTATGTTATCTTACAAATAACCTTTTTTATTTATTTTTTAATTACCGATAAAGATAAATATCTTTGATTAATTCAAATTTAAATTAAAAAGATAAAACAAACCGAAACAAGAAGAATAAAAATGAAAGCGATAATAGGACTCGGAAATCCCGAAATAAAATATAAATATACAAGACACAATACGGGATTTTTAATAATGGATGAAATCTTAAAAGCCAATAATGCGGTGTTGTCGGATAAATTCAATTCTTTTTTTGCTAAATGTGCTGATATACTTTATCTTTTACCTAAGACATACATGAATTTATCGGGAAACGCCGTTATTGAAATGATGAATTTTTATAAGCTTTCAAACAGAGATATTCTTGTTATTTATGACGATGCAACAATAGAATTTGGTACATTCAGGATGAAAAAAAACGGCTCATTCGGCGGACATAACGGTATTAAATCAATAATAAACAGAATAGGAACGGATGATTTTGACAGATTAAAAATTGGAGTTGGGCCTGTTCCTGCTAATATTCCGATAGACAGTTTTGTTCTTTCAAATTTTTCAAAAGAAGAACTTACAGGGGTTGAAAAAATGGCAAAAATTGCCGTTGATGCCGTAGAATGCTGGTTGAAAGAGGGGATTGAAAAAGCTCAATGCAAATATAACGGGAAGATTATTTAATTTTTTATACTTTATTTTCAATTTGTTTTGTTTATTTTATAATTAATGCATAATTGTAATTTTTATTTAGGAGAGGACACACAATGGAATTAACCTATAAAAAGAAAAGTTGTACCGAAGTAGAAGTAAGCAACATCGGAGAAGTTACAACACTGGCAGGCTGGGCATCAACAATAAGAGATTTGGGCGGAATTATTTTTGTTGAATTAAGAGATAAAACCGGCTTATTTCAGCTTGTAGCCGATCCGCAAATTAATCCCGAGGTGCATAAAGTCCTGTCTAAAATAAAACCCGAATATGTTATTCAGGTTGAGGGAAAAATTTCCAAAAGACCCGATGACACAATAAATGATAAATTAAAAACAGGTACAATTGAAATGTATCCCGATAAAGTTAATGTTTTATCATCTGCTCAGACATTACCTTTTGTATTGGATGATGATAATGTATCCGAAGATGTTCGTCTTAAATACAGATATTTGGATTTAAGACGTGAAAAAATGATAAACAATTTTAAACTTCGTCACAAAATTGTAACTGCCATTAGAAATTACCTAAACGGTCTTGATTTTATGGAGGTTGAAACTCCGATTTTAATAAAAGCAACCCCCGAAGGCGCAAGAGATTATCTTGTTCCGTCACGTATTCATGATGGAAAATTCTATGCATTACCTCAATCGCCTCAAATTTTTAAACAATTGCTTATGGTATCAGGTTTTGAAAAATATTATCAAATAGCAAAATGTTTCAGAGATGAAGACCTTAGAGCAGACAGACAGCCTGAATTTACACAGGTTGATATGGAAATGTCCTTTGTAAGTCAGGATGACGTTATTAAAATGACAGAGGGCTTGGTTGAAAAAGCATTTGAAGCAGCAGGAGTTGAAGTTCATGCTCCGTTTAGAAGAATAACCTATAAAGAAGCAATGGACAGATTTGGTTCGGATAAACCGGATACACGTTTTGGTTTAGAGCTGTTCGATGTAACCGATATTATGCAAGCTTCGACTTTTGAAGCTTTTAAAGCCGTAATAAATCAGGGCGGAACGGTTAGAGCAATTAAAATTCCCGGAATTGCAGGATATTCAAGAAAAGAAATGGATGATATCAGAAACCTTGCAATATCATTCGGTGCTAAAGGACTTGCTTGGATTACATATATGGAAGACGGCACGGTTAAATCTCCTGTATTGAAATTTTTAAATGAAGACCAGATTAAAGAAATTCAAACAAGGGCAGACGCCAAAAATGGCGATATAGTATTCTTTGTAGCGGATTTTCCTCAAATAGTATTTGATGTACTCGGAAGATTCAGACTATACTTTGGCGAAAAACTCGGTATGATTGACAAATCAAAACATGATTTATTATGGGTGGTTGACTTTCCGCTATTTGAATACAGTTTTGAAGATAAAACATATAAGTCAATGCACCATCCGTTCACTATGCCTTGCAAGGAAGACCTTGATAAACTTGAAAACGATAAAGGTAATGTTAAATCAATAGCATACGATATCGTATATAACGGCAATGAACTTGGCGGAGGTTCAATAAGAATTCATGATGCCGAAATTCAAAGAAAAGTGTTTAATGCATTGGGCTTAACGGAAGAAGATATTAAAGAAAAATTTGAATTTATGATTGATGCCTTTAAGTACGGAACTCCTCCTCACGGCGGTTTGGCTATCGGATTGGACAGACTTGTAGCTCTTCTTTTAAGGGCAAATTCCATAAGAGAAGTTATAGCATTCCCGAAAAATTCAGCCGCAAAAGACTTAATGACAAATGCCCCGTCAAGTGCAAGTGAAGAACAGCTTAGAGAATTACATTTAAAATTAAGAAATCTTCCGAAAGTATAATTAAGGGATAAAATTTTTGATAAACAATAAAAAAATAGTTATAGTGTTGCCTGCGTATAATGCGCAGGCAACTTTAAAAGAAACATTCAAAAAAATTCCAGACGGTTTTGCGGATGAGATTATTCTTGTTGATGATTTTTCGACCGACGATACGGTAGATATTTCTAAAAGTTTAGGAATTAAAACAATTTGCCATAATAAAAACCTTGGTTACGGAGCAAATCAAAAAACCTGCTACAATGAAGCATTAAAAGCAGGGGCAGATGTTATTATAATGCTTCATCCCGACGGACAATATAAGCCCGAGATTTCTTGCGAACTTGCAAACAAGGTGGTAAATGAAAAATATGATTGCGTTTTAGCTTCAAGATTTTTAAATAATTCGGCAAAATTCAGTAAAATGCCGAAATACAAATACTTTGCGAACAGATTTTTAACCGAATTTCAAAACTTAATTTTTAATAAAAAATTATCAGAATACCATACGGGATACAGGGCTTTTTCAAGGTATACATTAGAAAATATTGATTATAACAAATACAGTAACAACTTTGTTTTTGATAATCAAATACTTGCAGATATTATAGCTAATAATTTTAAAATAGGCGAAATAGCCTGCCCCTGTATTTATGAAAATGTTTCCAGCTCTATAAATTTAAAAGACTCAATCATATACGGTTTTGGGGTATTGGGTGTAAGTATTAAATATATGCTGAAACATTTTAAAACCCCGCACAAATAATTGCGCAGGGTTTTAAAATTTAATAAATTAATATTTTATATTTTTCGTGAAGCTTCTATTCTTGCAATGGTTTCATCTTTTCCCAGAAGTTCAAGTATTGCGACCATATCAGCACCCCTTGTTCTTCCCGTAACCGCTGCTCTTATTGCCCACATTGTTTCTTTGGGTTTATAGCCTTTTTGTTCTTTAAAATAGGCTCTAAAATCAGCAAGTTTATTATGAAGTTCTTCCGAATTATTAAAATCATACGTTTTAACCTCTTCGGTAAATTTATCCAGAACATCTTTAGATAAATCACTGTTTAAGAGTTCTTTGACTTCCGTATAATCAGGTTTTTCAAAGAAATATTGAGTATCATATACTAAATCTTTAAGTAAAGTTATGGGTTCTCTTGTTATTTCAATGATTTTTTCCAGTTGTTTTCTTGTATACTTGTTAAGGTCATACATATTTAAAAACGGCAGAGCCAAATCTGTAAGTTTTGCTAAATCCATTTTGTTGATATATTGACCGTTCATCCATTTCAATTTGTCATATTCAAATATTGAATTTGAAGAAGATATTTCGCCTATTCTAAAGTCTTCTGCTATTTTATCTACAGGTTTAATTTCTTCCCCGTCGGACGGCGCCCAGCCTAATAGTGCTACAAAATTTATTAAAGCTTCCGTTAAATAACCCTCTTTAACAAAGTCCGAAACTGCGGTTGCGCCGTGACGCTTTGATAATTTGCTTCTGTCGGGAGCAAGTATCATTCCCAGATGTCCGAATTTAGGTACTTTAAAACCGAGTGCTTCAAAAATTAAAATCTGCTTATAAGTATTTGAAATATGGTCTTCACCTCTTATAACATGACTTATTTCCATTAAAGCATCATCAATTACAACTGCAAAGTTATAAGTAGGCGAACCGTTAGATTTCATAATAACAAAATCGCCGATTAAATTAGTATCAACATGAAGTTTTCCTTTAACAAGGTCGTCAAATTCAAGTATTGAACTGTTGTGAAAAGCTTTTTGAGCCTTGGCTATATTAAATCTTATTGCCGGTTTTCTGCCTTCTTTTCTTAATTTTTCTTTATCTTCTTCCGTTAAATTTTCGCATTTTTTAGAATAAACATAAGCTTGTTTATTTTTTGTTGCAAGCTCTTTTTCTGCTTCAAGCTCTTCCGGTGTACAGAAGCATTCATAAGCAAATCCCTTATCAAGAAGTTCTTGAACGTATTTGGGGTATATATCAAATCTTTGTGATTGAGTATAGGGACCGTAATTTCCGCCAACATCGGGTCCTTCATCCCAATTTAAGCCGAGAGCCTTTAAGCTGTCAAAAATATTATCAACATATTCTTGAGAAGTTCTTTCCGCATCCGTATCTTCTATTCTTAAAATAAATTTACCGTGATTTTTCTTTGCAAAAAGGAAATTAAACAATGCGGTTCTTGCTGTTCCTATGTGCAAATTTCCCGACGGGGACGGAGCAATTCTTACTCTAACTTTTTCATCAATCATATCTTTTTCCTCTTAATATTTTCTTTTAACAACATGCTACAACAAACAAAAATAGTATGTAATTTTAAAATGTTCAAATTTGGTTTTTGCTTTAACAAAAAGGTTTATTATATTGATTGCGCATTCCTAATCGCATTTTCCTTTGCGATAGCTTAAAAAGTAATATGGGTATACGTTTATAGCATTGAATCTTTTTAATATACAGATTGAATATGTTTTTAAATTATAATCTCAAAAAACAATTGTAAATAAATATTAATCAAATGCAAAAAGCGGTAAAAAAATTTATCATAAGTTTTATAATAATATAGTTAGCTAAAAAAGGTGTTAATCATGATTGACGGAACAAATTTTAACAGTATTGCAAAACCGACTCCCAATACCGTATTCTCAAAGAAAGGCAACCCTTATAAAAAAACAAATGCAGGTAAAGTTTTTTCCTTGGCTGCCGGAGTTAGTGCGGCAATTGTAAAAACTCTAAAGCAAAAGGATGAATTTATCAAGCAGGGTAACTATTTCCACGAATTTGCGGAAGAATGCAAAAATGTTTCTCCGAAATTTTGTATAGCTTCTGTTGCTGCTTGTAACTTTGCCAAAACATTTGCAAAAAATGCGGCAATTGCAATAGTTGCGGGTACTGCAATTGATTTACTCTTAAATAAAATTAAATCAATAAAAGCTGATAAATCCGCAAAAACCCCTACATATCTGGTAAGATAGTTAAATAATACTTTTTTGCAAACGTTCGGAACGGGAAGAAGATAGAATATTTCTAAGCTTCATAATTGCTTGCGCATGAAGCTGACATACTCTTGATTCTGATACGTTTATCGCTTCACCGATTTCTTTTAATGTCATATTTTCGTGATAATAGAATACCAAAAGAGTACGTTCTCTTTCGGGTAGTTTCTTAAGCGCACTTTCAAGTTCTTTTTTTGCATCGTTTCTTTCAATTTCTTCTTCGGGCTTATTTGAATGTTCGTCTTCAATTGTATCGATTATTTCTACGCTGTCGTCGCCCGTTCCTTTTTTTTCATAAATTGAATTTACGTTAATATCGGAGGACATAATTTCAAGGACTTTATCTTCGCTTAACCCTACCATATCCGCAACTTCTTTTGTTGTCGGTGCACGTCCTATTTGTTGCTTTAATCTTTCGGTTGCGATTTTAATTTCTTTTATTTTCTTTCTTAATGTTCTTGGCAGCCAATCTGCTGAACGAATTTTGTCAATAATCGCACCACGTATTCTCATTAGTGCATAAGATTCAAATTTTGCACCTCTTGAGGGGTAATATTTAATTATTGCATCTATTAATCCTTCTATACCGAATGCGACAATATCGTCAAAAGAAAAACTGCTGGGCAGATTAACTTTAATTCTTCCGACAACATATCTTGCAAGATAAATATACTGAACAATCAACTTATCTCTAAGCTGTTTATTGCTTTTATCCTTAAGGTATTCACTCCAAAGATTTTCAAGTTCTTTATCGGAAAGTCTTGTAATCTTTTTATAAGAATCGATATCGGCTTGCTGACTCATTGTCTTTATCTTGTATTCCCCAGTGTCAAATAGTTCTTGCTTAAATTATTTTCTAAAAAGCGCAAACAAAAGTCATCATCTATATAATTGATGACTTATTATTTTTGCTCATCAAGATTTTTATTAATCATTTTTTTTGATTTTTCAACGTTTTTCATTTTTTTATTTATTGCGTTAATTTCTTTTTTTAAGCTGTTGCAGTTTTGAATTGCTCTTTCTTTTTCTTGAAGTGCAACATTATATTTTGAAGTAACGGCTGCAAGCTCCTGTCTTAATTCAACTTGCGCATCATCAAGATTTACAAGAGCATTATTGAATTTTTCTTCCTTTATTGAGTTTGTCTGTTTGTATGCCGAACTTGTACTTGTTGTTTGAGTATTTGAATTTGTTTTGATTGCAGGAGCAAGCTTAACTTCGGTTGCTTTATCCATTGAATCAAAAACGGTGTCAAGCGCAAATGCTGATTGCACCGAAATAACCAGTGCTAATGAATATAAAAAAAGTTTTTTCATAATATTACCTATCCCAAAATCCTACTGCTTAATTTTATTTTAACTAACCATTTTTTTCGGGTCAATTGATTTTGTAATAATTACACTTTTTATTTGATTTAATTTTTTAATGGTATAATTTTTCTATGACAAAATCATACTTACTCGCACTTTTGCTTTCTACTATTGCAGGTTTATCCACCGTAGTCGGGTCATTTGTGACATTTTTTATAAAGGAAAATTCTCTTAAATTTCTGTCGTTCGGGCTGGGGCTTTCGGCAGGTGTTATGCTGTTTGTAGCACTTGTTGATTTATATCCAGAATCCTGCGGAATGATTAAAGCTCAATTAGGCAGTAATTATCTTTGGCTTGCGGTTTTATTTTTTGCGGCAGGTATTCTTATTGCGGTTCTTATAGATTATTTTATTCCTGACCATATTCAAAATCAGATGTTAACAAAACAGCTTGATGAGAATAAAACGGATGCCTTGGATATAAAAGAAAAGCACAATGATAATGCACCTATTTCAATAGGAAAAATTAAGAAAGCAGGAATTTTAACCGCAATAGTTATTGCTGTTCATAATTTTCCCGAGGGGCTTGCAACATTCTTTTTAACTACGCAAAATGTTATGCTCGGGGTTGGAATTGTGTTTGCTATTGCAATTCATAATATTCCCGAGGGAATGGCAATATCAATCCCTGTTTATCAGGCAACACATCAAAAAAGAAAAGCTTTTTTGTATTCTTTTATGTCAGGAATGGCAGAGCCCGTGGGCGGAGTTATAGGTTTTGTTTTAATTAAAACGTTATTTCCGAATATGTGTATCGGGATATTATTTTCGCTGGTAGCGGGAATTATGGCATATATTTCACTGGATACCCTTCTTCCTTTATCAAAAGACTATGATACAGGACACTATTCCATTTGCGGAACGGTGCTGGGCCTTTTAATTATGGCAAGTACACTTGTTATTTTGGAAATTAATTAGTAAATACAAATTTATTATAAGATTTTAAATAAACCTCAAAACCAGTTAAGCTTTTTTGTGATAAAATTTTTGTATGAAAAAAATTCTTGTATCAGGTTATATAGGTTTTAATAATTTCGGAGATGAGGCAATATTTTATTGCCTGAGCAATCACTTAAAAAGCTTAAATTATGACGTTAGTGTTATATGCAACAATCCCAAAAAAACTAAAGAAAAATATCAAGTTAAAACTTGTTATTACAAAGACCTTTTGGAAATTATTAAAAACTTATTGAATTGCGATGTTTTAATTTCGGGAGGCGGAAGCCTGTTGCAGAATAAAACAAGCAATTATAGTTTATACTATTATCTTTTTATTTTGGTTCTTGCAAAATTATTTTTTAAAAAAACAATGATTTTTGCTCAGGGAATAGAACCGATAAAGGGTAATTTTAATAAGATTATCACTGCAATTGTTTTGAAAATAGTTGATTTTATTACAGTTCGGGATAAAAGAAGCTTAAATATTTTAAATAAATACAATATAAAAGCAACTCTTGTATCAGACCCTGTTTATTCGCTTATTAAAGAAAACGAAATATCCGAAAATAAGCAGGGAATAATTGTTCAATTGAGAAAATTTAAAGGCATTGACGATATTTTCTTAAAAACACTTGCGGAGGCTTTAGCAAATAATTACAAAAATCAAAAAATTTCGACTTTTTCTTTTCAGGATGATTATGACAAAGAAATTTGCCTGAAATTTATGGAATATCTTAAAGAACTCGGTGTTGATTCCGAATTTATCGGAGAGCAAAGCATTTTAGATACCATAAAAATTATAAACAATGCAAAGTATGTGATTTCAACAAGGCTTCATGGTATAATTATATCGCAGGCGCTCAAATGTAATGTATTTGCAATAGTTTACGACGATAAAGTTAAGACAATATCCGATGAACTTGAGCTTCTGAATGTCAATACGATTACATATTACAAAGAAGAACTACATGATAAAATAAATAAATTTTTCAATTCGGAAAACAAAATGGTGCCATATCGCAAATTTGAATGGGAAATAACAGATAAAAAACTTGAAGAGTTTAAAAAATAATGGACAAATTTTTGGATAAATTAAAAATATTTAGAAAAAAGTACGGATTTGAATTAATTTCATTCCTTGTAGTTAATTTATTTAAGCTTGAAAAAATATTCTATACCTGTAAATGCATTAATTATCCGAAAGTAAAATGTATTTTTGCAATGTGGCATGCTCATCAATGCGGAGTATTCTCCTGTAATCAGCATAGAAAAACCTGTATTATGGTATCAAGTTCGCAGGACGGAGAAATAATTTCCCGTGCCGCAAATGCAGTCGGAGTTGAAACAGTTAGAGGCTCAAAAACAAGGGGCGGAGTAAAGGCAAGCCTTGAACTAATTAAAAGAATACAAACGGATGATGTTAACGGTGCTCTCACGATAGACGGCCCCAGAGGTCCGAACAGGATTGTAAAAAAAGGTATAGTCGAAATTGCAAAAGTGGCAAATATTCCGATTGTTCCTTGTGTGTATTGGAGTCCGCAAAAGAGATTTTTAAAATTCAAATCATGGGACAGCTTCAGATTTCCTCTTATCGGAACAAAGCTTGTTATGGTTTTTGGTGATCCTATTTATCTGCCTGAAAACGCAACCAATGACGATATAGAAAAAGTAAGAAAAGAAACCGAAGATAACTTAAATTCACTTTATAAAGATTTAAAAGAAAACTACTATAAATATTTGAAGCAATAATTTTCATTCAGACGCTTTATATAAAGTATGATTTCATTTTGTGGCAAATTAATTGTAGATAAAGATTTTTATAAGAAAGTTAAATCAGACAATCCGGAAAACATTATTCAATATGCACGGGCTGTAGTTGAAAACACTAATTTTTATGATAAAGGAGATGTATATTTAAAGGCAAGCAATGTCGGCAAGCGTGTAAGAATCTCAATGGATTACTCAGACTATAAAGATATAATTCTTGTTGAAAGTGACAGAAATATTCATGAAAGACCCGTTTTTCAGCAACTTATGATGATAGGATGTGTATTAAATAATATAAAACTTCTTGATTACGGAAACCTAAAACTACTTATTAAAGAGTTTAAAAATCACTTATTAAATAAATCCAGCTGATAGTTTTGTGATGGTGTTTTAAACCCCAAATGTTCGTAAGCCAGCTTTGTTGCCTTTCTTCCTCTTGGTGTTCTTGCAATCAGCCCTTTCTGAATTAAAAACGGCTCATACACATCTTCTATTGTTCTTATATCTTCTCCCAGCGCCACTGCCAGTGTTTCTATTCCGACAGGACCTCCGTCAAAAGAATTTATCATAAGCTTCAACAAATCTCTATCCGTAATATCCAGACCTATATTATCAATATCAAGCGACCTTAGGGCATCAAGCGCTATATCTTTTGTTATTACTCCGTCCGCTTTAACTATTGCCCAATCCGCACATCTTTTAATTAATCTGTTAGCTATACGGGGAGTGCATCTTGAGCGTTTTGCAATTTCTTCGGCGCCGTCGTCTTCGAGCTTAAAATCAAGGATTTTTGCCGTTCTTTTGACAATTTTTGTAAGCTCTTCCGTTGTATAAAATTCAAGTCTGTGAATTATTCCAAACCTGTCCCTTAAGGGTCCTGATAAAGCCCCAGCTTTCGTTGTAGCGCCGATAAGAGTAAACTTCGGTATGGGTATTCTCATTGTTTTAACACTTTGGTTTTTTCCGGTAGTTAAATCAATCGAAAAATCCTCCATAGCAGGATACAGAATTTCTTCCGCTATTTTATTCAGCCTGTGAATTTCATCGATAAATAAAACATCACCCTCTTTTAACTGCATTAAAATTCCGATTATATCTCTTGGGCGTTCAATAGATGGCGCTGAAGTTATTCTGATATTTGTATTCAGCTCATGTGCTATAATGTTTGCAAGAGTTGTCTTGCCCAATCCGGGAGGGCCGTAAAAAAGAAGATGATCGAGATGAGTATTTCTTTTTTTGCAAGCCTCAATTGAAATTTTTAATGTTTCCTTAATTGAACTCTGCCCGATATAATCATCAAAATTCAAAGGACGGATATTTTTTTCGTAATTATCTTCATTTTTTATTGAAGAAGTACTCAAATCGGGATTTTGCCGTTTGAGTACTTTAACATTTTTTTTATTTTCATTGTCGGATAAAATCATTATTTAACCAGAAATCTTAAATATATGTATATTGTTGATATTGCAAGTGAAATACCTGTTACAACTATACCATATTTTAAAAATTTCATAAATGAAATAGGATGTCCCGATTTTGCTGCATTTTCAGACACTATAACATTGGCTGCCGCACCGATTATTGTCATATTTCCGCCAAGGCATGCTCCCAGAGATAAACTCCACCAGAGAGGATGTGCGTAGCTGTGACCCATTGTCTGTTCTATTGTTGCTATCATCGGCGCCATTGTGGCAGTATAAGGAATATTATCTATAATTCCCGATAAAATTCCCGATGCCCATAAAATTATCATAGATGCTAATGCTTGAGAACCATGGGTCACGTCAAGTATCCATTTTGCCATAAGGGCAATCCCGCCGGAATGCTCCAACCCCCCTATTATTATAAACAAACCCACAAAGAAAAATATTGTATTCCATTCAACTTCAACAAGCACCTCTGCAGGTTTTTCAAATACAAGAAGAATGGAAGCACCTATCATTGCAGATAAAAACGTCGGAATATGGGTGGTATCATGAGTTATAAACCCTAAGACCACAAGAAGAAGTACGATTCCCGAGCGAATTGCAAGCTTTTTATCCGTTATTGTTTTTGAATTATCAATTTGTGTTACAAGTACCATTTTATCAAGAGAAGATGTGAGGTCTTTTCTGTATATATAACCGAGTAAACTTACAATAACAATCATAATAACGGTAACTACACCCGTAAGCTCATTGATAAAATCCATAAAGCTGAAGTTTGCAGCCGAACCTATTATAATATTCGGAGGGTCGCCGATTAAAGTTGCCGTTCCGCCTATATTTGAACAGAATATTTCCGTTATTAAAAAAGGCAGGGGATTTATATCCAGTAATTTACAAGCGGCAAATGTAACCGGCATAACTAAAATTACGGTTGTTACGTTATCTAAAAAAGCGGAAGCTATGGCTGTAAATACAGCAAGTGCAACAAGAACAAGTTTTGGTCTGCCTTTTGTTTTCTTTAGTATTTCATTTGCAACCCATGTAAACATCCCCGATTTAGAAGCTATATGTACTATAATCATCATTGAAACAAGCAAAAATATTACATTAAAATCAATAAATGAAGTAAAATAACTTCCTATTGTCTCAGGTGTTTTATCCGTTGCAAGAAGTCCTAAAAACAAAGTCACGGATGCACCGAGAAGCGCAATTACAACTTTTGGTATTTTTTCTATTGCAATAAAAATATATGCAACAATAAGTATTATGGCCGAAACTGTAATCGCGTTGTTCGATACGATTTGATGAATATATTCCATATTTTTCCCCTATTACTAATTCTTGAATACGTTAAATATAACATAAAAATACTTTTGGTAAAGTTGAATTATATTTATGATATAGTTAAGCAAAAGGGCTTTTTTTATGAATTATTTAGACGAATTAATTAATAGAATAAAAATTTTACGTTCTCCCGACGGATGCGAATGGGACAGACAGCAAACCCATAAAACAATAAGACAGAATATGCTTGAAGAAGCTTATGAAGCAGTTGAAGCTATAGATGAAAATAACATTGAGCATCTTAAAGAAGAACTCGGGGATGTACTTTTGCAGGTGGTTTTGCAAGCTCAAATTGCGGATGATAATAACGAATTTAATATTCAGGATGTTGCTAAAATGCTGAACGACAAATTAATCCACAGGCATCCTCATGTTTTTGGTGAAAATAAAACAACCGATACAAAAGAAATTCTTGCCAACTGGGAAAAATTAAAACAGGAAGAAAAGAAAGAAAGAAAAAGAATTCTGGATGGTATCCCGTCAACACTTCCCGCACTTTTATACTGCATGAAAATATCAAAAAAAGCTGCACGGGCGGGGTTTGAATGGAAAAATGTCGAACAGGTTGAAGAATGCTTTAAAAGCGAAGTTGAAGAGTTTAAAAATGCTTCAACAAAAGAAGATAAGGAAGAAGAATTCGGAGATATATTATTCTCCCTTGTAAATCTTGCAAGATGGAATAATATTGACCCTGAGCTTGCTCTTGCTAAAGCAAACAAAAAATTTATAAAAAGATTTAATAAGCTTGAAGAATTATCCGAAAAAAATGTCGGAGAACTTACGTTTGAAGAATATGATACGTTATGGAAAAAGGCAAAAGAGCTTACAAGATAGAATCGGACATATAATCTTTTATAAGATCTTTATCTTCTTGCAATTCAACGCCCTCTGTTGTTAAATAATTACCCGAAAGCATTCCGTTAATCCCTGCTCTTAAGCCCAATCTTTGCATTTTTTTAGATAATCTTGTTTTTCTTCCGCCTGCATATCTCAAAATAGCATTCGGCATTGCAATTCTAAAAATACAAATGGTTCTTATTACTTCTTCTTCTGTTATTTTATCTTCATAACCCTCTAAAGCCGTACCTTTTATAGGGTTTAAAACATTTATAGGGACAGTTTTCGGGTCTAATTCCGCAAGGGTAAGCGCCATATCAATCCTATCCTCAGGTGTCTCGCCCATCCCCAAAATTACACCCGTACAGGCTTCAATATTATATTTTTTTAGCAGTTTAACCGTATTAATTCTGTCTTCAAAATTATGCGTAGTGCAAATTTCTTTATGATAATTCCGTGACGTATTTATATTATGATTAAACCTTTCAACCCCTGCATTTTTTATTTGGCTGATTTGTTCTTCGGTCAATATACCGAGCGAAGCACAACAATGAATTCCTTCAATAGAGGAAACCACTTTTATCATTTCTAATATTTTTTCAAAATCTTTACCGCTTTCACTTCTGCCTGAAGTTACAATACAAAACCTTGTTGCGCCGTTTTCTTTAGCTTTCAGGGCAGATTGTTTTACTTCTTTAATGTCCAACAGCGGATGACAAAATACATTAGTATGATTATGTATGCTTTGAGAACAGTATTTGCAGTTTTCAGAGCATTTTCCTGTCTTTGCGCTTATTATTGAACAAACTTCAATTTCTCTTTTTGGAAAATTTTCGTTTGTAATTTTTTCGGCAATTGAAATCAGTGTTTCTAAATCAGTATAATATAATTTCAGCAATTCTTCTTTATTCACAAGTACAGCCCTCAAATGTTATGCTATACCTTAACATATTATAAATAAAAGATTTGTGCAACTTGATATATTTATGCTAATGTATCAATATGGAAGAAAAATTAACCAAGAGTCTTGAAACGTATCTGCTTGCAATAGATACACTTTTGCAAAATAAAGAAACAATAATAGTTAAAGATGTAGCGCAATACTTGAATTTTGGCGGTGCAACAACAGCGGATGCAATAAAAAAATTGAAAGAAAAAGGCTATATAAATTATAAGCCTTACGGAAATATCACCCTGACTTCATCAGGCAAAGATGCTGTTGCGGTTAAAAAATACCGCCATAATACAATAACAAATTTTTTAAACAAGGTTTTGGATATTGATTTAAAAGATGCGGAAAATAATGCCGATATAATCGAGTATTCCATGACGGAAGATGTATTAACGAGATTTGTTCATTTTATGGATTTTATGGAACAATGTACATGCAAAGAACCAAAGTGGGTCAAAAGCTGTAAATCTTCTCTTAAAACAGGCAAAGTAAGCGCAAAATGTAAATCCTGCTCCGGCGGGTGCTGTTGTTCGGGTAAATAAATATATGCTATAGCAAGGCTAAAGCCACTTTGTAAAGAAATAGAAGAATAATGCGGTTTTATATTTATAACATATAACTCCGGACATTAATTCTTTTAATGTATTTTTTAAATATAATTTTCAATTTAGGCTATAATTGTTTTTATGGATAAAAATATTTTGGTAATCGGTTCAAATTCGGAACTTGCTCGAAATACAATAAAAGAACTGAAAAATAAAAACTATAAAATTTATGCTACATCAAGAAGAATAGGAATGATTGAAGAAAATGTATCTGAATTTCATCTTGATGTAACAAGTGAATACGATTTTATTTACCTTAAAGAAAGATTTTCGGCAATAAAATTTGATACAATAATAAACTTTGCAGGAATTGCAATTGCTTCCGCCGTTGAAGAATTGGAAGAAACTGAGCTAAAAAAGCAACTTGATGTAAATTTATTCGGACTGTTAAGAATAATAAAACATTTTTGTCCTTTTTTAAAGGAAAACGGAAAACTTATTAATATAAGTTCCATGGCATCTTATGGTGTATTTCCTTTTTTAAGTCCTTATGAATTATCAAAAGCATCTGCAGATATTCTTTTAAACTCATACTCGATTGAAAATAACGTAAAAGTCGTTTCGATTCGTCCCGGTGCCGTTGCAACAAAATTCTGGGAAAATTCAATAGAACTAAATCAAAATAATTTTAACAATACAAGCGAAAAATATAAAAAAGAAAAAGAATTTTTGGTGCAAAATGCAGAGTATAATTCTTTAAAAGCAAATAATCCGTTTTTGGTTGCTAAAAAAATAGCATCAATAGTTGAACTAAAAAATCCCCGTTCGGTGTATAATATCGGAATTGATGCAAAAATAGCAAAATTATCAAGATTTGTACCCCAGGATATTTTAAATAAACTCATTAAAACAATTTTAAAAATAAGATTACATAAAAATCAAAATGGCAAATCAAACAAATAGACAAAGAATATTTTTTATTTATCCTCCCTCCCCGATAATGAACAGAGAGGATAGGTGTCAACAGCCGACAAGCAAGACAATTATAATCCCTCCGCTTGTGCCGATTGACATGATGATATTGTC
Organism: uncultured bacterium; assembly: GCA_902796305.1. Lineage (GTDB taxonomy): Bacteria > Cyanobacteriota > Vampirovibrionia > Gastranaerophilales > Gastranaerophilaceae > RUG14156. The sequence continues at coordinate 10,767 of CADBOJ010000043.1, read as the reverse complement.
TGCGATTGCAAAAAAAAGAGGATACGAAACAAAATTTAAAGATTACAGCCTAAAGCAGGAAACTGTATACGATTTTTTAAGAGATTTAAGAGAATATAAACCCGATTTTCTTGTAATAAATGTGGCATCAACCACTCTTCAGAATGATTTATCAATACTTCAATCAGCAAGAGATATGCTTGAAGATACCGTGGTAATTGTTAAAGGTGCGGTATTTAATTTTAATTCTTATGCGCTTTTACAACAGTATCCGGAAATTGATATAGCTTTAAGGGGAGAAATAGAACCTGCGTTTGATGAAATTATTCAGTATGAAGATTTTAAGTTAATAGATGGAATAACCTATCAAATAGATAATAAGATAATTTCCACTCCCGATAGGAAGTTAAGCGAAAATTTGGATTATCTTCCCATTCCCGACAGAGATTTGATTGATAATAACATTTATATTCGCCCCGATACAAGAAAACCTCAAACAATAATCAAAGTTTCAAAAGGCTGTCCTAATCATTGTTTCTTTTGCCTTGCAACACCCCTGAACGGTTCTAGTGTAAGATATAGAAGCATTGAACTTATTATAGAGGAAATTGAAGAGTGTATAAACAAATATAATATCAGGGATTTTATATTCTGGTCTGACCTTTTCAATGCAAATAAGCTTTGGGTGCAAAAATTAATGCGCGCCATTATGGATAAAGGACTAAAAATCAATTTTTCCGCAAATACAAGAGCGGATACAATTGATAGCGAAACTCTTGAATTAATGAAAAAAGCAGGATGTAATTTGATATCAATGGGGATAGAAAGCGGTTCGCAAAATATTCTTGATAAAATAGGCAAAAAAATATCTCTTGGACAAATTAAAAATGCTGTTAATTTAATTACGAAAGCGGGTATTCAAGTTTATGCATATTACGTTATAGGTTTACCCTGGGAAACAAAAGAAACAATAGAAGAAACTTTTAAATTTGCAAAAGAATTAAATACCGACTTTGCAACGTTTTACACTGCAACGGCACTTCTCGGCACAAAATTTTACGAATACATTAAAACAAACAGACTTGGAGAAATAAGTTATGAAAGCCCTTACGTTTTTCCGAGTGTTAAATCATATTCTCTTACAAGTCAGGAAATATTTGAATATAATAAAAAACTAAACAGAGAATACTATTTAAGATTGAGATATATTTTGAAAATGATAAATAAAATAAATTCATGGACAAAGTTAAAAACATATTACACTACGTTTTTAAAGCTTTTAAAAAAGTCCTAGTCAGATATAATTCGGAATATTTGTTTCAGATAAGACGTGGCAGTGGCTAATTCTCGGGTACTGTACTTTTTTCAAGCCACTCTTCTGCTCTTGCGCCACGAATGATTTTTCCGTTACCCCTGATACCATAGCCAAAAGGATCTTCTCCTTGATTAATACCATCTATATCAACACATATAGTAATATATGTGTTAGTAAATGCCTCTGCAGGAAACTTTCTTGCGCTATTTCTGCAGTCATTACACCAAGGTTTAGGACTACTTGGCAAACTTCCGTCTATGTTGTAACAACTGCCGGATACTTGGTTAACGGAACATTGACCTGCTCCAAAGGCTAACATAGGATTTACTCTATAAAAAAATATTCCGTCTGATGTAATAATTTCAGGGGTAACATTAGCTTGTTGAGCAGCTTTGCAACTGGGATCGTGTGATCCGTCATTTATGCCATCCACATAACCGTTCCAACCATTAACTATACGTTGCGATAAACAATTCACACTCTTTGTACTAAATAATTCAGCAAGCGTTTCACAAAAGTACGTATAATCCCCTGTGTGACTTCCGTCAAGCATTGTCCCGTCATACTTAATCCCTAAATCCCCGTTTTTATAGTATTTTTCGCTTGTTAATAATTCATCTATTTTATTATATAGCTGATTATCAGCCTTCTTAAATTTCATAAGGTTTTTATCAGGCATGGATTTTTTTTGCAACGGGAATAACTATGGCTGAGATTACCCCTATTAAAACTAAAACTATCATTATTTCCGCTAATGTAAAACCATGTTTTTTCATAATTCTTCCATCGTTTGGTTATTAATCTTATACTGCGGCATGACTGTATGCTTCTTCAAGTCTTTTTTCCAGACTGTGTTTTTTGTTAAGCTGTTTTTTATAGATAACACTGCTTAATAAATTATAAGCTGCTTCACTGTTTACAATATTGATATTGATTTTATCATCGTCAAGCTCAACATTAATTGAACTTTCGGACACAAAATCAGATTTAAAGCCCGTAATTTGAATAATCCTTTTCTTTAATATTGAAATCGGCGAGGCTATAAACTCTTCAAAAGAATCCATAATTTTGTTTGAACTTTTCATCAAAACAATTATATCAAATATTATTTTTTTTGTATAATTAAACAATCTAGTTTTAAGAATAGTAAAGGTAAAAATATGACAAACTTATACCATGAAATAACTCCCGAGGGTTTTGGAATAGCAATCGAAGAAGATAAATATCTGTTTTCGGATAAATCCGATTTTCAGACGGTTGATGTATTCCATTCTCGTGCTTTCGGAAATGTCTTAACTTTAGACGGGCTTATGATGGTAACGGAAAGAGATGAATTTTTCTATCATGAAATGATAGTTCATATCCCGATGCTTACTCATAAAAACCCCGAAAATATTCTTGTTATAGGCGGGGGTGACGGCGGAACAGTGAGAGAACTCTTAAAGTATGACTCCGTAAAACATATTGATATGGTTGAAATCGACGGCATGGTAATTGATGTTAGTAAAAAGTACTTTCCAACTGTTTCATGCGGACTTGAAGATAAAAGAGTAAGCGTACTTGTTCAAGATGCCATTGATTTTATTAAGGGTAAAGAAAATATATATGATGTTGTACTAATTGATTCAACAGATCCTATCGGCCCCGGGGAAGGGCTATTTAACGAAAACTTTTACAATAATGTAAAACGTGCCCTAAAATCAGGCGGAATTGTTGTTCCTCAAACGGAAGGACCTTTTGCGCAAAGTGAAAATATGCAAAAGACATATAAACTTTTAAGAAAAGTATTTAAGTTTGTTGCTCCATATACAGGTCCGATGCCGACGTACCCGGGTGGAATTTGGTCATGGGGCTTTTGCAGTGAGGAAGTTAATATTCCGGTAAGCTATAGTGATATCAATATCAAAGAAGCGGAAAAAATTGAAAATACATGCAAATTGTATAATAAAGATCTGCATCTTGCTTGCTTTAAAGTTCCTAATTTTGTAAAAGAATTGGCAAATGGATAATTTCGTTAAAACAGAAAAATTAAGAGGATGTTTATCCGGAGAGATTCTAATTCCTCCGGATAAATCAATCTCTCATAGGAGTTTGATACTTGGAAGCCTTGTTAAGGGTAAAATCGAAATTAACAATTTATCACTCGGCGAAGATTGTCTTTCTACCTTAAATATTCTTAAAAGTTCGGGAATTAAAGCCGAATTCATTTCAAAAAGGGATTTAATTTTAGACAGCTCAAACGGTTTTATTCAACCTGAAGCTGAACTTGACTGCGGAAACTCGGGAACAAGTGTTCGGCTTCTTTCGGGTTTGTTTTCAAGCCTGCCTTATAAAGTAAAATTTATAGGAGATAAGAGTTTATCAATGCGTCCGATGAAAAGGATAATTGAGCCGTTAAGCAAAATGGGGGCAAATATAATTTCTAATGAAAACAAGCTTCCGCTTGAAATTTCGGGCGGAAATTTAAAAGGTATTACATACTATTCGCCTATCCCCTCGGCACAGGTTAAAAGTGCAATTTTAATTGCAGGCTTAAATGCATCCGGCACAACAAGGGTTTATGAAAAATATCTTTCAAGAAACCACTCGGAAATTATGCTTAAATATCTCGGTGCTTCCATTGTTACAGGACATGATGAAAAAGGATATTTTACCGAAATTCAAAAATCCGTGCTTGTTCCTAAAAAAATCGAAATCTCGGGAGATATTTCTTCTGCCTCGTTTTTTATGGTTGCAGGTGCGATTGTTCCTCATTCTAAAATTTTAATTAAAGATGTTAATATTAACCCCGCAAGAACCGGAATATTAAAGATTTTTGACCAAATCGGTGCAAATTATAAAGTTTTAAATAAAAAAACCGTATCAGGAGAAGAAACAGGAGATATTCTTGTTGAATACAAGGAAGATTTAAAACCCTTTAAAATAGAGGGGGAAATAATACCCGAACTGATAGATGAGATACCGATTTTAGCGGTTCTGGCTTCAATAATTAAAGGCAGGAGTGTTGTTTCTGATGCGGGTGATTTAAGAAATAAAGAATCGGACAGAATTAAAACAATAGTTGAAGCGTTTAAAATGCTCGATATTGATATAGAAGAAAAATCTGACGGTTTTATAATAAACGGAGGAAAACCCATTAATAAAGAAGCAGTGCTTGAAACGCATCTTGACCACAGGCTTGCTATGAGTTATTATATACTTTCTTTGGTTAATGAAAAATCAATGATAATAAAAGATTTTAATTGTACAAAGACTTCTTTTCCGGAGTTTTTGGATATAATAAATAGTATAAAAAAATAAGGAAAAGTTTATGCGTATTAACCCTATCACTAATTTTAATTTTCAAAAAAGAAACAAAAATGCTTCCGTTACAAAGAAAAATGAAGCATCTTCAAATCCGCCAGAAAGAGAATACGAAAGAATGATATCATTGCTCCAAACCCATCCTGCGATGTTTTGTGCTTATATGGGAGATAGAGTAATTGTTCTGGATCCCCAGAGGGGTTTTGTATTATCTTCACGTCCTGTTGAAGAGTTCAACGAAGATACATATTACGAAGAAGATTAGTTTTGGCAAGTAATTTTGATTTCTTAAAAGATATTGATAAAGAACTTTATTCAAGCATCATTGATGCTGAAAAATTGTTCAGGGATGAGTATTTTACACAGTGCTGTGTGCAATTAAGAGTATATGCGGAAAAAACCGCAAAAAAAGTTCTCGGTGAGAAATCCGCAGAACTTACTTTTGATGATGTTATTAATTGTTTGAAAGATAAGATAAAAAACGAGCAGGAGCGGGAATTTGTAGATGACCTGTTTTTTATAAAAAAAGAGGGAAATAAGTGCGCCCATGGTGAAGAAGCAACATCTTCAGCAACGCTTGAAGCCATAAGAAGAGCTTTTGAAATAGCGATTAATTATTCTTACGCAAAGAAAAAAGATGAAAAACTGTTAAAGCTTCAATTTGACGAAACGCTTTTAATTACTCAAAAGCCTTTAAAAAATAATTCGCTTGTTGAAAAATATGTTGAACTTGCAACCGAACAAAAAGAAGAGCTGTTAAACCTTAAGCAGGGAGAATTTAATTCATCCGTTCCAAAATTGAACGACGGAATAAAAGATGAAAGCTATATTGATATTAAAACAGTTAAGAAACCAACAAGAAGAAAAAAAGAACTTACTCCCGCTCAAATAAGAGTAAAAGAAAAAATTAAAGAAGTACGAAAAAAGATTAAGGAAGCAAAAAATAAATCTTCAGATAAAACAAAGACAAATCAAAAAGATAAAAAAGAGAAAAAAAGTTCGGATAAATTAAATAAAAATACAAATAAAAAACAAAAAAAGAAAAATAACAAAAAAGCAATAAAATTGATTTTATTTTCGATTTTTGTAATTATTTCTTTATATTTCTTAACAAAAATGTTGTTTTTTGGCGAATTAGGCAATTTCTTATTAAAAAAATACTTTATATTAATAAGCACGAGTTTTTAATATAAGGTAGACAGAGAATGAACGAACAAAGAAAAACCAATGAACTCTATAGCAAAAAAGTCCCGCTTGAAAGCAAGTTTTTTGACGATATTTTATCTTTTGATTATTACAACTATAAGCTTGAAAACCTTGCAAAGAAAATCAAATCAAAAAATGCTAAAACAAATATGAGAGTTTGTAATTAATTATTTTTATGCTATTTTGTATTTGTGGAAAACAAAGCATTATTCTTAGATTTTGACGGAGTATTATTTAACACCATAAAAGAGGTGTATCTGGTAAATCGTGCACAATATAAGGGCATTGATGTTTTATCTCCGATTGATTCCGATGAGTACAAGCTATACAGCAAGTATAAGTTTCTTGTATATAATATTTGGATGTTTACTTATTACAATCCTTTAATTTTTGATTGCAAGGAAGAAAGTAAAATAATTGAAAGGTTTAAAATCTCTCTTGAAAATAGAAACAGAATTGAAGAAGAGAAGTTTTATGCGGATTTTTTAAATATAAGATATGATTTAATTAAAAATCACTTTGATTTTTGGAAAAATTTAGAAGAACCTTATGACTTTTTCTTTTTTATAAAAGAATTGTATGAAAATAAAAAAGAAAACATAATAGTAGTTTCAAAGAAAAATAAGTCTTCGATAATCGAAAGATTTGAGTCTTATGAATTTAATTTCGATAAAGATAAAATTTTTGCAGATGAAATACTGTCAAAATACTCTTCAAAAGGCGAATTTATTGAAGAATATATGAAAGAACATAATATTTCATCGGCAATATTTGTCGATGACAACATAAATAATCTTTTATCGACCGAAAATAAGACGAATATTAAAAATATTCTTGCCCTCTGGGGAAATACTCCGCCAAATTCAAAAGGATACAATGAAAAAGAAGCAGAGGAAGAAATAAAAAATTATTTTATTTCAAGATAATGTTTTGTTCTTTTTGATAATTCTTTATAGTCTATTATAACGGCTTTTTGAACCTCGGGAGTTATTTCGGATAAATCTATTTCAACTCCGCTTGTGCCTTCGCTCACAAGCATGAGTCTTTCCGTGTTTTTTGATTTTTTAGCGATTGATGAACATGTTGTCTTTTTGGAAATTTTATTTGAAATTTTGCTTTGATGTTTTTTTGTTTTGCCGAAATTATAAATTGAGGATTTATAATATTCCGCAATATTTTTATTGATATTAAAATTCTTTGTATTATCAAAATATATTTCGTTTTCGGTCAAAAACCAATCATCTGCTTCTTTTTTTAAAACAATAAGTTTGTAGCCTTCAAGATTATAGAATAGATTTGACTTAACGACCCCTATTATCTCGGGAATATTGTCGCCGTCTATATCATGATAATAACTGACAACGTTTCCTTTAAAGCCTTCAATATTACTTTTTACAAAGTTTTCAAGAGTTTCGTTAGCGATAGCATCTCCCGTTGCGGAAAAATCAAAAGTTGCGCAATGTGCGCTCCCGTAACAGCAGATAAACAATACTAAAATACAAAACAACTTCCTCATATGCTAATAATAGCATATGTTAAAATTTAAAAGCTACATCTTAACATTTCTATACCTTTTATTGTTTCGGGATTAAATATGATAAAATAGCCTTCTCCGCCGGAAACGCTTGCTCCGTCTATACCTAAATCGTTAACTATTTTATTCCTTGCGTACTCATTTACAAACCTTCTTAGTATTTCATTTTCTTCCCAGTATTTTGCGCACAAATAGTCGGACGGAATTTTAAGATAATTCCTGAGCAGGCTTATTGTTTTTGTGTTTATTGCATTATATTTTTTTAAATTTTTACCCTGTGCCATTTTTCCGATAAAAGGAACCTTATATATTCCTCCCGAATATATAATAAGTTTTCCCTCGTTTTCCCCGAAATAAAACCCCGGTCCGTATTCGGTTCTTCTGATTTCATCGGGGTCAAATCCCTGTGTTTTAATTTTTTCAAAATTTTCCCTGTAAGTTTTATGCAACAAAGAAAGCTCTTTTCTAACAGGTTCATCTTCTTTAAACATGCTTTTAAGATTTTCAAGAAGCGTAGTTCCGTCATCAAATTCCGCCCTATCCAGATATTCATAAAGCTCTTCTTTTTTGTCGTCCAGATACTCGAAAAACAGTTTTTTAAATTTGCAGTCAAATTCAAAAGAACTCATATTTTCGGGTTTTTCGGGATAATGCTCGGGTGCCCTTAATTTTTCTTTAGCTTTAAATGTATTTATATAAAATTTTGAAATATTTACGTTTTCAATTCTCATTTTTTATTCTTTTCTGTATATTTTTCAAAAATATGTAAATAAAAAAAATTGCGCAAAATATTTTCTTTATCTGTTTTGTATCAGAAAAACACATGTTGTTTTTTATCTGAAAAAGTGATATCATTCTTAAAAATGTGCGAGGGTATGATATGGTCGACAATAGGGGTGTCTCACCGATACCGAGCTTTAATTTTAAATCAGGCGATGCTTCAGGCATGGCAAATAAAATGTCTGACGAAAAAATGGGTCAGGGCGGTGAATATTTTGCTCAAGACATGCAGGATGAGGAAGAAAACCTCAAAGAAAACATTTATCAGGATCGCTCAGCACAATTAAGAGCCTCTCTGGATAGTCTTGCGATGGCAAATGCAGGCTCTATTATGTTTACAAAGCTTTTAAAAGAAAAAGAACGACTTAAAAAAGAAGACAAAAATCCCAAAAAAAGCCAAGAAGAAAATTCTTCCGAAAGAAAGCATTCCGAAGAAGAAGATTCTTCTTTATAAATATTTTAAAATTAATTTAAGAGCGTTTCGATTATTGTTTTTGCTGCACGCTTTCCTGCACCCATAGCATTTATTGCCGTCGAAGCACCAAGGGGTGCAACATCTCCGCCCGCATATATTTTTTCCAAAGAGGTTTCACCTTTGTCATTAATGATTATGTATCCTTTTTCATCGGTATTTAATGCTAAATTTTCATATTCTGCGGAGCGTTGAATAATCGGGTTCGGATTGGTTCCGAGTGAAACGATAACGCTATCAAGCGGAACTTCAACAAATTTACCCGTTCCGACAGGTCTTTGTCTGCCTGATGCATCAGGTTCGCCCAACTCCATCAACTCAAATTTCATAGCTTTAACATATCCCTCTTCACCGATTATTTCAACGGGAGCATGTAAAAACTTAAATTCTATACCCTCTTCTTTTGCGTGGCGAATTTCTTCAAGCCTTGCGGGAAGCTCTTTTTCCGTACGTCTGTAATAAATATAAACCTGTTTGTACCCTACGCGGACAGCTGTTCTTGCCGCATCCATTGCAACATTACCGCCTCCTATTATTGCTGCCGTTTTTCCGATTTTTAAAGGTGTTGGTGTGTCAGGGCTTTCGGCATGCATAAGATTTACTCTTGTTAAAAATTCGTTTGCACTGTACACTCCGTTTAAATTTTCTCCGGGAATATTCATCATTTTAGGCAGACCTGCACCCGATGAAATAAACACGGCGCTATATCCGTCATCTTTCAGTTGTTTCAGTGTTATTGATTTTCCGACAACCACATTTTTATAAAAATTTACACCCATATTTTTTAAGGATTCAATTTCCCTGTCTAATACGGTTCTTGGAAGTCTGAACGGAGGTATACCATATCTTAATACTCCGCCGAGTTCATGGAGAGCTTCATATACATCAACTTCAAAACCTGCAATTCTAAGGTCTGCCGCTGCCGTCATTCCGGCACAACCGGAGACTACAATTGCGACTTTTTTCCCGTTAGGTTTAATTTCCGGCTCTTTGGCGCTTGTATTATCACCAACATATCTTTCCAATGCGCCGATTGCAACAGATTCACCCTTTAGCCCGAGAATACATTTTCCCTCACATTGTTTTTCCTGAGGACAAACTCTTCCGCAGACAGATGGGAGCATGGAGCTTTGTCTTATAATATCCCCTGCTTCTTTTAGGTTATCTTCTTTAACGGCTTTTATAAAAGACGGTATGTCTATCGATACAGGACAGCCTGTTTTACATCTTGCGTTTTTGCAGTTTAAACATCTGGATGCTTCTTTGTGTGCTTGTTCCTGTGTAAAATTTTCTTCTACCGCATTAAAATTGTTTCTTCTTTCAAATTTATCCTGTTCGTGCGCTTTTTGTCTTTGGATAATTTCTGCCATAACTCTGTAAGCTCCATTCTATTTACTACTTTTGGAATATTTTTATTGTATAATAAAAATGCATTATAAGGTATTATTGTGAAAAAAATTAAACTTTGGATAACGGATATAGACGGAACTATTGTTAATTACGACGGCTCATGCACGCCGGAAATGAAAAACACAATAGATAAGATTTTAAAAACAGATACAAAAATAGTTCTTGCAACAGGAAGAATGTTTATGGGAGCGCATCATGCCGCAAACAGATTTAATATTCCGCTTCCCGTCGTATGTTACCAGGGGGCTGTTGTAAGGGATAAAAAGAATATATTATGGCAGGCTCCCGTTGATAATAACCTTGTAAAAGAAATAATTACTTATTTAAAAGAGAGAAAAATACATACTCATATTTATAACGACGATATTTTATATGTTGAAGATGATAATAAAAGAATAATGAACTTATATTGCAACGGGAGAGGCACAACCTATGAAGTTGTTAAGTCTTTTGATGAAATAAAATTAAACTGCGTAGCTAAAATTCTTGCCGTAATTGAAGATAATAAGCTTATGCAGGAAATAAAAAAGGAATTAACCGATAAATATGAAAACATTTTAACCATTGTACAAAGTTCAAATTGTTATCTTGAAATTACGGATAAAAACGCATCCAAGGGAAACGCTCTGAAATTTCTTAAAGAATACTGGAATTTAAAAGACGAAGAAATTATAGCATCGGGCGATCAGGATAACGATATTGATATGATTAAAAATGCAGGTATAGGCATTTGTGTCGGAAATAACAGCGAAGAACTCCGTAAGGTTG
>CADBOJ010000042.1 GCA_902796305.1 uncultured bacterium | reverse complement strand
GAATAAAAAATTCTTTAATTGTTGAAAAAATCGCCCAAATAGAAGATATAAAAATTGAACAAAAGGATATCATGGAACATATAAACAGAATGGCAGCTATGTACGGAATGCCTGCCGTTCAATTGTTTGAAGAATTAAGAAAAAATCACAATTCATTTGCGGTTATTTCTCAACAAATCAGCGCATCTAAGGTAAATGATTTTCTTCTTAACAACAATAAATTTAATGCTAAATAGAATTGAAAGGATAAAATATGAGTTTCGTTCCCGTAGTAATAGAACAATCATCACGTGGTGAAAGGTCTTTCGATATATTCTCAAGGCTGTTAAGAGAAAGAATTATATTCTTAGGAACACCGATTGATGATATGGTTGCAAACTTAATTGTTGCGCAGATGCTTTTATTGGATAGTGAAAATTCGGAAAAAGACATTATGCTCTATATTAATTCTCCGGGAGGTTCTGTTACTGCAGGATTTGCAATATATGATACAATGCAGCATATTAGAGCAGATGTTTCAACAATCTGCCTCGGTCAAGCAGCATCAATGGGAGCATTCCTGTTATCCTCGGGAGCAAAAGGAAAACGTCTTGCACTTCCTCATTCCCGTGTATTAATTCACCAGCCTTTAGGCGGAGCACAGGGTCAGGCAACTGATATTGAAATTCAGGCAAACGAAATAATAAGAATTAAAAAATCATTAAATTCAATTTTGGCTGCAAACACAGGTCAAGCTCTGAAGAAAATTGAAAAAGATACAGATAGAGACTATATCATGACGGCTCAAGAAGCAGTTGAATACGGTATGATTGACAAAGTAATTACACTTGAAGACAACAAATAAAGGAAATTTTAATGGCAAAACCGACAGATCCTAATTTAAAATGTTCATTTTGCGGTAAAACCCAAGATCAGGTAAAGAAACTGATTGCCGGTCCGGATGTTTGTATTTGTGATGAATGCATAGAACTTTGCAATGAAATTTTAGATGAAGAATTGTTTAATTTTAAACAGGAAGAAAAAGAAGCTTCATCTGAATTTACACCGGAATCCATTCCGAAACCGCAAGAAATTAAGGCATACCTTGATGAACATATCGTAGGTCAGGATGATGCTAAAAAAGTTCTTGCAGTTGCGGTTTATAATCACTATAAACGAATTGCGCACAATATGGAACAAAAAGATTCCGATATTGAAATCCAAAAGAGTAACATATTGTTAGTAGGACCGACAGGCTCTGGTAAAACTTTGCTTGCCCAGACTCTTGCAAAAATGTTAAATGTGCCGTTTGCTGTTGCAGATGCTACAACCTTAACCGAAGCCGGTTATGTCGGTGACGATGTTGAAAATATTTTATTAAGATTATATCAGAGTGCCGATTATGATGCTAAAAAGGCTGAACGTGGCATAATTTATATTGATGAAATTGATAAAATCGCAAGAAAATCCGAAAACCCGTCTATTACAAGAGATGTTTCGGGTGAAGGCGTACAGCAGGCATTATTAAAAATGATTGAAGGAACTGTTGCAAATGTTCCTCCACAGGGCGGAAGAAAGCATCCTCATCAGGAATTTATTCAGATTGACACAAACAATATTTTATTTATTGTTGGCGGTGCTTTCGTCGGGTTGGAAAAAATCGTTGAAAGACGTGCAGGTTCAACTACTTCTGTTGGATTTGGCTCTGCTTCAATGACAAATGAAGAAAAAGAAAGAGAAAGTGCAAAAATATTAAAGAAACTTCAACCGGATGACCTCTTAAAATTCGGTTTAATTCCTGAATTTATCGGTCGTATTCCTGTTTATACGGTATTAGACCCGTTAGATGAAGATACTTTAAAAATGATTTTAACTCAGCCAAAAAATGCAATTACAAAGCAATATGCTTGCTTGATGGGTATGGATGGAGTTGAACTCAAGTTTGAAGACGAGGCAATTAATTTGATTGCTCATGAAGCTTTAAAGCGCAAGACGGGTGCTCGTGCTTTAAGATCAATTGTTGAAGAAATCATGCTTGATGTAATGTACGAAGTGCCGTCCAAAGGGGATATTAAAGAATTTACCGTTACTAAAGACATGGTATTAAAAAAGCAGGAAAATTCTCAGGCAGAAGTTGTTCAACTTCCGACAAAGCACAGAGAAGAAATAGCTTAAATTAGAATTTACTATCATATATAGCATGTATATCTGCTCCCTAAAACGGGAGTTTTTATTTCATTAAGTATTTTCTAATATACATATTTCTTATTAAATAAAACCCTGAAATATCCATTTAAGATTTTCAGGGTTTTATTTGTTTTTATTTTATTGATATATTATATATCTTCTTCAAGCAAGCTTGGTTTTGTTCTTAAATTCATATATTCTTCTGTTTGAGGAATAACCATATCTCCTGTTAGAAGAATATAGATTGTTTTGCCCTTTTCTATTGAATAATCGATTAGCGGAGCCATTTGATGTGCAACGGAAATCATATATTCTTTTCTGCTTGATTTGTTATTACCCAAACTTTTTAGCTTGCTTGCGTTTTTAGCTTTGTTTACATATATAACTTTGTCGTTTTTAGTAAACGGTACGCCTGCCATATCGTATGTTTGTCCGCTGGGAAGAGAGTATTTATGGAATACTATTCTTGATTTTTCTCTCTTTGATCTCCAGGAAGAATATCCTTTTTTCAAATCCCAAGCGTAGAATTCTGTTCCTTTCGGGTACAGGAAGGTGCCTTGAACCGAATAAACATCATTAGGAGCAGTGAATACATATTCATCTCCCACTAAGTCTTTTCTCGAGCTAACGGGAGTTAAAGCTGTACCGATTAAAATATTGCCTGCTTCAATGATTTTCTTTGTATCGTATACTTGAATTTTGTTGTTCGGTGCAAAATTAGCTAATCCGAGAGTGTTTTCCGAGATGAATTCAGCTTTTTTGTATCCGTCACCAATATTTTCATCTCCGTCGCCGTTTGACATTGTGTCATATAAATCTCTGTAGCTGTCAATTACTTTATCAAGATTAGCTGCAATTCTGTCAAATATAACAGCTGCTTCTGCTCTTGTTAAATTGTTTGAAGGATTGAATTTTAATCCGTCAGGATAATTTACATAAAATCCGTTTGCAACGTTTTTAATATATGCGCGTCTTGCCCAAAGCGGAATTTGTTTATAATCTTTAAATCTTGTAATATCTGCTGCATCAAATATTCCGTTTGTAATATTTGAAATCATTGCCATTGTTTCATTATGATTAATGGCTATGTTTGGTTTAAAGGTTTTGTCGGGATAACCGAATGCCATGCGAATTTGCTCCGATAGAATAACATTTTGTTTGTTCGGAGTCAGATTATTAACATCTCTAAAACTTGTGTCTTGTGTAACAGGTTCGTTGTTACGTCTTATTACTTTTAAAAGAGCCGTTACAAATTCACTTCTTGTCATTGTTCCTTCAGGTTTAAATTTATTTCCGTCAATGACGTAAATATAACCGTTTTGAATAGAATGTGCAATTTCTTGACTTGCCCAGTAGTCATTTCTGACATCTGTGATTTCTAAAGCATTTGCTATGTTAACAAGTAGAATTGCCAAGGTGATAACTAATAAACGTTGAATTTTTTTCATTTAGTACCTCTTATTTCATACAATATTAGTATTATAATTTAGTATTCTTATGAATAATTCTACAATAACAACAAAGTAAAATCAATTAATTTTATCTGAGATAATTTTGTAATTTATATCAAGACATTCTGATTTTTCGCAGTTAAACATACGTTTATGCCATAGACATGGTCTGCAATCAATGTTGTTTGTGATAATTTCAATATCAGCATCATCGGGTACCAGTTTTTGCTCATTTGTGGGGCCAAATATTGCAAAAATTCTTGCACCTACACCAACTGCCACATGTAACGGCGCACTATCCACACAAATAACGCTTTCAGCGTTTTTCATAATGAGCGCCATTTCCATTATATTTTTTGTTTTATTGTAAAAATTTATGAAGCCGGAGTTGTTTTTTATTTCATCATTTAAAAGAAGTTCTTCAATTAAATCTTTATCGTCCTTGGTTCCTAAAAGCACAATATTTTTGTTTTTATTTAATAAATCCGTAATTAAATTATTCCAAAAAGTCACATTCGGGCATTTTAAAATATTTTTTTGAATTGACATTTTAGAAACACCGGGATGTATTGCAATATAATTTTTATTTTTCAGCGCATCATCAAGGATGATTGAATTATCAATATTGATTTTCGGATTTTCATATTTGATTTGGGTTACGGGCGCAATAAGGTCATGGTACATTTTTCCTGCATATTGATTTTCATTTAATGTAACCTTTTGGGTTAAAAGAAAATCCGTTTTTGAATTATATCCAGCCCTGAATTTAATTCCTGTTAAAAAAAGAATTATTGCAATAAACGGACTTTTCCCGCTTGAAATTACGCAATCGAATTTCTTTTTTCTTATTTCAATGATAAATTTAAGTATATTAAAATATTTTTTTATACCTGATGCTTTAATATCAACGGTTATAGTTTCATCAATGATTTCAGACAGGTCTTTAATGCATTTTGAACGGGGTTCAAGCGCTAAAGTTATTTTTGATTCGGGATAACTTTTTTTAAAAGACGAAAGTGTCGGAAGAAAAAGAATTTCATCCCCGATTCCTCCGAAGTTAATAAAAAGAGAATTTCTAAAATTGTATTTCATATTGCAATTATCTTTTTTAATTTTTTCTTGTCAATCTATTTACTTTAGATTTTATTGCTGATATCATGATGTGGTTATAATTGAATATTATATCGGGATGTAGCGCACCCGAGTCAAATGAGCCTAGTGCGGTTGCACTTGGCGAATGCAGACAAGGGCAAAGGTGTGCGTAGTACGAAGACGAAAGCGAAGAGCTTTCGGCAAGTGCGCAGTCCGTACCACAAATTGAAAATTGAATAATTTATTATATCGGGATGTAGCGCAGCTTGACTCTGCCGAAGAAAATCCGCCCTTGTGGCTGATTTTCTGAGAGGTAGCACCGTAGGTGCGCTGTATACCGGAAGTAATATCGGGATGTAGCGCAGCTTGGTAGCGCACCGTGTTCGGGTCGCGGGGGTCGCAAGTTCGAATCTTGTCATCCCGATTTTTTAT
>CADBOJ010000041.1 GCA_902796305.1 uncultured bacterium | reverse complement strand
GCTGGCTTGCTTGAAAATCGGAAACATTCGTTTCGATTTTCTACGCAATCTGCGCATACTTTGTTTGTAAGTTTCGCTTTCGCTCAACAACAACCAAAGCATCAACGCCCACCATTAAAAAGACCACATAAAAGAGGTCTTTTTTACAATTTAGATTATTTTTCATGTGTGTATTTGTTGTATATCAGGATTTTGCCAAAAATTTCGATTGTTTTTTATTAGAATTTACTATATTATGAACATAAGTTAGTATATCGGAATTAAAGGAATAAATAACCATGAATAAAGCAATAAAATTAGCAGTTATGCTTTTTGTAATGATTTTATGTACGGCAGGTGTATCATATTCAGCAGAAAAACAAGTATTATTAAAAACAACATCAACTTGGGATAATGCGCAATATCAAAAATTAAAAATTAAAAATCCTGAAGCTACGGTATTAAAGATTGTTATAGGTGTTAATGAAGAATTGCCCATGCATAAGCACGATTTAGTTAACATTGCTTATGTAAAAAAAGGTACTTTAACGGTTATTACCGATGACAATAAAGAAATAACGCTTCATGAGGGTGATGTTTTACCGGAATTAGTCGGAAAATATCATTACGGTAAAAACACAGGTAGTGAACCTATTGAACTTATTGTCTTTTATCTGGGGCAAAAAGGAACACCTTTATCCGTCAATAAAGAATAGTAATTTTTAGATATTATTTAACTATTTTATAATTTGCTCTTTTGTGAGCATAATTCCGTTTTCAAACATAAGTAAAGGTTGTTTGACATTATAGTCGGAAGTTTTGAATACATCTAACAACTTTTATACAAGTCATTATAAAATTTAAAGTAATCTAAATTTAATATATGGAAAAGTCTTACTATATTTCTCCGATTGGAATATTAGAAATTATCTGTAAAAATAGTGCGCTAATTTCATTGAAATTAGTTGATAAAGCCGAATTTACTGTTTCTAAAACCGATTTTATAAAGCGTATAGAATTTCAATTAGATGAATATTTTAAAGGTAAAAGGCATAAATTTGATATAAAAATAAAAGCCGAGGGGACTGATTTTCAAAAGAAAGTTTGGGCTGAATTGTTAAAAATTCCGTATGGAACAACGGTATCTTATTCAAAAATTGCGTCATGTATAGGTAATAAAAATGCTCAAAGAGCAGTCGGATCGGCTTGCAATAAAAATCCCGTTCTGAT
This sequence comes from uncultured bacterium, assembly GCA_902796305.1. Taxonomy (GTDB): domain Bacteria; phylum Cyanobacteriota; class Vampirovibrionia; order Gastranaerophilales; family Gastranaerophilaceae; genus RUG14156. The sequence continues at coordinate 15,305 of CADBOJ010000041.1, read as the reverse complement.
AATTATTCCCTGCCACAGAGTTATCTCAAAATGCGGAAAAATATCCGGTTTTGCTTGCGGAGTTGATATAAAAAAGAAATTGTTGCATCTTGAAAATCATATAATGTGAGGGATAAAGCGCCATGGAACTTTCTTTGCGTATTCCTGATACTCGGGATCCTGCATAAGGTGTCTTTCTTCGGTTATTGCTCTCATATAATATATAAAACACCAGAATATTATTGAACAAATAACAAGCAACGAATGTGTTATATATTCTCCTAAATTAAAATAAGGTGAATCAAAAAAAGCAAAAAATACAGGTATTGTAGTTAAAATCCAAAACAAAATCTTTGATATATAGGCAGGATGCCTTACTATGTTGTATGGAAATTTTGAAACAGTCCCTCTGTTTGTAAGGTTGCTTGCTTTTGTTCCGAGTGCAACCGAAGCAAGAGCGTATATTAACAGGAAAAATAAGGCTGTAATACGAATGCCCCAGTTAATATACGGCGGTAAATAATCTAAACCTGCGGGATTATCCGATTGGTTCCAGCCGAGAAATGTTGTAGTTATACGATTAAAAGGCGGATAACACATTAAACAGAAAATAACCCCTAATATATTTGTGTCAACGGTACGGATTTTATTCTTTAAAAAAGAACATTCGGTTAAGTATCCTATTACGAAAAACAATACATCAATCGTAAATAATATTGTAACTGTCGAATTGTAGAAAAATTGATTGTTATCTGAAAAGATTTGTTTTAAATAATCAATAACTGAATCCGAAGTCGTATTTAAGAAAATATTTTTATAATTTTCAAAAATATCTTTAATTGCATTTATATCATTATTTAAAAAATTTGCCATAAGACAGCCGAAAAATAATTTTATAAAAATAAGCATTATGGCTTGCTTTTCATTATATGTCGGAATAAAGCTTTTTAATATGCTGAGATAATCCTTGTTTAAAACGGTATTTTTATTGAAGATTTGTTTAAAAATTCTTAAAAAATAATTACATACTTCAATATTGTGTGATTTATGCAATGTTTTAGGCTTTGCAATAAAATATACGACAGGCGCCAAAAAAATGTAGCAAACAAATGCTGTCATATATATCTGTCTTAAAATAGGATTAAAAAAATCATTAAAAAAAGGGTTATATCTTAAGATTATATAAATCAATAAATAAACAATATACGAACAAATGCAGTGTTTAAATATAAGTTTTTGCGACGGCGTTTCAAGATTATCTTCGACATAGCTTATGTTCAAATTTTTATCGAATTCACTTACCATTATTATTGCTCCTCTTTGAATATAATTATCTTACGATAAAGTTTTCTAAAAATAAAATTGTTGTTTTAATTTTTTCTTGAAAATAGAAGCCCTAATTCAAAAAGCAGGCATGTAGGTATAAATAATAAAAGCTGGCTTATAATATCGGGCGGTGTTAAAAGAGCTGATAATACAAGTAAAACCGTAACTACATAAGGTCTTTTTGAACTTATTGTATTATAAGATACAATGTTCCATTTTATTAAAGAGTGCGTAATTAGAGGAACCTGAAACATTATACCGAAAGCAAAAATCATCCATAAAGCAAGATTAATAAGATTGGATACGCTCCACATAGGATTTATGTAATTTGTCCCGAATGAAATACCGAAATTTATTATCAGAGGCAAAATTAAAAATAAGCAAAAAGTTCCGCCTAGAATAAATAAAATGCTAGATAAAAAGATAATCGTTTTTATAAACTTTCTCTCGTTATCATAAAGAGCGGGTAAAATAAAATCCCATATATTTTTCGCAATATACGGAAAAGCGATAATAAAGGATAACAGGAAAGCAAGCTTGATTTGGAGAATAAAAACTTCCATGGGTGCAAAATAGTTAAGAGATATTTTGTTATCGGAGATTAAAATTTTAATTATAAAATTAAGTGCTTTTGGGCTTATCCATAAACTAAAAGGTAATAATACACCGATAGCAATAAAGCTTTTTAAAAGAGCATTCCTTAATGCTTCAAGATGAGATATTAAGCTTTCTTCCTTATCTTCCTGCATTTCAAGCTTTAATTATGCTTCCTTGTTTTCGTCTTTAATTTCTTCTTTTACCGTTTCGGTCAATTCGTCAGCTTCTTTTTTTATTGCTTCTTTTGCTTTTTTAAATTCATAAGCAGCTCTGCCGAATGCTCTTGCAAGCTCGGGAATTCTCTTTCCTCCGAACAGAAGCAAAATTACAATTAAAATTAAAGTTATTTCCTGTATACCTATGGACATTTATTCTCTCCTTTTTTGTTTATATTTAATAATATTATAGCATGTTATTTTTCTTCATTGAAAATCTTAATTGCTTTATAATTGCATATTTTAGCACATTTTCCGCATCCGATGCATTTTGTATCATCAATAATTGCATTTTGACCGGAATGCCATATAATTGCATCTTTAGGGCAAACTGTTGCACATTTTCCGCATTGTGCGCAATTATTTTTTACAACCGCCGAGGCTATTTTTGTTCTCTTTTTTTCTCGGTATGTTATTTTTTTTATGGCTCCGGACGGACATACTCTTGAACATTCTATACAATTATATTTACAAAATTTTGCCCCTTTTGAATAATCTATATGGACTGCATTAAAATTATTATCGGCTTTAACCAGAATTTTATTCGGGCAGTTGCTTACACATAAATTACAGTTTAAACATTTGTTCAGCATTCTATTCGGATTTTCCGCTCCGGGCGGAAGAATTATATTTTTAAATTTTTTTGCTGTATTTTTTGCAAAATTTATCCCTGCAAAATATCCTGCGCCGATTAGCGCCAACGCTCCTGTCTGCCATATAAAATCTCTTCTTTTAAGATTAAATTTGACAGGTTTAATGCCGTATTTTACCGCATTATTTTTACATACATTTAAGCATTTTAAACATTTTATACAGGTTTCGTTATCAACAAACTTATTTTCAACGTCAATACAACCTGCAGGACAATTATTAAGACACATTTTGCAGGATATACATTTTTCTTTATCAATGTATATTTTGTATAAAGAATATTTTGAAAAAATCCCTAAAATTGCGCCGACAGGACAAATATTTGTGCAAAAAAATCTGCCTTTAAAAAATGTCAGTACCAGTATGGATATCAAAAGAATAATCCCGATAATTGCAAAGCTAAATCCCGAACAAAATATGCTGTACGGGTCAATATATCTTATTAATAAAACAGACCCGCCAAACAGTATACCGAATGCAAGTCCCGAAATTAAATATTTATAACCGAAATTTCCCTGTTTTATATTTTCTTTTTTCTCTAGAAAAAGAAAAAATTCCTGTAAAATTCCAAGCGGGCAAATTATTGAACAATAAAATCTTCCGAAAATTAAAGTTAATAAAATAATAAATATTAAAAGCAGGAGTGCAATAACGGAAAAATCAATAATAATTCTTTGTATCAGCGGAACAAATTGCAAGCTCAAAAAATCTAACGGATAAAATATGCCGTATATAGCAAGAATTGATAGTATACCTATAATTCCCGCAATTACTAATCTTATTTTATAAGGACTAATTTTCATTACTAACTCACGTTTAAAGCAGAATTTAATATAAATTCTGCTTTAAAATTTAATTTACCTATAAAATTATATCATATTAAAATAAATGATTTTATTTCTTTATGCATTAATGCTCACTGAAACATTGCTTTGAGCTGCCGTATTATAAGCATTTAAAGCCCATAATGCTCTTTGCGGGTTTTGAGCATTATATAAAACAGAAGCATAATACTTTCCGTCCCTTGATTGAAGTCTTATTTCGCTCGGGGTAATTTCCGTTACTCTGTCCGTATCTATTTCAAAATATCCTGCAAGAGGAAAACTTGAACCGGGATGAGTATATAAAATTGATTCATAAGGAATGCCGTTTTTATGTTCGTCTGTATATGTTCCGCCGAGGAGTTTTGTAAAACGATTATCATCTCTAAATTTATATAATTCTTTTTTTGTATCTATTTCATCGCCGTTTTTTGCAAATATTCTAATCGGTGCTTGAACTTTAAGCATACCTTTAAACGGAGAATTTGAAACTTTATTAATATTCATTACTTTCCCTTTCCTTTCAAATACGTTTTATGTTATTTATAAAAACCGTAATTAATTTTTTTTGCTACAATTTTTAATTCAATTAGAAAAAAAAGGAATACAAGAAGAGATAATGTAATAGCTAAATCTTACATAACCTGCAGGCAATAAAATATAAATTTATCTTCCCGCAAAGTGATGTTTTTCTTTTGTTTCAATTCTTATGTTTGCAAGTTCTATATCATCATAATCCGTATATTGTGTTTGAAACAGATTTTTCCCTGTTTCAATTCTAAGCTCGTTTTGCTGTTTTATAATATTTTTCGGTATAATTACTTCAACATTATCGCCGTTTAACTCTAAACTTGCTATTCTTCTTCCGTTAATAAATACTTCGGCAGGGCTTGAATAAACACGGGCAATATTATTCTGTTTTGCTTCTCTTGCTTTTTTGGTATCAAGACCAATAATCGTTCCTATTTTTACTATCACATCCTGATTTTGAGAAAAAGCAGGTTTTGAAAATGTTTTTGTAAAAGTATGCCCGTTTGCATACAGCTTAAAATCCCCGCTGTTTGCGGAATTTGAAGAAAATAAATTATCTCCGAGATGTATAACATCAGTCGATAATTGCAAATCAAAGGGGCTTGATTTTTCTATGCCTAATTTTAAAGGATTATTTAAAACATTATTGTCAATAGTAAGCGAAAAGACTTTATAACCGTCTTTTTCAACAAAAAGCACCGTTTTGTCATTTATATCAACATTTAATTTAAAAGCCCCGTCTTTATCGGTATACGTTGTATAATTTAAATCAGGAATTGAAATTTTAGCATGCTCAAGCGGTTTTTGGGTTGAATAATCAATGATTTTATTTTGATATCTTGAATCGTACTTATCTATTTTTCCTGAAATTACTTCTGCAGGTGAATTATTCAGGAAAAAACATACATATATAAAAAACGGAATAAATATTTTTTTCATATTGATTAAACCTCTTTTAATAATGTTTAATCCGTTTTGAAATTTTTAACATTGCACTTTAATTTATAAAACCGTTATCTGAAAGTTTAATATATACTCTTTTTGTTTGTTGATTACATAAAAAATTAATATTAAAATACTTAAGCTATGGATTTTTAAGGATATAACTTATGAAAAAGAACGGTTTTACGCTGGCTGAAATTATTGCCGTACTAACTCTGGCAGGTGTTTTACTTGCGGTACTAATGCCTGTATGTCTTGATGCCATGCCGAATACAAAAGTATTGAAATTGAAAAAAGCCAATAATACTTTAACGTCAGTTATAAACAACCTTATTTCAACCGAAAAATATTATAAAGGGAATTTAGGTGTTAAATCGGACGGAAGTTCGGTTACGGACAGCATTTATTTATGCAATACCATCGCAGATACAATGCAGATTAAAAAATCAAATTGCAAATCGGGAGTTTCAAGCAATACATACGGAAAAATTGACTATGCAAATTTCAGCGGAAATCCTTTTCAACAGCTTGATTCCTATTGCAGGAGTTTAGCTTCATTGGCAGGCGAAGAAATAGTATCCGCAGACGGAATTATTTTTTATGAAGCGGCAGGAGTCACATACGGGGATGCAAATAATAAATTTTATGCCGAAGACGCCAATCATGAATACTATATGTACAAAACATTTTGCATAGATATCGATAAAATAGGAGAAGGTGAAGCTCCGTTCGGATACGGAATAAGTGTGGACGGCAGAGTGATAGCGGGTGCAAGAGCATCCGAGTGGCTTAAAAAGAATAATCAAGGTAAATAAAATTAAACTATTTAACTGTTTACCTTGAACATTTTTTAGGATAAGATAAACTCAATGTTTGAAAAATTTACCCAAAAAGCAATAGATGTTGTACAGAGTGCTCAAAATTATGCACTTCAATTTTGCCACGCCAGAGTTTTATCCCAGCATATTCTACTTGGTCTTGTTTTTCAAACAAAAGGAGTTCAAGCTAAAATTCTTAATTTTGATAAAATAAATTTCGGCGAATTGACGGTTGAAATTCATAACAGCTCGGAAATTCATCCCGACAGGAAATCAAAGGATATAATTTTCTTTTCAAAAGAAGCAAGAACTGTTTTAAAACGTGCGGTTGAGTTATCGGAAGAATTTAATTCTCAATCCGTAACCCCTCAGCATATAGCACTTTCAATCTTTTTAAACAAAGATTTTGAAGCGTATAAGATATTAAAGAAATTTGATATTGATGAAGAAAAAATTATTCCGAATTTAAGAAGAATGCTTGATAAAAGCAAAAATAAACGTGAACTTCATCCTGAAGCCGTTATTGAAAATGTTCAGCTTGCAAATGTTAATGATTTTCTTAAAGAGCAGACTATTTCCGAAATATTATCAAATGCACATGCCAAAGCCGCAACTGCCGATTTTGAAATAATAGGAACGGAACAAATTTTAGAATCCATACTCGATAAGCCCGAGTATTCGATTGTTGATATTTTAAACAAATACTCCGTAAATACCGAGGTGTTTTCAAAGAAATTAAGCGAATTTAAAACAAGAACCGCAGAGTATGAAAACTCGGAAAAACAAATGATATTCACTCCGAATGCATTTAGAGCAATATTATTTGCGATTGATTATGCTAAAGAAACGGGAAGTGTTTCTATTTTACCCGAGCATGTAGTTCTCGGGATTTTAAAATCAAAAAGAGGTATTGCATATAAAATCCTGTCGGAGCTTATTCCGTCCGCTTCGGATTTTGAGGAAACGGTTATTAAAAAATCAAATGACAAAATTCCGGAAACTCTTGCAATTTTACGCCTTGCACAAGCCGAAGCAAATAACCTCAACTCTTCTACCATAGGAACGGAGATGATACTTCTGGGTATATTATCGTATGGAGTCGGAATTGCTTATGATGTTTTAAGAAAGCTCGGAATTACTTTAAAAGATGCAAGATTTGAAGTTGAAAAATTTGTTAAGCCACAAGCAACTTCGGGCAGTTTAACATACAGCTCCCGTGCAAAAAAGCTTCTTGAAGTAGCATATTCAACGGCAAGGGAACATAAAAAGACAATGGTAAAATCCGAAAATCTTTTATACGGAATTACAAAAATGCCCGATTGTATAGCAATGAAAGTCCTCGAAGAACTTGGAACGGATATTCTTGAAATAAGACAGGGTATTAAACAAATGCTTCTTTGCGGAATGGATTTATAAATATTAAACCCATTCTTCTATTTTTCTTTTTGAAACTTCCCATTTATTGTTAAAGGTTCTGTTGTTAACATTGCAATATTTACAAAACGGTGACGGTTTGGATATAAAGTTTTCTATTTCCTCAATACTTTTTATTTCGCTGATTTTTAAATAGTCAAGCTTTTCTACGGAACAATTTTTATTAAAATATTTATTGAAATATTTTATATTTGAACAAATAGGACACATATAAAGCTTGCCTTTTATTATATTGATATTTGTGCAGTTATTTCCCTGTCTGCAATGGCTAAAACTGTATTTTTCATCCTGTCCGCCGGTAATATCTATCGGAAAATGCCATTGTGAATTTTCTTTATTCGGTGCATAGAAAGAATATTGTATGCCGTATTTTTTTGTCAGCCTTGATATTTGCTGATAATTTATACTCAGAGGATATTCTGTTACCGAAAGATGAATATTATTTCTTTTTAATATCTGCCAGAAATTTTCTTTTTGGCTTAATACCAGAATGCCGTTAGAAATAAGTCTTATTTCGGAATTTGCAAAATATGTTCTTGTAATTTTTAAAATTTTTAAAAGTTCGGGGTGTAAAAGAGGCTCTCCGCCGAGGATATTAATTGTTTTAATATTCCCGTTTGTAAGCTCAGCCATTTTTTTAACATCATTTTTGTATTCTTTAATTGCAATACAGCTTTTATCAGCAAGCGGAGAAAAATGAATACATCCCTTGCAGTTTAAATTACAGTGTTCGACTATATGAAATTCTATTAAATCAATCATGGCTTTCCGACGGATATTTTTTAATTCTAAATTTATCCGATAAAATATATTTTACAACAAACAAAAGAATTTAATTAATTTCTCTTACATATGAAAAATATTCATTATTTTTATATTTTTCAGCATTTTTTAATATTTCGTTTTTTGATAAAAAGCCCATTCTGTATGCAACTTCTTCAAGGCAGGCAATTTTTATACCCTGATTTTCTTCAATTGTTTGAACATACTGACCTGCTTTAAGAAGCGAATTATGAGTTCCCGTATCAAGCCATGCAAAACCGCGTCCGAGAAGTTCGGTATATAATTTTTCTTTTTCGAGATATATTTTATTCAAATCCGTAATTTCGAGTTCACCTCTTGCGGACGGTTTTAAATTTTTTGCATATTCAACAACTTTATTATCGTAGAAATATAATCCCGTTACGGCATAGTTTGATTTAGGATTTTTCGGCTTTTCTTCAAGAGAAATCGCTTTTCCGTTTTTATCAAATTCAACAACACCAAATCTTTCAGGGTCTTTAACAAAATACCCGAAGATTGTTGCCATACCTGCACTTGCTCTTTTCACGGCATTTTTCAAGGCAACGGAAAAACCTGCACCGTAAAATATATTATCTCCGAGTATCATAGCTACTGTTTCGTTTCCTATAAATTCTTCACCCAGAATAAATGCCTGAGCAAGTCCATCGGGACTCGGCTGGAGTTTATAAGAAAATCTCACTCCGAATTGAGAACCGTTGCCCAATAATTTTTCAAAATTCGGCAGGTCATGAGGAGTTGAAATTATAAGAATATCTTTTATTCCTGCAAGCATTAATACCGAAATCGGATAATATACCATGGGTTTATCATATACGGGTAAAAGCTGTTTTGATACAACCATTGTACTCGGATATAATCTTGTACCCGATCCGCCCGCAAGAACTATTCCTTTCATAATTCCTCCTTTTTTTATTGATATTACTTTAAACCTTATATCTTGTCAAAGTAATTATTACAATCTTAATAATTATAAATAATTACCGTATTTAAGGTTGCAAAATGTTGGAAAGTATGTTTACATAAAGGTGTGTTAGGTGTCAATGGTGATATTTTATGAAAATTGCAAGATATAATCCTGCAAGCGATATCGGTACAGTAAATTTAAAAAGACAAAACAGTAAACCCGGTTTAAAAAACAATCAAGTTTTCGACTGTTTTAAAAATTTTCCTGCTATAAATTATCAAAGGGCAGACATTTTTGTTATGCCAAAAAGCATTTCGTTTATGGGACGAATAGTCCACATCGTTGACGGCGGAAATCATGCAACAAACATGAAGCATTTTGCTAATGCTATAAGCAATGATATGGATATTGAAATGCATAATGTTGAAGTAAACTCTGAAGATAAAAACATAAAACAACTAAAAAGTCTGGAACAGGAATTAAGGAATCTTAATTCAAGACCGTCAAATAAAGAAAAACCATTTGAAGAAGAATATGTCGCAATACCTGCACTTGCTTCGGTTGCAATTTTAAACATACAAGACCAGTATAATGCCATAATGCACGATAATAAAAAGTTTACCCCTCAAAATATAAAAGCAAACAAGCCAAAACTTTTGGAATTTTTAAAAAAGATATATGAAAATCCAAACGGGTACAGAAGATACATAAATTATATGGACGGAAGAAAACAGGGTATAGAGTATACTTACGGGGTAATACAAGAAATTAACAAATTAAAAGAAAAAGGAGCAAGGGTATACATCCCCTCCGGTCATCCGCAGGATGAAACTTTAAAATGGATGGCGGGACAAAGAGGCTTAAAACCGGAATTGTACCATTATATTGCAACAGGCGAAGATGTCGGCGGTAAAGTAAACGCTATGTGCAGGGAAATTAAAAATAATAAATGGTATGACTTTAATTTATTGTCACTGTCAAATGCCGAAGTTGTCGGTATAAAAGGCACATCAGGAGCAAGGGATTATATGTTTGCCGCTTATGACGCCTGTATAACAGACGGCGAAAGAGGAGTGTATAATTTTTCTCCCGTAAGACAGGGTGGAAACCTTGTCGGATACAGTTATACGGATACAGTAACAAATGAATATCCTTATAGTGAATTTCCGGCTAATGATGAAGTAGAGAATTTGGTTAAATTCGTAGGAAAAAGTTTATACAGTGTTTTAGCAACCAAAGAGGAAACGGATGAATTAAGAAAAGCCGTTACGGCAGGGTATGAAACTTCAGAATGCGCTGATAAATTATATAAAATTGAAGACATATTTAGCATAGATGAAATCAGAAAACAAAAAATTGACATACAGGGAAGGTATGTTGATAAATCTTTAAAATTATTTTTTGATACAAATAAAAGAGGTCAGGTGATATTTCCTAAATGTGATTGCGAGGGAAGCGGAAAACCGAGTGTATTACCTATGTGGGGAAGTTGTTTTGCATTATTTAACGCTATTGCAAGAGAAATAAAGCTTGATGAAGCGAATAAAAAAGCATGGGAAAATCATAAAATTGAATACGGGCATGATTTAAAATTTGTATCAAATATTGATTCCCGCATTGATACGCTAAATGAAATGCTGGAAAAAGCCTCAAACGAAGGTAACTTAATTGACATTGAACGTCTGGCAAATCGTATTATTGAATTGAACGAAATCAAATTCAGATATACACCCGTTATATGTGCTGATAATAAAACATATAAGCCGACTTTAAATGCCAGCGATACGGATAAACTATATGATTTGCTCATTACTTCTCTATTTAAGCAAGAAAAATATAATGAAGCAAAAGGTGTTGCAAATAAACATATAAATATCTTATGCAGAAGATTTAATGAGAGATATTCAAATATTCCGACAGAAAAAATAAAAGAATATAACGAAAATAAAACCTTTATAGAAAAATTAAACAGAAAAGAAGAAGCAGAATATAAAGCGGAATTAGAAAAATGGAATAATTCATATCTAAGACGTTTATTTTTTAAAAAACCCCGGCCTCCGTATGTAAATTCATACAATAAAAGTGCCGATAAGGATTTAGCATTGGAGCTTCTGGATAAAATAAGGGATAAGTACAGTTTTGTTGCCGATATCTGCAAAAATCAAGGGGAAAAGTATTCTGCGGAAGTTTGCAGTGCGGTTGTTCATGATTTCAAATATTATATGCCGAGAATAAAAGACGTAATACAAAGACGTGTTGATAATATTGAATATATCGGGGATTTGTATCCTGAAATTAAGGAGGAAAAATAATGAGAATTAATCCCGTGAATACTATATCCTTTAAAAGAAATATAAATATAATTGATGCTCATACCCATGACAAACCGCTTGAAAAAATGGGGAGTAATGCTTCCTCCTTCGATGTTTTAAAATTTATGAATAAGCCGTTTGAGTCAAACGGAGATACCTTTACGGTTAAAAAAATGTTTCCGTCCTCTCTTGATGCTTGTTTCTACGACGAATTAACAGGAAAACCCTATTTAGATGAATCAAAAGGGAATGAAGCCGTTTTGAAAACATTTGAAAATACTGATGTTAAAGAATTTCTTGCCGTATGCCAGCCTAAAGACGGAAGTGTTGAAAATATAGAAAAACTTTTTAAAAATCATCCGAATAAATTTATAGGTTTAAAGTTTCATCCCGAAGGATTAAAACTTGAAGCAGACAGTGCGCTATATGACCCTTATTTGGAATTTGCAAAAGAACATAAAATTCCCTGCTTATTCCACAGCTATAATTCTAAATTTTATGAACACCCTAAAGAACATTGGACACTGGATAAATCATTATATTCAAGACCCGAGCAAATTTATACTCTGGCTAAAAGACACCCCGATGTACCTTTTATTATGGCGCATTGCGGAGGAACGGGAGATATTAATGTTGAAGAAGCCGTTAATACTATAATTACTTCCGCAAAAAAAGGGGATGCAAAACTATATGCCGATTTATCGTGGGTTAGTATTGATGTAAAAGAAGACGAACCTTTTATGGGGGATTTAATTAATGCAATTAAAAAATTGAAAAATTCCGAAGCAGGAGATTTAACGGATAGAATAATGTTTGGAACGGATGCCCCGATAGACAGGTTCAGTAAAGAAAATGCCGTTGAATCTTACAGAGGGTATATAAAAAACATCCATAAAGCAATTAAGGAAAATTTCGGAACTGATGCGGATGATATTGCGGATAAAATTTTCTTTAAAAATGCAAAAAAAGTATATTTTAATAAATCCCTAAAACAATCTAAAACATTGGTTGGTCTTGCGTTTTTAGGAATAGGTGCTCTTGTTGGTGCAGGAATTTATATTGTTAAGAACAAAGATAATATATGCAAGAATTTAAAAGAAATTAAACTTTTCTAAGTTCAATATAGTCTTTAAGTGCTTCTTCCCAGTTTCTTGTAATTCCGTAATTTTCCATAACGCTGTATTTGGGGCGTTTTGCAGGACGCGGAAATTCATCTGTCGTACAAGGTTTAAGATTAACGCTCAAACCTGCAAGTTCAAATGCTTTCTTTGCAAAACCGTACCAGCTTGTTTTTCCCGAACCGCAAACGTGGAATGTTCCCGTTTTTTCTTCTTTAATTAATTTTAAAATACCCCTTGCAAGCTCCATTGTCCATGTGGGACATCCTATTTGGTCATCCACCACTTTTAATTCGGGTTTATCGGCAAGAGACAGCATGGTTTCAACAAAATTTTTCCCGTGAATACCATACAGCCAGCTTGTTCTTGCAATAATATGATTTTTACAGTATTTTCTTACGGCAACTTCGCCTTCCCATTTTGTTAAGCCGTAATTATTAAGAGGATTTGTAGCATCTGTCGGTAAATACGGTTTTTCTCCGTCACCTTTAAAAACGTAATCCGTTGAAATGTAGACTAATTTTGCATTAATATCTGCGCAAACTTTAGCTATATTTTCTGTTCCCGTTTTATTTATTAATCTTGCAACATTAATATCTTCTTCAGCCTTATCAACATTGGTATATGCAGCGCAATGAATTACTATATCGGGCTTGACGTTTGTTAAAACTTCTTTAACCACATCATATTTAGTTATATCCATATCGGCTACGTCTGTTTTTATAACTTCAAAGCCGTTTTTGGTTAATGTAGGACATAAATCTTGCCCCAGCATACCATTTGCGCCTGTTACCAATATTTTTTTCATTATTTTACTAATGCCTCTTTATTTCTTTTGTTTTCTATTGATTTCATCCAGTCTTGATTGTTTAAATACCAGTCTATTGTTATTTTTATACCCTCTTCAAAAGTTATTGACGGTTCCCAGCCAAGTTCAGAGGTTATTTTATCATTTGCAATAGCGTAGCGTCTGTCATGACCCAATCTGTCCTCAACATATTTTATCGAACTTTCGTCTTTTCCCATAGCTTCAAGTATAAGATGAGTTATTTCCATGTTTGTCTTTTCGTTGTGTCCGCCGATATTATAAACTTCGCCGACTTTACCTTTATGAAGAACAACATCAATCGCTTCACAGTGGTCATAAACATATAACCAGTCACGAACGTTCATTCCATCGCCGTATACGGGAACTTTTTCACCCTTTAAAAGCTGAGAAATGAAGAAAGGAATAAGTTTTTCAGGGTATTGATACGGCCCGTAATTATTTGAACATCTCGTATTTAAGGTTGCAAGTCCGTATGTTTCTCTGTATGCTCTAACCAGCATATCAGCACTTGCTTTTGAAGCAGAATAGGGACTGTTCGGAGCTAACGGGGTTGTTTCATAAAAATATCCCGTTTTTCCCAAAGTTCCGTATACTTCATCGGTTGAAACCTGTAAATATCTTTCAACTCCAAGTTCCTTGCTTGCTTGAAGAAGATTTAAAGTACCCTGAACATTTGTTTCGATAAATATTTCCGGATGTTTTATTGAATTATCAACATGGGATTCTGCCGCAAAATTAATAACACAGTCGCTTTGAGAAACCAATTCTCTTACAAGGTTTCTGTCGCAAATGTTGCCGTGAACAAATTTATAGTTCGGATTGTTTTCAACATCCTTAAGGTTTTCAATATTACCGCAATAAGTCAGAGCATCAAGATTTATTATTTTATAATCCGGATGTTTTTTAAGTTCATGTCTTACAAAACAGCTTCCGATAAAACCTGCGCCGCCTGTTACCAATAATGTTGTCATTTTATCAACTCCTTTTTATATTTAATTATTCTTGCGGGATTTCCTGCAACTACAACGTCGTCAGGAACATCTTTAAATACAACACTTCCTGCACCTATTGTCACATTATTTCCTATTTTTATTTTACCGAAAACAACGGCATTTGCATAGATTATAACACCATTTCCTATTGTCGGAACATTAAGTGCATCTTTTTCATCGTTTCCGATGGTAACATTTTGATATATTCTGCATCCGTAACCCATTTTAACGCTCGGATGAATTGTTATTCCGATAGGATGAACAAGAGTTGCCCGCTGACGGACATATTGCAGATTGGGAATACAGCAGCAATCTTCAAGCTGATTAATACCTATCCATTTGAATGTAAATTTTATACCGAAAAATCTTATAATCAAATGAGCGTTTTCTTTGTAACAGCAAAAAAATTTATTTAACCATTTTTTAAACAATTCTTACTGCTCCTTATTCTATATCTTTGAGTTTTGGCTGTTTTTTGTCTTTTTCCGACAGTATGGGTTCAAAATCAATTTCCCAATCAATATTTATATCTTTATCATTCCATATTATACCACGGTCTGCATTCGGCGCATACTCTCCCGACGCTTTATACAATAATTCGGCAACATCGGATAAAACAACAAACCCGTGCGCAAATCCTTCGGGAATAAAGAGCATGTGTTTATTTTCTTCCGATAATTCAACTTTTACATACTGACCGAATGTCGGTGAATTTTTTCTTATATCGACAGCAACGTCATAAATTCTTCCTCTTGAACATCTGACAAGTTTAGCCTGCCCGTGGGGAGCTTCTTGATAATGTAAACCTCTTAAAACATGGGCGGTTGATTTTGAATGATTATCCTGATTAAATTCAACCGTTATTCCGTTAGCAAAAAAATCGGATTTTTTATAGCTTTCAAGGAAAAATCCCCTGTTATCGCCAAAAACTTTGGGCTTGACCAGAATTACATCTTTTATCCTTTGAGGTTCAAATTCAAATGGCATTTATAACTCCTTTTCTTTCTTATAAATTATGATGTTAAATAATTT
>CADBOJ010000040.1 GCA_902796305.1 uncultured bacterium | reverse complement strand
TTATCTAAAGTTAAACCGTTACTTTTAAATTTTTCAACAAGTTCTTTAACATTTTTTTCTATAGTCTCGGGGGATTGACAGAATAATTGCGGTGCTTTAACACAAGCAGGAAGATATTTATCTAAAGTCAATCCGTTATCTTTAAATGCTTCAACTACTTTATTACATTTTTCTTTTACGTTATCGGGCAGTTCATTAAATAATCCCATTATTTCTTCAAAAGAAGTTGCAGATGCCATTTGTTTATATATTTCTTTATTTGTCTTACCGAAAGATATTTGGTTTAAATAGTAGTTTTTAGGGTAAGAAAAAGGGATGTTTTTATTATTTGAATAAAGAGTGTTATTTTCTTTTTTTAAATCAGTTTTAGCAAAATTAAATCTAACGGGAGAAATTAAATTAATCTTCATATATTTTCCTTATTCTACAAAGGTATAAAACATATAAATATTAAAATTTGCATGAATTATATTGAAAAGATATCTTTAATATCCTGATAAGTCAGGGATTTAACGATGTTTCTATCGATTGAAATTACGCTATCAACAAGCGAGCGCTTTTTGGATTTAAGTGCTTGAATTTTTTCTTCAACCGTATTTTTTGTAATTAAGCGATATACAAATACTTTTTTAGTTTGACCTATACGATAGGCTCTGTCTGTAGCCTGATCTTCAACGGCAGGATTCCACCACGGGTCGTAATGGATAACGTAATCCGCTCCGGTCAGGTTTAATCCTGTTCCGCCTGCTTTTAAGGAAACTAAGAAAATAGGAATTGTCGGGTCGTTATTAAATCTTTCAACAACTTCCTGACGGTCTTTGGTTTTACCTGACAGGTATTCGTGCTTAATTCCTTTTTCTTCGAGCCATTTTTTAATTATATCAAGCATTCCGACAAATTGGGAGAACAACAAAATTCTATGTTTTTCGGATATAATTTCTTCAAGCATTCCCTGAAGCTGTTCAAATTTACCCGATTCATTTATGCCGAGTTTTCCCTCTTTATCGTATAATCTCGGATGACAGCAGATTTGTCTTAATCTTAAGAGTGCCGAGAATATGGACATTCTTGATTTTTCTAAGCCGACAGTTTCAATTGATTTAAAAAGTTCTTCTTTTGTCGAATCAAGAACCTGTAAGTATAAATCTTCCTGATCCGGTGTAAGGTTGCAATATGCAACGGATTCGATTTTATCGGGCAGATCTTTAGCTACATCGCGTTTCATACGTCTTAAAATGAACGGATAAATCTGAGATTTTAAGCGTTTTTGAACTTCTGTATCCTCGTTTTCCATAATCGGACTGACAAATCTGTGATTAAATTCATTAGCATCAAACAAAAATCCGGGCATAAGGAAGTTAAATATACTCCATAATTCTTCAAGTTTGTTTTCAATAGGCGTACCCGATAGGGCGAGTCTGTGTGCTGAATTTAGCTGGTTGCAGGCTTTTGAAGTCTGGCTTTGGACGTTTTTAATATTTTGAGATTCATCAAGTATAACGTACCTGAACTTTTGTTTCTTTAAATCCGCTATATCACGTCTTATAAGGGCGTAACTTGTTATAACCACGTCATATTTTTCAATTTCTTCAAATTTCTTTTTCCTGTCTACTCCGGTTAGGGTTATGTATTTTAAATTCGGGGCAAATTTATCAATTTCGTTTTCCCAGTTAAATACGACTGATGTCGGGCAGACAACAAGACTTACTTCTTTTCCGTCTTTTTCTTTTGCTTTTTGAAGCAGAGTCAAAGTTTGGACAGTTTTACCAAGCCCCATGTCATCGGCCAAAACTCCGTTAAGCCCGTATTTATAAAGAAACCAGAGCCAGCTGTAGCCTTTTAGTTGGTATTCTCTTAATTCTGCTTTTGTGGCTTTCGGCAAAGCGGTAACATCCATATTTGAGAATGTTGAAATTTCTTTCCAGAAGTTGGAGAATTTTCGGCTCATTTTGAGTGTTATACCCATTTTTTCCATTTCGGATACAACGCCTGCACGGTATGTTTTTACTATATACCTTTCTTCATCGTTTTTATAAACATCATATGTATTGAACGATTTTAAAAGCGACATAATGTTATCAGAGGGTATAGAAACCTGCCCGCCCGAAGGTACATTATAATATTTTGAGCCTTCATAAGTTAAATCTATAATTTTTTCAAAATCAACTTCTTTTTCGTCTGCAAGTCCTCTAAGATTGATATAAAATTTATCCGTTCCTTCTTCAAGGAAGTCGATATCGGCTATTATTTTTAAGCCCTTTTGATTTAATTTATAAAATGAAAGGTCGTCTTTTTCGATAAATTCCCAGCCGGGACCTGCTTTTGATATGTAATAATTATAAAAATCAATAGCAAATTCTTTATCAAGAGCAAGATTATTTGATTGAACAGGTGCAAAACGGCATGCAAGGAGCATTTTGTATGCTGATTGTTCAAATTCCATATCTCTTTTAATCCAATACAACAGGTCTTTATCGGGGTCTTTTATGGTTACATAGGGGCTTTTATATTGTTTTTGATAAGGAACTCTGACTCCGTCATATTCAAATTCAAGACTTGCTTTTAATGATTGGTCATAATCTACACCGAGTTCAACTATGCACTTTGGCGGACGTTTTTCAAATGTCAGTTTTTCCATTTCTTCCGACATATTAACCGTCATAACTTCTTTTAATTTCGGAAGCTCTTCGTAGACAAACTTACCCCCATCGGCATCTTTAATATCCGAAAAACTTGCCTTTGTAAGATATTGAGGAATAACGCTTACCGATGCATCGGTTTGAAAAATTACATCTTTATATCTGCCCCATTTTAGCTGGCGGGAGAAGTATCTTACTTCTTCAAACGGGTAGATTTCATCTATATCGTTTCTTTTCCAGTATAAGCTCAATAAGACGTTTCCAACATAGGATACATTAACGTCAAGGCACAAGTTCCAAATATCTTCTGCAAAACGAATTTTTTCATGGGTTTTAGCGTCAATAACGTCATCCATTTTAGACAGCATTTTGAAAAATTCGTCAAATTTATTTATCTGAACATCATACCAGCCTGATTTTTTATCAAGCCTTGACTGGCTAAGAAGCATTTTAAACATCACAATTTCTCTTTTTTGTGAATTGTTTAGTTCAAAACCCTCTTCTTCTTTTTGCTTTAAGAAAATCTGCTTAAATACCGCTTCTAAATCCCTTATAACCTTTTTCGTATGCCTGTTCATAACAAGAATAGAAAAGAAGTTCTGGCGTCTTTTCGGATTAAAGTGGAAAATATAATCTCCCTCGGCATTTTCGTTCATCGGGAGATGCTCGTCAATAAGCTCGGGTTCTATGTTTAATTTTTCATATAGAAATTCTTCAAAAAAATGATTTTTTAATGTTGCAAACCCGAGAGCGATTGTATGTTTGCACCATGGCTCTTCAAGAGGACAGTTGCAAGTCGGTCTGACATCGGATTTTGTAAATTTTATTCCGACATCGTAATGGTCTTTATAATTGCCCTTTACTTTTGCTCTTACAATATTTTCGTTGAATTTTATATCTTCAATAAGTCCTTTTTGAAAAGTTTCATATCCTCTTCTGAAAGAACCCGGTTTTGAGTTATCTTTAAGGTATTTATTATTGAATGTGTACTTCACAAAATATCCATTGATAGACTAACGCCACTAAATATTGAATACAACTAAAACTAAAACCAAACGGTTATTAAATCATGTATCCTATATATATAAAATAGCATTGTCGGGATAAAAATGCAAGTTTTATTTTAAATAATAACTCATATTTACTCTTGCGCTAAAGTTTATTGTTCCCGGTTCAATTGATTCAATTGCGCTTTCTTCAGATGCTGCACCATCTGCCATGACTGATTTTGCCATTGCATTATACAATCTCGGCTGAACATAGTTTGAATTTAGCGAGCAATAAGGGTTTATGTTTTTTAACCTTGCAACCTGCACTCCCGCAGCTCCTGCAAGGTAGTTTACTCTGTTTTTAGCGGTTTTAATAGCTTGTGCCATTAATTTATTACATGCCTCTTCGGAATTTTCTACATAGAAATTTAAAGAATCTACTCTTTTTACGCCGTTATCCGTAGCTATTTTAATGATGTCCGCCACTTTTGCAGTATCTTTAATTTTAACCTGAAAACCGTTTGTTACTTCATATTTTTGGAAAATTCTTATTTTATCCTTATAGGAGTATATGTTGTTTACTCTGTATGCTATGGTTTTAACCGATTCATTTGAATTCAGCTTCTTTTTAATTTCCGCTATTGCCGTATTTACTATTTTATCATTTTTTGTTTTTATTTCATTTACATTTGTTCCCGAATTTACAACAAAAAATTTAACCGTTGCGGTATCGGGCTCTATTTCACTGTTTAAATTAACTTCAACGCTTAAAACAGGGTCTTCAATTTCGGCGGAGGCAATATTTACTCCCGAAAACATCATTAAAAACGAGAACAATAAAATGCTTAAAAATTGCTTTTTCATAGAAATTACTCACCTTTCAAAATATTAATCAACTCTTCTTCATTTAAAATCGTTATACCAAGTTCTTTGGCTTTGGTTGCTTTTGAACCGGGGTTTTCCCCTACTACAACAAAGTTTGTGTTTTTAGATACACTGTTTGGCGTTTTTGCACCCAGCTCCTTTAGTTTATTTTGTGCTTCATCCCGTGACATGGTATCAAGTGTTCCCGTTATGACAAAACTCTGTCCTTTTAATCTTAAATTTTGATTTTGGGAATACTTATTTCTAATCTTTACACCTGATTTTAAAAGTTCATCTATCATATCAAGATTTGATTTATCTTTAAAAAATTCGGCTATATTTTTTGCCATTTTATCGCCTATTCCGTCAATCTGGGCTAAATCATCATATTGCGCCGATTTTAATTTTTCTATATCAGGGTAATTTTGAGCCAGAATATCGCTTGATTCTTTGCCTACAAGCTTAATTCCGAGTGCGTTTATGAATTTTGAAAATATGACATTTTTTGAATTTTCAATAGCATTTAAAAGATTTGTTGCCGATTTTTCTTTAATTAAATTTAATGTTAAAAGTTGGTCGTATGTCAGTTTATATAAATCTGACGGATTGTAGACATATTTTTTATCAACAAGCTGTTCTATAATACTTTCTCCAAAACCGTCTATATCCATTGCCTGCTTTGAAACGAAATATTCAAGCCTGCCCATAATTTGCGCTTTGCAATTTGATTTATTCGGGCAGTATTGAGCAACCTCACCCTCCGGCTTAATAAGTTTTTCTCCGCAGCAGGGACAATATTCGGGCAATGTTATCGGTGAAGAATTTGCTGTTTTTCTTGAACGGACTACTTTCGGGATAATTTCCGCCGCTTTTTTAATTAATACTTCGTCATGAAGCGCTATATCAAGACGTGAAATCTCGTCATAGTTATACATTGAAGCACGAGAAACTATGCTTCCCGACAAACTTACGGGTTTTACAACAGCAACAGGGGTTATAACTCCTGTTCTCCCGACGCTGAATTCAACATCAGTCAGCTCCGACCAAACTTCTTCGGGCGGAAACTTAAATGCTGTCGCCCACTTTGGTGCTCGGGAAGTAAAACCCAGTTCGTTTTGTTTTGCAAATGAATTTACTTTAATTACCACGCCATCTGTTGCATAGTTTAGTGTTTTTCTGTATTCTTCCATTTCCATACAGAAAGATATTGCCTCATAAATATTTTTGCATATTCTGTAATTATTAACCTTGAAGCCGAGCTGTTTGCATCTTGCCATAGCATCGGTATGAGTTAAGATTTTTTCCGATTTATCAAGGATTGCGGTATACACAAATATTGATAAATCACGGCTTGAAGTAACCGCAGGGTCAAGCTGTCGAATTGAACCTGCTGCAGCATTTCGGGGATTTGCAAAAGTTTTTTGATTGTTTTTAATTTGCAATTCATTTAATTTGTTGAATGAGTCAACAGGCATATATATTTCGCCTCTGACTTCAATATCGACATTTTCAAAGAGTTTTAAGGGAATGGCTTTTATTGTTTTAAGGTTATTTGTAATATCTTCTCCGATTATCCCGTCGCCTCTTGTTAAACCTTGTACAAACCTGCCTTTTTCATATGTTAAACTTACTGCAAGTCCGTCGATTTTAAGTTCTGATGCCAGCTCAATATCGGAATAATTATTACTTAAAAGGCTTAATTGATTACTTTTAGTTTCCCCGACATCTTTTAATACTCTTTGATACCACTGGCGAAGCTCGTCATAATTGTTTGAATTATCAAGGCTGTATAACCTTATTTTATGCGGAACCTGATTAAATTTCTCGCTTATCCCTCCGACTCTTTGAGTCGGGCTGTCAGGTGTAATCAAATCGGGTCTTTGAGCTTCTAAATCTTTTAGTTCTCTGAATAATTTGTCATATTCCCAGTCTTCAAGCTCGGGATTATCTTCAACATAATATTTATATGAATTTATCTCCAGTGTTTTTCGTAAATATTCAATTCTATCTTGTATATCCATAAAAATTATTTTAATATAAACTTATGAGTATAATCAAATTGTTATCAAAAAAACTTAATCGGACAATTTTTACAACGCCGTCGCATAATCAAAATACTTATTTTTCAAAAGACTATAAATCTTTTTATAAGCAAGATTATTCGGAAATCGAGGGATATGATAATTTGGCTGACCCTAAAGGTTCAATTCTTATGTCCCAAACCAGAACGGCTGAAATTTTAAATGCAGGAAAAAGTTATTATATAACCCAAGGAGCGACAAGTGCGATATTATCTGCCATGAAAGCTTTAATTTGTCCGAATGACAATGTCCTTGTTGCAAGAAATTGCCATAAATCCGTATTTAACGGCTTAATATTAACCGGTGCAAATGTTGATTGGTTCATGCCGGAATGTGATTCCGAATGGGGAATATATACTCAAATTGACCCTAAAAAACTGAATTCAATCCTCGATATAAACAATTACAAGGCTTTTATTATGACAAGCCCTACATATGAGGGTATTAATTCCGATATAGAGCAAATTGCAAAAATTTGTAAAAGCCATAAAGTCTATTTAATAGTTGACGAAGCCCATGGTGCATTAAATTATTTTTCAAATTTACTGCCAAAATCAGCTATGCAACAAGGCGCGGATGTAGGTATTTTATCTCTTCATAAAACGGCAGGTGCGCTCAATCAAACGGCAATTTTAAATATTTCAAAAGATATTCAAGGTATTGATGATAAAGTCTTTCAGGATGCCGTTAATATTTTTGAAACCACCTCTCCATCATATCCTCTGTTAGCTAATATTGAAGAATGTGTTCAATATTTAAGTTCTAACAAAGGCAAAATAGAAATAGATAATTTATTTACAAATATAATTGAATTCAGAAACGAGCTAAATAAACACGGCATAGAATTTTATGATGATAAATTCCATGATGCTTCAAAAATATTGCTAAGAAAAAAAGGTATATCAGGAAATGATTTATCCGATATTTTGTATGATAAATATAATATTGAAGACGAAATGAATAATTCTATTTATGCGCTTTATCTGACTGGTATCGGAACAACAAAGAATAAACTTAAAATTTTGCAAAATGCACTTATAAATGTGCCTGTTGATAATAAATTTGAGTTTGAAAAAGTTGAATTTCAGCCTTTTCCGCTTGTTAAAATTCAGCCTGTAAATTCTTTTAATTGTAAATACGATTTTGTTAAAAAAGAAAATTCCGTTCTTAAGATTTCAAATAAATTAATTATGCCCTATCCGCCGGGAATAGGTCTTTTATATCCGGGGGAAGCTATACAGGAGTGGCACTTGAAGTATTTAGATGATGATGTTGAGGTGATTGTATGAAAAGAGCAATAATTATCGTTGTTGATTCTATGGGGATTGGCGCAATACCTGATAGTATGGAATTTGGCGATGATTTATCCGTTAATACCATTTGTAATATTGCTTCAACTGCCGGAGGACTAAATGTTCCAAATATGGAAAAAATGGGACTCGGCAATTTAAAAGATATTAAAGGGGTAAAAAAAGTTCAAGACCCTATTGCAAGCTACGGTATCTTAAAGGAAAAATCAAAAGGCAAAGATACTACAACCGGGCACTGGGAAATAGCAGGACTTATTCTTGATAATCCCTTTAAAACATATGAAAAATTTGATGATAAAATTATTGATGAATTTATTTTAAAAACAGGATGCAAGGGAATTTTAGGGAATTATCCGGCTTCAGGTACAAAAATAATCGAAGAATTAAACGAAGAACATCAAAAAACCAAATATCCGATAATTTATACATCGGCAGACAGCGTTTTTCAAATCGCACTTGATATTGATTTAATTTCCGTTGAAACATTGTATGAATGGTGTAAAATTGCACGCAAAATACTGGACGATAATAATTGCGGTGTTTCAAGAGTTATAGCACGCCCTTACCATGTCGTTAACGGAAAACCCGAAAGAATAGGCGCTTTAAGACATGATTATTCCGTTAAGCCCCCGAAAGATACAATTTTAAATGTTTTAGAAAAAAACAACAAAAAAGTTCTCGGTATCGGCAAAATTTATGATATTTTTACAGGCTCCGGAGTTACGGAAAAAATCTTAACCAAAGGCAACACTGACGGACTTAATAAAACACTTGACGCTGTTAAAAATTCAAATTGTGATTTAATTTTTACAAATCTTGTTGATACGGATATGCTTTATGGCCACAGGCGTGATGTTATGGGATATAAAAAAGCTATAGAAGAAATTGATTCTTATATTCCGAAATTTATTGAAGCCATGAGCGACGAGGATATTCTTATTATAACGGCAGACCACGGATGCGACCCCACTTATAAAGGCAGTGACCATACAAGAGAAGCCGTTCCTTATTTAATGTATTCCAAAACCAAAAAACCTCAAAATATAGGCGTAAAAGAAACTTTTTCGTATATTGCCGATATTGTCAGGGAGCATTTATTGTAATATTTTTTAATTTTTTATTGAATAATTTTAAAAAATAGTGTAGAATTAAATGCTTCAGTGGAGGAAAGTATGCTGAATTTAAATACAACTTCGCAAAATCTAAAACATCAGCTAATTAGAGAACAATATAATAAAATATATTCTCATGAACTTGCTCACAAAACTGCGGGAGGTTCTCTTGCAGGAAGCATTGTTATAGATAAAAATTCTGATGGGATTCCTGTATCGGGTCATGTTGCAATCAAAATGCCAGTACTTGATAAAAATAATCCGGATAAAACAATACATGATGCTAAAACTGTTATAAATTCGGCACTTGCTCCGCATGACCCCTCTGCTCAAGATTACAGAGTGGCATCAGAAGCCAAATCCATACTAAATGAAGCCGAAAGATATAAAAGCAAAAACAAAGTTAATTATTTAGCTTAACAAATTACCCTTGTAAATAAGGAAGAAATAATGATTGATAAAATAAATTTTACCGCAAGAGTCGGTTTTTTTTCAGCTCTTCATATGAAGCCTTCACAACTAATGGGAAGAGTGGATAACATTTCAAGATTGTTTGAAGAAAAAACAAAGAATTCTGACAATCAGTTGATTGTTGAAGCGAACTCAAGTAATAAATATGATACTTTTTTAGTATACAGCAGTGATTATAAAGAACAGCTTGGCGAATATGTTGCGCCGTTCAGTTCCTATCTTGCTAAAATATCGGATGAAGAAGCATCAAAAACACTGGCTGGTATTTTAAATCTTATAGAAGAACGCAGTAAGGAAAACGAATAGCAAAAAATTATTCTTTTGCTTTTTTAAAGTTTGAAAACCAGTTGCCTTTTGTGATTGCAACTTTTCCCGAGCGCACAAATTCTTTTATTCCGAACGGACGCACAAGTTCGGCAAAAGTCTTTACTTTTTTTTCATCTCCGTCAATTTTAACGGTATAAGTTTTATCCGTTACATCCATAATATTTGCGCCCGCCTGACTCACAATATTCATAAATTCGGCTCTGTTTTCGTCATTTACAAAAACTTTAATAAGTCCGATTTCATACTCAATAGCTTCTCCCATGGAAAGATTGGCAACCTTTATAACGGGTATAAGGCGGTTTAATTGTTTGCAAATTTGTTCAATTGTAGCGTCATCTCCCTGCGTTACGATTGTTATTCTCGAATATATACTGTCTGCCGTCGGTGCAACCGTTAAACTTTCAATATTGTAACCTCTGCCTGAAAAAAGATCCGCAATTCTCGACAGCACTCCGACCTCATTTGATACAAGTACGGAAATAGTATGACTAATACCTTGATTTATATTGATATTTGAACTCATAAATCAGCAATCCTCTTCAGATAGTAATACATTATCAATTGGTTTTCCTGCAAGCACCCATGGATATACCATTTCAAAGCTTTCACAAACGAAATCTATCATAACTGCGCCGTCAAATTCGATTGCTCGCTTCAGGGCGGGAATTATCTCTTCTTCCTTCGTTACTCTTATTCCGAGTGCTCCGTAGCTTTCCGCTAATTTTACGAAATCAGGAGAAGAAATTTTTGTTTGAGAATAATGACCGTTGTAAATTTTTTTCTGCCATTGCCTTACCATACCAAGGTAACCGTTATTAATAATGCAGTTAATTACTTTAAATTTGTAATCCATACATGTCATCATTTCTTGAATATTCATCTGTATTGAGCCGTCCCCTGCGATGTTGATAACATATTTATCTTTTGATTGAAGTGCAAGATATGCTCCCATTGCAGCAGGAAAACCAAAACCCATTGTCCCGAGCCCGCCCGAGGTTATGAATTTTCTCGGTTTGTTAAATTTGAAGTTTTGGGCAGTCCACATCTGATGCTGTCCGACTTCTGTCGAGATAACCGGTTCGTCTTTTTTTGTATATTCATATATGGTTTGAAGCACGGTTACTGCGCTTAATTTGTCTGATAATTTGTGCGGAACCGCCTTTTTCTTTTTCCACTCTTCGATTTCTGCCAGCCATTTATTTTTAAGGTCAATATTTACCTGATGCTTGTCTTTATCCATTTGATGAATCATTGCAGATAAAACATTTTTTATATCTCCGACTATGGGAATATTTGCTTTTACGTTTTTTGAAATTGAACAGGGGTCAATATCAATATGAATAACCTGCGCATCTCTTGCAAATTTTTTCAAACAGCCGGTAATTCTGTCCGAAAATCTTGTTCCTATTGCAAATATAACATCGGCATTTGATACGGTCAGATTGGCGCAATAATTTCCGTGCATTCCCATCATACCGAGCCCGTTTTCAAGGTAATCCGAATAAGTTCCCGTTCCCATTAATGTATGTACCACCGGAATAGAGAGTCTTGTTGCAATTTCTTTTAATTCCTCATGGGAATTAGAAGCTACAACGCCTCCTCCTGATATAATTACCGGTCTTTTTGCTTCATATAATGTATTAAGTGCTTTTTGTATTTGGAGCGGATGACCTTTATAATTCGGATTGTATCCAATAAGTTCAACATTTTTCGGGTATGTAAACGTATGTTTTGCATTAAATACATCAACGGGGATATCTATAACAACAGGTCCTTTTTTACCAGTTGTTGCTATATAAAAAGCTTCCTGAACTGTTTTTGCCAGTTCCCTTACGTCTTTAACAAGATAATTATGTTTACAGCATGACCTTGTAATACCTACAACGTCTGCTTCCTGAAACGCATCTCCGCCGATAAGGGAAGAATTAACCTGCCCTGTTATTAAAACGAGCGGTGTTCCGTCATAATATGCGTTTGCAAGTCCCGTTACGGTATTACAAGCACCCGGACCGGAAGTTACAATTGCTACTCCCGCACGACCCGAAACTCTTGCGTATCCTTCCGCCGCATGTACCGCTGCTTGCTCATGACGCACAAGATAATGCTTTATATCGTCCTGAAGGTAAAGAGCGTCATACAAGGGAAGTACTACACCGCCGGGATATCCGAATACTTCTTTAACACCTTCTTTAAGAAGTGATTTTATCAATATTTCAGCACCGCTATACATTATCTTGTTCATAATTATTCCTGTTAACCTCTTTTGAAATTATACTATAAAATATTGCTTTGGACTTTTTATAACAATAAGTTAATACTAATGTTTAAATTTTACAATTCTTTAAAATTTTTAGTCGATTTTTATAATAAAATGATTGGAGGAGTTAACTGTAATGTTTGATTATATTAAGGGTGAATTAATAAGTAAAAATTATCCGTATTGTACTGTTGAATGTAACGGTATCGGATACAGTATTTTTGTTAATTCAAGAACATTATCTTCTCTTGGAGAATTGGGAGAAAATATTAAAATTTATTTAAAATTGATACACAAAGAAGATAATATGTTTCTTTGCGGATTTATAAAAAAGCAGGACAGAATAATTTTTGATATATTAACTTCTGTTTCGGGTGTCGGGGTAAAAGTGGCTTTTGCGCTTCTTGATGAATTTACATCATCGGAGCTTGTTGAAGCTGTTGTAGAAGAAAATCATAAACTTATTTCAAGAACAAAAGGCATAGGTGCTAAAATGGCACAAAAAATAGTCCTTGAACTTAAGGATAAACTTGTAAAACAAGATATTACAGCCGGTGTTATCTCATCCAAGGCAACCAACCCTGTTGTTTCAAATGAAATACTTATTCAGGTTCAAACAATTCTTCAATCTCTTGGATATAGCCAAAGTGAATATACAAAAGCGCTAGAAGAGGCTGTCGAAATTGTTAAAAAAGGTGATGAACAAGAATTGTTAAAAGAAACACTTAAAATACTGTCAGTATTTTAAGATTGTCTATTTAATTTTTTTGCTGCGTTTTTTCTATCCATTCTTCAGCTCTTTTTCCCCGCATGATTTTACCGTCTGCTCTTACACCGTAGCCAAATGGGCATTCATTAACGCAGTCTGTTGCTGTTGCGTTGTCCGGAATACCGTCAATATCTATACATAAGTTTTTAAAATTAATATCGAAGCCGCCTTTATCGCCATATGTTGCGGGATGATCATAGGGAGAGGAAAACGCACGGTAACCCTTATTTGATATAAAGCCAAACGTTGCAAAAGGTCTTGTTTGATAAAATACTGTGCCATCGGTTGTAGTTATTTCTGCGCCTATAATTGGTGCCGCATTTTTGCATTGTATATCAAACAACTCTTTTGTTGTTTCTATTGTTTGTTCCGTTACTTCCATAGTATAGTTTGTGCCGTTTTCTTCCGTAGATTCCGGACGTACATTTGTTGTTCCTGTTGAAAGTAATGCTGAGCCACGTACTTCTGTAGTTTTTTCGTATTTGCAATTTATGCTTTTTGTTGAAAGCAATTCGGACATTGTTTTACATAAATATATCAGATTGTCCGGTAAACCGTTTCCGGTGGATTTTCCGTTATCTGATTGTATCAACAGTTTACAATCGGGTTTTCTTAAGCCTAAATCACCGTTACAGTAATATTTATCACTTGTTATAAGTTCATCAATTACTCTATGTATTTCATTATCTGCTTTTTTAAACTTTAATACTTTTTCATCCTGTTTTGAATGCAACATAACAGGAATTACAATTGCGCATGTGACTCCTATTATAAAAAGCACCACCGTAATTTCCGCTATAGTAAAGGCATTTTTTGCATAAATATCCCAAAATTAAGTTTATTATGATGAGGTTATTATATACTATTTGTTAATATTTTCAAAATTTCATATATTTTTTGATATAATAAATTTATTAAATTATGTTTCTTAAAGGATAGAATATGAATTTTAAATTTATGAAAAATAAATGCGAATTGAGAGTCCTATTTGCATCTGCAGAAGTTGCACCTTTTTCTAAAGTCGGTGGTTTGGCGGATGTTGTTGGCGAATTACCTTTGTATCTTGATAAGGAAGGCGTTGAATGTGCTGTTTTTACACCTCTTTACGGTTGCATTGATGAAAATAAGTATAACATTGTTGAACTTGAAAATTCGGAACTAAAGATAAATATGGGTCATTCTCAACATATTTTTAAGCTTAAAATGTGTGAAATCCCAAAAACAAAAGTAAAGGTATTTTTTGTTGATAATCCTAAATATTTTTCGTGCTTTAATGTAGTTTACCCGAAGTGGTGTGACGAAATGTACGAAATGCAAAGATATGTGGCATTTTCTCTTGCAACACTTGAATATGCAAAGCTTTTAAATTTTAGACCCGATATAATCCACGCTAATGATTGGCATACGGCGATGCTTCCCGTATATTTAAAATCCAATTACAAATATGATGAATTTTATAAAGATACAAAATCGGTATTTACAATACACAATCTTGCCTATCAGGGTGCATGTGATAAATCAATAGTTGACTTTGCAAATATGCGTTGGGATAACGTGTATAGAGATGATTGTCTTGAGCATTACGGAAAAGTTAACTGGTTAAAAGGTGCACTATATTGTGCGGATAAGATTACAACGGTTTCACCGAGATATGCTTCCGAAATTCTTGGCGGTGATTACGGTGAGGGTATGGACTATACTTTGCGTGGTCAAACATATAAACTTTGCGGTATTTTAAACGGTACAAAATACGATAAAAAACCCTTTAATATAAAAGAAAAACCTGCTTTAAAGGAAGAAATACAGCATGCTTTCGGGCTTCCCGTAAATCCTTACAGACCTATGGTTGCAATGATATCAAGACTTGTATATCAGAAAGGTATGGATTTAATCGATTTTGCAAAGTTTGAATTGATGAATTTGCCGTGCGATTTTATATTTTTAGGTACCGGCGAAGAAGGATATCAAAATATGCTTATATGGGCATCAAATAATTCAGGAAATATAAGAGCATGGATTGATTTTAAAGCCGATTTAGCAGATAAAATTTATAAAGCTTCGGATTTATTCCTGATGCCGAGTTTATTTGAGCCTTGCGGAATTTCCCAAATGATAGCTATGAAATATGCAACAGTTCCTATTGTTCGAGCAACCGGCGGTTTGGATGATACGGTTGTTGCTTATCCTAATGACAGAGCTAACGGTTTTAAATTTTTGGGTTATGATGCTCAGTCCATGGTAAATGAAATTAAAAATGCGATTTGGACATATTATGACAGAAAAGAAGATTTTAAAAAGCTTATGAAAAACTGTCTGAATTCCAGATTTACATGGGAAGAGTCGGCCAAAAAATATAAATTTTTATATTTAGATGCTCTTAATAAAAAGAATTTCTGATACAATTAAAAAAAGGTCTTTTGAGTAACAATTTTAAACAAAAGACCGTGCTTGAATAAGTAGAGAGTTAATAAGTAATTTACTTTTCTAAATAAGTTTTTGTTTTGTTTATCCAAAACGAAAGCTTATTTTTATTTTGTTCTGATTTGATTATGTTTTTAAGGAATGTTTTCAGATTTTTTATTTCAACACCGGCACTTTTTATTATATTGCGCAACGATGATATTTCCAGTTTTTTATCGTCAATTATTTCACCAAAAATATTTAGTATAAATTCATGCTTATTTTTGGCGTTATACTCAAGAAATAATTCGTTCAACTTATTAGATACGCTTGAAGTTGAGAAATTCATTTTTCTTGCAATTTCCGCTCTTGATAAACCGGTAAGCAGATATTTTGTCAGTTCTTTGTGAATATTTGACAGTTTTTTAAGTCGTTTCGGCATCTTAATTCCATAATACAAATTAGTTGTTGTCAATAAATGATTTATTGTGTTATAATATTCTTGACTTATAACAACAAATAAATAGTACACTAAGTATTTATATTTGTCAAGTTTTGGTTTATTTTATACACGTAGAGATAATTAGTCGTGGAAAATACAGTAGGAAGCAGATTTAAAAAAATAAGAAAAATTTTAGATATGTCGCAGGAAGAACTTGCGAACTTTTTGAATGTTACTAAACAAGCTATATCAAATATAGAAAATTCAAAAAGCTTGCCGAGTATTTCCGTTATGGCAAAACTGGCCAAAGAATATAATATAAATTTAAATTATTTAATAGCCGAAATAGGCGAAATTATAATTGTAAAAGATAAAAACTATAAATCCATAAGAGAATCACTAATGGAAGAAGTTAATAAATTCCTTGAAGCCAGAGGAGTTTAAGTATTAATATAACAATTCTTAATTAAGTTTTGTAAAACTTTCTTCTAAATTTATAAAGTTTCTACACAAATATTCCGTTTGTCGTATTTGTGTAGAAAATTAAATTGGAGAAATGCTATGAGCTTTGACGTGGGAGACAACATTAACAGACCTAAAATTGAAAGTCAGGAAGATCTTCAGAATTATTCAAACAGAGTCCAAGGGTATAATGATGCTTTTGACAAGGTGGTAAACATATTTGAAGATAGTAACGGCAGACCGACTAATGAATACTGGGAATTAAGAAATCAAACAATTTTTGATTCTGCAGGTTACAGAACAACATCCGGAAGTAAACTGGATAAAGCAATCGGAACACTTGTTGATTTAGATGGTGATGGAAAACTGGGTGAAGATGAGTTTAAATATTTAATGGATGAAATCCATAGTACTGTGGGTTGGAATCATAGCGGTATTACATACGGTGATATGTACGAAGTCGCAAAAGATATAAAAGCCCGAGTAAATGCAAATTTAAAGATTGAAAGAGATAAAATGAGTGCAGCTGATACCTCAAAAGCCTCAGGTGCTTCGGTAGAACAAGCCCAAGCTGCTCTTAACAGCGGTAAACAAGCCGGATCAGGTGCTTCGGTAGAAGAAGCCCAAGCTGCTCTTAA
>CADBOJ010000039.1 GCA_902796305.1 uncultured bacterium | reverse complement strand
TTTGTGGGGCGATGAAGATTATTTAATTGAAAAGCGCTCAAAGGAAATTAAGAATAAAGTTTTAGGGAATGATGTCAACGAGCTTAATTACAGGTTTGTTGACAATCCCTCTTTTTCTTTATTTTCGGAATTATTAAGAACAAATGCCATGATGTTCGGGGACATTGTTATACAAATAAAATGTCCTAAATATTTTCTTGAAACAAAAAACAAGGAAAAACTGGACGAAAAACAAACAAAAGTATTAACGGATGCATTTTCTGATATATCGGACAGAGTTCATCTTATACTAATCTGTCCGACACCGAGAGGCGAGAAGAAAAAACCCGACAGCAGAAAAAAACTTTATAAAGAACTCATTAAAATTACAAAACCCGAGGAATTCCCGGCATACAGAAGTTATGAAGATTATAAATTAATCCCGATTATCAAAAAAATGGCATCCGAATTATCATTAAAAATCAATAATCCTGAAGCGTCTTTAATTATTCAAACAACGGGTGTATCTTTAAGAGATATATCTAACCACCTTGAAAAAATAAAATTGTATCTTCACCCTCATGACCTAGTAACAAAAGAAGCAATAGAAGAAACAACAACAAATTCAGCTGATATATATAACCTCATTGATTTAATTCTGGATAAAAAATATGCGGAAAGCTTGAATTTAATTTTGACATTAAACCAAAAAGAACACTATCTGGTATCCTTAGCTTTTATTCAGACGGTTTTTTCAAATCTGCTTAAAATAAAACTTTATTCAAAAACAATGTCAACTTATGATATTGCAATTAAATTAAATCAAAATGAATTTTTGGTTAAGAAAAATCTTGAAAAATTAAGCAAAGTAAGCGCAGATGAACTTGTGAGATTAAAAATAAATTTAACCGAGGTCGAATATAAATTAAAAACAGGTGTAATTAAAGACCCGATTTTAGCTTATGAACTTGCATTTATTGGAGAAAAAGTTGATGAATGAATTTTTCAAAAATAAATTTCCTTTTGCATATCAATATTTTTCAACTTTAATTGAACAGGTAAATAAAGGTGAAAAAAAATTCCCTCAATCTTTGATTTTTGAAGGGAGTGATACAAAAAGCCAATACCTTTTTGCTCTTGAACTTGCCCGTCTTTTAAACTGCCAAAATTCGGGTGAAAATAATTGCAATTGTATGAACTGTAAATGGATTAGAAGCTATTCTCATCCTGCTGTAAATAATGTTTCGGAAATTCATTTTAAAGCGGAAAAAGATTCCCAAACGGTAATTTCTATTAATCAGGCAAGGCTGATTGAAAAATCTATACTTGTTTCAAGCGATTACCACAGATTTTTTATTTTCTTTTCTTCGGCTCCTTATGAATACGGACCTTTTGAACTTAATGATTTTACAAGACTGGGATATTCAACGGATATTGATTATTCTTTTAAGCCTTTAACATATGATACTTTCCATCCTGCAACTTTGAATGCTCTTTTAAAATCAATTGAAGAACCTCCGGGCAGAGTTACTTTCATATTTTTAACAAAATCAAAAGAAGATATTTTACAAACCGTTGTATCAAGAAGTTTTGTTTTTAAATTAAATTCAAGAGAAGAAAAAGACAGTCATCCCGAAGTCAGGGAATTGTTTACAAATTATCCGAATTTCGACTGTGTCCAAGCGCTTGAAATTTCGGAAAAAATGCTGAATATGATAAAAACATCCTCAATAGAACTTGAAACACTGTTAAATGAGCTTATAGTATATTTAAAAGATTTGATTATAAGCAATTTTGACAATCAAACTTTTTGTCTAAAACTAAACCGTGATATTAAATTTATAAATCAAGCAATAAAAATGTATAATTGGGATGTTTCGGAAAAAAATACTCTTGAAACACTTATGCTTAAACTGACAAGGGGGTATTAAAATGGTAAAACCCGTTATAGCATTGTCAATCCCGACAGGAATAGGTGCTGATATCGGCGGATATGCGGGGGATTTTGGATATATTGCAAGAAAATTCAGTAAATATTTTCATTGTATAGTTAACCCTAATGCCGTTAATGGTGGAATATTAAGTGCAATAAATAACGATATGAGCTACCTTGAAGGGTATTTGTTTGACGAATTTTTTAGAGGAAATATAGGTTTATTGCCACTAAAACCGTATGAAACAAATAATATCGGAGTGATTTTCGATTGTGCTATCCCGCAAAATATAATAAATGTCCACATAAATACCATAAATGCTCTTAAAGTGGTTCAAGGTATTAAAATTTCAGGAATTGAATATACTAAAAACCCCGTAGGCGTTAATATTGAAATAGAAAACGGTATATCATCAGGTTCTCTTGATAATCCCGATGAATTGCTTTTATGCACCGAAAAATTAATAAAAGCAGGAGCAGATGCTATTGCCGTTATTTGTTATTTTAATGAAGATTCGGAAGATGAAAATTATGCAAACGGCTCGGGGATTGACCCTGTTGGCGGAATTGAAGCTGTTATATCTCATATAATTACAAAAAAATATTTAATTCCATCGGCACATTCTCCTGCGTTTTTTGATGTTGATATATCCGAAAAAATTGAAAACCCGAAAGTGGCATCGGAATTAATAAGTTCGACATACCTGCCCTGTATAATGCAGGGGTTAAGTATTGCACCCAAAATTATTAAAAAAACGGATAGTCAATTTAATAATTCTTTGACGTATCAGAATGTTGAATATTTAATTGTTCCGTATGATGCTTTAGGGTCGGGTGCCGTGTTATCATCAATAGAAAACAATGTAAAAATAATTACGGTAGAAAATAAAACAGTGCTGAATGTTAGTGCCAAAAAGCTAAATTTTGAACCGTATGAACACTTCAGGAGTTATGAAGAATGCCTCCAAAACCTGACAAAAAGAATAAAAAAGAAATAAAAAAGAAACCGGATACAAAGAAGAAACCCGATATATATGGTGTCGACCCTGTGCAAATTCTGGTTAATGTTCTTGTAATTTTAATCGGCGGTTCCGTTATTATCGGACTTATATATATGTTTTTTAAAACATTTAATCCGAAGCAGAGGTACTTTGTAAACAGAGCAAACTATGCATATAAAACAATACAAAAAGAGCTTGTTTCTTATTATAAAGAACACGGTTATGTTTATAAGTCAAAAGATGAAAAAACAGATGAATTTTGTCTTATGGTAGGCGAAAAAGTTTCGGGAAAAACACCTGATTGCAGAGATGACGGCGGAATGATAAAGCCGAATTTCAGATTTAAAGGAACAAAAATTGAAATTATGGGAATGGAAAAGTCTCCGTTTGAAGCAGGCGGAACTCTCGCAAAAGACATTATGATAGATATAAACGGTGCCGGAAACGGTGATGACGAGCTTGGAGTTGATAGAGTTCCCGTTCGATTGTTTTCAACGGAAAGAATGGGCGGACTTATGGCGCCTCTAAATTGCAGTCATACGGATATGATGGAATTAGGAATAGAATATGCTCCAATATGCAACAACGGTGCGGAAATAGATTTTATGACCACAAAAATTCCTTTCGGATACGATATATTTCAAATCGGAGGTCCTAAAGGAATAACTAAGCCAATAAACAGAGACGTTCCTTATTTAAGGGCGGATTGCACCGCTTTTGGCGGAGATATGGCGGGACTCGACGAATATTGCGACACAAAAGGCTTTTATTGGAGCAAAGAATGTTATGATGAGTTTGAATGTGCCGTTTGGATTTCAAAAACTAAATTGTAATATTTAACGGATTTTTATAATGAAAAGAGGTTAAAGGTGAAAAAATTGTTCGGCTGGACACTGATAGAATTAATGGTTGCAATAACTATTGTCGTTACGCTATCTCTGGCATTACTTATTAACAACAGACCGAGTGTTCAAAAATCAAAAATATATTTATATGCCGCCGTGAATAATATAATGAAAGCAAATATAGGCATTTTAGACAGATACGAAAAATTTTCTTATGCAGGAGAGCTTTTCCGTCAAAATCCTACGGATACAACAAATAATCTGAATACATACTGCGTACAATTTGCGGACATACTTTCTCTTAAAAGCGCTGCTTCATGTGCTAATAATTCAAGTGCAAGCACAACAAATGTATCTCTTACAAACGGTATTGAAATAAGAGGCCTTGCTTCCGCAGCCATAACGCCTTATACAAATTCAGAATTTACATATAAAAATATCCTTGTCGATATAGATGGCTTTGGGTCGGGGTTAAACAGAATATGGGTAGACCGTTTTCCGTTAGTAATATTTTCGGGAGGCGAGTTTACGGGAAATGTTAAGCCTGCAAACTGCAACAGTACGGTTAATATGTATAAACCGGACGGAACGGCGGCAAGTCAAACAAGAAGTGCTTATTGCGGTACAACAAACGTAAACTATGAAAAAGATAATTCTCTTTTAAGTTACGATATTTATACCTACGAGATAAATGAAGACAATATTGATGCATTTACTAAAGGAACGCTTATTGCAGGTATGCAAAGTCCTTTTGATGCAGATTGTAAAGCATTTGGCGGACACGGTATTTATCAATCGAAAGCTTGCCAGAATGCAAGCGTAAAAATTCATGAAAAATGCGCAAATGAGTTCTCATGTGAAGGATGTAATTCATACAGTCTTTGTGCAGGAGCGACAGCAACAGCTGCTGATTGTACCGCACTAAATCCCTCAAATTCAAGATGCGCCGTCAAAGTTCATAAACCCTCATCCGGCATGAATATTATGTTAAAAGCAATAATCGGGGATATAGATGAATTATAGTTTTTAAAAAATTATTAAAACAGGCTATTTATTAAATTTTAAAAATATATTATAATTACTTTATTCTCTTAAAAAAGGAGTTTCGGTATGGAATCTGATTACATAATATACATATTGCTCTTTATGGTTTTGCTTACAATGTCCGTATGTATCTTTTTCGGATTATGTATATATTTCGTGCCGGTTATAATTGCATATATAAGAAGACATAAAAATATTTTTGCAATTACAATTCTAACCCTGTTTACGGGATGGACATTTTTTGGGTGGCTTGCCGCGGTTTTATGGTCGCTAAATTCCGACATCAAAGATAAAGATACTGAGGATTAAATTATTTAAGGCACTTACATGCTAATTTTTACCGGAATACAGTAAGATGCTGTCATTTCTTGTATTCTTGTAATTGCAGGAACAAAAATGCTTAACCTGCATCTCCGTTGAGGTTCTTTTATTCGGATGTATAAATAAAACTTTAATGTCAATTTTCAGCACTTTTGATATTAATTTTTTTTAATAAATTGCCTTGTTAAAAAATAAAATTATATAATATTGATGGGGTTTTATCACGAAAAAACAGGTATTTTGATGCCTAAAGCAAAAGAAAATATTTTTAAAGATATAAACTTTCATAGTTTCGGAAATACAATGACCGAAACGCTTTCCGGCGCAATTGAGCAGTACTGGGAAAAAGAAAATACTGTTTGTCTGCAGGCAGTAAACGACTTTAAGGATTTCAGAAAAGAAAACATAATAAAAGGAATTGATTTTTTTTCAAGTAAAATTAAGGTTGATAATCATATCCCTGTTACAATAAGGCTTTCAAAAGATTTTGTTAAAAATTATCTGAACGCCGTATTGCTGTCTGAAAATCCGCAGTTTGCCCTTTCATCCCTTACTCCTCTTGAAATTAAAATTTTAAATAATTTTAACGAATATCTTTATAAAAAACTGAAAGAAATTTTAATTTCGCCGGAATCCGTAAAAATTTCAAAAGACAGCGAAAAAATAATAAACCTTATATTTTGTACGACATTTACGGATGGTGATATCTATCATCTGGCGCTATCAATACCTTATGACAGATTGAAACTTGAAAACATTAAAAAAGATAACACTTTTGATTATGAAGATTTTAAAAATTCTTCCGCAAATGTAAAAATTCATGTAGGAAGTACAAAAATTACGCTGGAAGAACTGCAAGGACTTTCTTGTGATGATATAATTGTTTTTGAGGACAGTAATCTTACTCAGATGACATTAATATCAGGGGAGTTTAAACAAAATTTTAAAATCAAAATAGATTCATCTTTGATTATAGATTCGGATGATTATGACGGAAACGAAGAAACAATTAACGAGGTAATAATGGAAAAAAATCTGTGGGATGATATTCAAATAGAAATAAACGCAGAATTTGAAAAAGTCAAAATGACCATTGGCGAATTAAAACAAATAAGTCAGGGACAAATTATAGATTTAGGTTCTGTTTTTAATAACGAAATTTCTCTGTTTGTTGAGGATAAAAAAGTTGCCAAGGGTGAACTTATCATTATAAATGACAGATATGCGGTAAAACTTAACGAAGTTTTATCAAAAGAAACACCGAAGCAAAAACCTCAGCCTAAAACACAGGCATCTCAGGCTGTAAATGAGCCAAAACCCAAAGCGGTAACTCCCCAAAAGCCTGCGCCGGCACCAAAAAAATCAGAAGACGAAGAATTTGACTATTCGGATTTTGAAAAGTAATACATAAATGAAAAAGGATTAAAAATGCTAACATATATCACAGCTTTCATATTTTACACACTTGCAATGGTAGGAATTTTACTTGTCGGTTTTGTAATATACAAAAAAACCATTACCCCCAATAAATTAGATACAAAAGGGACAATAAAGGTTCTGGACAGCTGTATGATTGCTCCTAAAAAGACTTTACTCATAGTAAAAGCCGGAAGCGAAAAATTTTTGATAGCTTCAGATGCCGAAAGAACAACATTTCTTGCAAAATTAGCAAGCGATTCAGATAATTTATCTTCCGCTTATTCAAAAGAAGAAGCAATTCAAAACATACTCAAAGAAATGAATAATTCATATGATGAAGATAGAGAATTCAGAAAACAGTTTGAAGAATCAAACAATGAAAGATATGTAAATCAGGAAGCCGATAATTTGAAACCTCAAAGACAGTTTATGGAGTTATATAAAGATAATAAAACATCAAATATGCAGGCGGCAAGAAAAATTTCCGCCAAAAAAGAAGTTATACAAAAACTTCTAAGAGAATTAAATGATACAAAAACACAAAGCGGGAGCAGGTATTAATGGATAATCTGCTTAAAGATATAAATCCTGTTATACAATTGCTTGTGGCAATGGCTTCTTTTTCACTTTTGCCGTTTATTTTCGTATCCATGACACCCTTTTTAAGATTTACGATTGTTTTTTCAATGTTAAAAACCGCAATGGGTACAAACTCTGTTCCTCCTGCAATGACTTTAATAGGTTTGTCTTTAATATTAACAGTTTATACCATGTCGCCCGTATTTGATAAAATGTATCAGGCTTATCAAATACCGTATCAAAAAAACCAAAACGTGATAGAAGCTGTAAATGCAGCATCCAAGCCCCTGAAAGAATACATGCTAAAGCAGACAAGACAAAGCGATCTTGCTTTTTTTGTTGAAAAGATAAAAAAACGACCGCCCGAATCACCGGATGAGCTTACAATTTGGGAAGTAGCTCCCGCTTATATAGTTTCAGAGTTAAAAACGGCGTTTGAAATAGGTTTTATCATATATATTCCCTTTATAGTGCTTGACCTTGTTGTTGCAAACATATTACTTGCTCTCGGGATGTTTATGTTATCTCCTCAAATCGTATCTACTCCGTTTAAACTCTTAATATTTATTGCAGTGGACGGGTGGAGCCTGATAGTAAAGGGACTTGTGGAAAGCTTTAATTAATGGAAGTATTAGTTGAATATTTAGGAAAAGGTTTTATGGTCATGCTTGCAATCAGCATGCCATGTGTACTTATGGCGGCTCTTGTCGGGCTTGTTGTAGGTATTTTACAAGCCGTTACTCAGGTTCAGGAGCAAACAATTGCTGCAGCACCGAAAATTGTCATTGTGTTTTTAACAATTGTAATTCTCGGCGGATATTTTATTAAAATCTTAACAAACTTTGTATTTGAAGGAGCAAGCATTGCTTTTAATGTCGTACCGAAAAGCGATACCTATGTATTACCTGAAGATTATTTTAAATACACAAGACCGTTTAGCGCTGAAATGCAGGATAAAATAAGAGCAAACTCTTCACTTAATAAAGCTTTAATCAATAAAGGTAAAATCAAATGGGACGCTTCTTCAACAACAAAAAGCCCGATATACATAAATGCAAAGCAAACTTCAGGTGTTGAGCCTAATTTTATCGAAAGATTAAAAATCCAAAACAAAAAGTAACGGTAAAAAGGAAATGAAATGGATGAAATATTAAAACAATTTGCAATTTTATTTCCTGAAATTAATACCGCTCTCGGCAGCGGAATAATGGTTTTTTTAAGATTTGCAGGGTTAATGCGTTTTGCACCCGTTTTTTCAAGGTCTGAAATTCCCGTTATGACAAGACTTTCACTTGCAATAATATGCACAATTATCATATGCGGAATATTAAAACCCGCACCCGCACCCGACGGAACACCGATTTTTCTTTGTATGGTTTTAAATTTTGTGTTCGGAGCACTTGTCGGTTATGTTGCAAACTGTATATTAGCTGCAATTTTAGCGGGTGGAGATATGATTAATACTCAAATGGGCTTGTCGTCGGCTATGATTATGGACCCGAGTTCAAAAACGCAGGTAAGTATTATGGCAAACTATTTTTCAACACTGGCACTTCTTGTTTTTATTTATTCGGGGGGTGTGTACTGGCTTTTAAATGCTTTCATTAAAAGTTTTGAATTATATCCGATGTATGTTATTGATTTTCATTTTGAAAAAATTATAAATGTTCAATTTTTAAGCGAATTAACCGGAAATATTTTATTTATGGGTCTGCATATAGCTTCTCCCGTTCTTCTTGCAACATTGGCGCAGGATATAATCCTTGGTATTATTTCTAAAACCGCTCCTCAGGTAAATGTTTTTTCGTTAAGCTTTCTTTTTAAACCCGTACTCGGAGCATTTATACTGGTAGTAATTCTTCCAATGCTTATTAACGTAATTACTGATTATCTGATGTCATATGCGAATGTCTTCTGATATTTTTTCTTTCTTTTGCAATTATTTTCGGTTTCATACATACCCAAAAAATATTTTTAATATAGGGTGCAAAAAGAATAACTAAAGAACTGAATATCAAGTCATAAATGATTTTTCCACCGCTCAATACGCTTACAACGAGGAAAATAAAGCTGAAATCTATAACTTTGAATATTGCAAGAATAAAACAGTAAACAAATCCGCAAATATGAATTGATAAAACACCGCAAGTACAAGCAAATAACCTGTACAGAGGTGTTTGGTTTCTTTTTAATATTCCGCCTTCTATAAAAATTGCAAAAACAAAACCCAGAAAATATCCGAAAAGATAATTCTGAACATTACCGAATCCGCCCCCGAATGAAAATATCGGAACAAAAAAGAAGCCTACAAGCGTATACAAAATAAAAAGCAAACAGGCATATTTTCTTCCGAGCAAATATATAATAAATATCATTGTGGGGATAAGCGGAGTATATGCAATATGTTTTTTAATAAAACCAAATCCGCCCGATGAAGTATAACCCATCCACGGGTGAGAAAAATTAAATTGTGTAAAAGTGGAAATAATTAAAATTAAGAAGCAAAAAGCTACGACAACAAGTGTTCCTAATGATAAAGGTGTCGATTCCCCTCTGTAAATAAATTTATCAAAAATATCCTTGTATCTTTTGCTAATCAAAATTTTCCGTTCCCTCAATTTCACTTCTTATTTTATTATATAAATCTTTGTATTTTTTATCAAAAATATTTTCACTCCACATTATATATGCATCTTCATTATTATCCTGATAATATTTTTTTCTTTTCCCTAATGATTTAAAACCGAATTTTTTATATAAGCTTATCGCTTTAGCGTTTGATTCTCTTACTTCAAGAGTAATATATTTTATTTTATTTTCATAGCATTCATCAATTGAAGCAAGCAGTAATCTGTGTGCAAATTTTCTGTTTTGATAATCGGGATGAACTGATAAATTTGTAATATGAGCTTCGTCTGCTATTTTCCAGATGCCCATATATCCGACACATTTATTTTTTTCTTCATCAATTATACATCTGTATGAAGAAATTTTGTTGTTTAACTCCGTTAAAAACGAATCTTTTGACCAATGATGAGCACCATAACAAAGTTCTTCCACCTGAAGAATATCATCAATGTAACAATGCTCCATTTTCACAATTTTAAAAACAGCCATATATTTATATTAACAAAAAATTTTTAAAATGTTTCGGAAACCGAAAAAGAATTGTGTTTTATGTTATGAGATGAAAAATCCATTAAACCTCTGTTAAGCTGGCTGTATTTTGCATCTTTTGAATTAAATTTTTTCTTTAAAAATTCATAAGATACTTTAGGATCGCATTGTTCTCCGCAGGTAAACAAATCAACCGCAGCATAACCATATTCGGGCCATGTATGAATTGCAAGATGACTTTCGGAAATTATAACAACCCCTGAAACACCATGAGGCATAAATAAATGAAAACATTTATTAACTACCGTAGCACCGCATTCCAGTGCCGCTTCCAACATATACTTTTCAACCAGTTCAGGATTATTTAAAACATTCGGGTCGCATTCAAAAAATTCAGCCAGTATGTGTCTTCCAAGATATTGTTGTTTCGGTGTTTGAGTTATATTTCCGATAGGTGGTGTCATTATTGCCAATTCATATTCCCCCTTATATTTTTTATTTTATACTACTGCAAGATTTACTATACAACACTACAAAAAAACATACAAGTATAAAATTGTCTGTTTTTGATATAAATTTTAACATTTTTTTACACATT
This sequence comes from uncultured bacterium, assembly GCA_902796305.1. Lineage (GTDB taxonomy): Bacteria > Cyanobacteriota > Vampirovibrionia > Gastranaerophilales > Gastranaerophilaceae > RUG14156. The sequence continues at coordinate 10,291 of CADBOJ010000039.1, read as the reverse complement.
ATTTTATAAAATTAAAAAACCATAAAACATACGGAAAAACCCATCTTAATTTTAAGATGGGTTTACAGGAGAGAATTGTTGTTTGGAAGTTCTTATAATATCCTCTAACCGCCAAGCAAAGATAGCGCCATTGATTGAAGCGAATTTGCCTGAGTCAGCATCGCAATATTTACCTGTTCAAGTATTTGATTGTGAGTTAAATTTGTAGCTTCTTTTGCTATATCTGTATCAACATAATTACTTTTTGCAGATTCAAGCGATTCAATACGAATTGTCATATTATCGTATGAACTGTCAATTCTGTTTTCATAAGCACCGAGAAGACCGCGTCTTGTTGATAAAGTTGCAATTGCGTTCTGTATTATACCCATGTAAGCTCTGCAATTTTCATTTGTCGGTTTAAATTCACCGCCATCCGGATCCAAATTTGTAGGAAGAGTTGCCCCGAAAGAACTTACAAAGCATTTTGATAAAGCAGCTGAAATATCCAATGTGGAAGTTTCATCTTTGCTCGGACCCATTTGAATAACAATCGGCTTAGATTCGCCTGTTTCAGGGTCGATGTTACCGTCGAGCATTGTTCTGCCGTTGAAATTTGTTGTTTTTGCCAGTCTGTCAATTTCGCTTAAACGTTCAATAATTTCTCTTACGGATGCTGTTCTTGAATTGTCATCGTTTGTGTCATTTGCCATATTGGTCAACAGGTCGTTAATTCTTTGAAAATGTTCACTTATTGAAACCATACCGTCTTCTGCAATCGCCAAATACGATTTTGCATTTTGTATGTTGTTCATTGCCTGTCTTGAACCTCTGATAGTTGCTTCCATATTTTGTGAAATTGCAAGACCGGCAGCATCATCACCTGCTCTGTTGATTTTTACACCTGATGATAACCGCTCCATTGTTTTGGTTAAGTTTCCAACCACACTGTCCAGTTTCGTGCGGGCGGTGTGAGCAGGTATGTTTGTACCCAATGTAATAGACATTTTTTTCTCTCCATTTTTCCTATTACTCTTTTTAACGAAATTATTTTTTAATACTTTAGTATAAAATTCTCATACCAAAGTATAAGATTTAAGTTAAAATGCTTACATAGCAAGGGTTTTACCGGGTTTAATTTAATTTTAAAATATCCTCCAAATGTAGTAGAGTTTGTATTTCTATGTTAATATTTACTTGTTATGCCGCATTTTTTAATTAAAAAAGAAAACATAAAAGATGGCTTTATAGAACTTGCCGATGATGAAAATTTCTTTCATCTTGCAAGAGTCTTAAGAATAAAAGCAGGTGAAATTATTAAATTCATAAATGAAAATAAAACAATTTATGAAACAAAAGCGGTACAAATCACTAAAAATTCCCTTAAGGCCGAGATTTTAAAGAGTTATCAATCAAAAAGATATTTAAAAAGTAATATTGTTCTTATCCAATCAATTTTAATGAATGACGCACAAAATCTTCTTATTGCAAATGCTGTGCAGACCGGTGTCAAAGAAATTTATCCCGTCATTTCGGATAATGTTTCCGCACCTTTAAAAACTTTAAAAAATAAAAAAGAGAAATGGGAAAAAATAGCTCTTGAAAACTTTAAACAATGCGAAAGAGCGGATTTAGTTAAAATTAATGAAATTTCAAGCCTTAATGAAATATTTTATGGTTTTAAAAAGGAAAATATTTTAATTTTTGCGGAAAAATATGAAAATCATACCTTGAATACCGCTCTTAAAGATATTGACTCAAATTCCAAAATTGCCGTTGTAATAGGACCTGAAGGCGGATTTTCCGAAAAAGAATTTGATTATTTCAAAAAAGAAAATTTCAAGCTTATTACTCTCGGTTCCATGATATATAAAGCACCTAATGCGGTAGTATCGGCTATTTCAAATGTTGTGTCAAGGATAGAAAATGATTAATTTTAATGACGAAATATTAAATTCAATAAAAGAAACCGCAAAAAACTATGAAGCTTATGTTGTAGGCGGTTATTTAAGAAACTACTTTATAAATAATGAAATTTCCTGCGACAGAGATATTGTAATTAAAGAAAAAGCCGAAAATTTTGCACATGAAATAGCAGATATGCTTGAAGCCACTTTTATCGAACTTGATAATGAAAATAAAATATTTAGAGTAGTTTTAAAGGATAAAAAAAACTATTTCGATGTAGCGGAAGCTGTTGAAAATGATATCCTGAAAGACGCATCAAGAAGAGATTTTACGATAAATTCCATTTTTTATGACATAAATAAAGAAGAGATATTCGACCCTTTAGACGGAATTTCGGATATAAAAAATAAGATTTTAAAAACTTCAAATTTGAATAACTTTCTTGATGACCCGTTGAGATTTCTAAGATTATACAGATTTTATTCAAAAACAGGTTTTAAAACGGAAGAAAAACTTCTTGAATTTACAAAAGAAAATTTCCCTAAAATCCTATCGGTTGCACCCGAAAGAATTAATTATGAAATTATGCAGATTTTTGAGGGAAAATATACATCCCAAACTCTCGAAAAAATGTATGATGATGGAGTTTTGGAAATTATTTTTCCTTTTATTAAAGAAATCAAGAAAATTCCGCCAAATTCTCATCATCATCTTGACTTGGTGCATCATTCAATTGAAACCGTTAGAAATATAAGAATAAACAAGCCTCTTTTAAAACTCTCGGCTTTTTATCATGATATAGGAAAACCTGCCACATGGACAATTGAACCCAACGGCAGACACCGTTTTATAGGTCATGATATAAAAGGCGGAGAACTTGTAAAATATGAACTTGAAAAATTAAAATTTTCAAATAAACAAATATCATATGTTTCAAAAATGGTCAGATTTCATATATACCCAGCATCTTTAATCAATCTTGAAGAAGATAAAACAAAAAAAGCTTATGCAAGGTTCGTAAGAAAATTGGGAAGTGATACACCTGATATAATTGAGCTTTCAAGGGCAGACAGACTTTCTGCAAGAGGCGAAGCCGTAAGTGAAGATATGGTTAAAATGGCGCTTTCACATCTTGATAATCTCTTGAATTATTATATGGAAGTAAAAGATGCCGTTGAAGAACCCAAAACATTTTTAGACGGCAGAGAAATTATGGAAATAATGAATATTAAACCCTCTAAAACCGTCGGTTTAATACTTGAAAAATTAAAAGAAGCGCAAATTTTAAAAGAAATAAATTCAAAAGAAGAAGCAATTGATTTTATAAAGAGAAACTGCAAGACAGATACTTAAAATATTATTTATGGCTATTTTTTAAAAAATATTATAAAATATGAATTATGGAGTTTAAACAAAGAAATATCAAATTCTTATTTCCCGTATTTGCATTTATTTTCCTTGCAATATATTTTTTAGCTGCACCAATGATGCAATTACGGTCTTATAACATAATGAATCGGCTTACAATGGGAAATAAAAAACCCTCCGATGAAATTAAACTTATCGTAATAGATGATAAATCTCTTGAAATCGGAAGATGGCCATGGAAAAGAGAATATTATCTTGAAATTTTTGATTATTTTGAAAATTATACAAATGCAAAACTTGTAGGATATGACGGTGTTATAGTAGCTCCGGATTTAGAGCATCCAGAAAGCGATAAAAAGTTTTTTTCGGGGATTAACAAGTTTCATAAACTGGTTACGGGTGTTATTTTTTCTTCCGATGAATTTAAAAAAGGCATAGATAAAGAATATTATAATAATCTTTTAAAAACAAAGAGTGATGTTAAAATTATTGATAAAAGAACAAAATCTCAGCTAAAAGGTCAATACAGAAGCTTTACCGCCCTGCAAAAAGATTATTTTAAAAACATAATTTCATTGGGCGGATTAAATGTAATTGAAGACAGGGACGGTTATGCAAGAAAAATATCACAAATAACTTCTTATGAAGATTTGCTTTTCCCCTCTATGCCTTTAATTATGCATTCAAAATATACCGGCAATGATGAATATATAATTGAAGATAAATATTTGATATCTAAAGACGGTTCTTTAAAAATTCCGATTGAAAACAGCTATGGAAGCGTCCTTGATTTTATTTGCTATTATAATACCGATGATGGTGTATATTCTCACGAAAAATTCTCGGCTTCGGATATTATTAAATCATACAGGGCAATAAAAAACGGTAAAAAATCGATTATTGACCCGAAAATTTTTGATAACAAAGTTGTTTTTGTAGGTGCGAATGCTCAAGCTCAGGGCTTAACCGATATTAACAGAACACCGGTTTCCGAAACATTTTCAGCTCTTGATATTCAGGCAACAAATTTTGATAATTTAATCACGAATAATTTTTACAGAGTAATCAAACCTGTCTATAATTTTTTAATTTGTTTTATAGTATTTATTACTATATTTATTTTAACAAATATATTTACAATAACCCCTGCTCTTATTTCAAGCGTAAGCATAATGGGGCTTTATATTATATTTACATTTTTTATGTATGAACATAAAATTGCAACGGATTTAATTTTGCCCGAACTATATGTACTGGTGGCACTTGCTTGTTCTTATTCATACAAATATCTGCTTGAAGATAACAAAAAAACAAAAATCCAAAAAGCTATGGGAAAATACTTATCTCAGGATGTTATGGAAAATGTTGTAAAAAACATAGATAATATTTCTCTTGGCGGAAAAAGGGCGGATATTACAATTCTTTTTGCGGATATCAGGAATTTTACAACAATATCTGAATCTATGGATCCGAACAATGTTACGGATATTTTAAACGAATATTTTAGTGCAATGGTGCCGATTATAGAAAGTAATAACGGAATATTGAATAAATTTATGGGAGATGCAATTCTTGCCATATTTGAACCTAAAAAAGATAATGAAAACCATGCCTTAAATGCAGTAAGATGCGCTTATAACATGATAAGAAAAGTAAGGCTTCTTCAGGAAAAATGGCTTGATGAGGGCAAGCCTAAAATTGAAATAGGAATAGGCATTTCATCAGGTGAAGCATTTATAGGCAATATCGGCTCGCAAGAAAGGCTTGAATATACAGTTATCGGAGATACCGTTAATACTGCAAGCAGAATAGAAAACTATAATAAGATATATAAAACAAATCTTTTAATAAGCGAGGAAACTTACAAAAGAGTAAAAGAAAATATTGACGTGATTATTATAAAAGATGTTACAATAAGAGGCAAGGCTAATAAAATTAATCTTTATGAAGTTATAAGAGTGATTGATTAAGGAATAGCGTTGAGTTTTGATAAAATATACGAACAAATAAAAAAAGCGTCGGCTTTGGAGATTAATCACCGGTATGTCAATTTTAACGGAAAAACCACAAATTTTTCTAAATTTATGACATCAACACTTCGTGATGTTTTAAAAAGAATAAATAAAGTTGAAAAACAAAATGTTGCCCATCTTATTGCCTTGTTTGAAAGTTATCATGTTGACGGACTTTCGGGAAGAAAACATACGGTAGAAAAAACTCTTGAATTTTTTGCAAGATTAAGAAAGGAAATTAAACCGAGAGTAAAAAAGCAAATCGCACAAACAAAAGAGAAAAAAGAATTTCAGGATGAAATAGAAGATGTTGACGTAGCTTACGTTAAAGGGGTTGGTCCTGTTCTTTCAAAATTATTTAATAAAATGGGGATTTTTAAAGTAGCGGATTTAATTGAATATTATCCCAGAAAATACGTTGATTATAAAGGTCAGAACAAAATTAAAGATTTAAAATTCGGCGAAGAAGTAACGCTTTACGGAACAATTGCAAAAGTAAGCCACTATACTTCCCCTAAAAAACTTACCGTTCTTACGGTTTGGATTAAAGATTCAACGGGAATGATTGCAATTAATTTCTTTATAAAAACAAACAACAGGAAAATAATAGAACATTATAAACAGGCATACCCTGTTGGTGCGCTTGCAATGGCAATGGGAAAAGTTAAATTTGACGATTATAATTCGAGAACAACTCTTGATAAAGCACAAATTCAAATATTGGGGCAGGGTGCGGAAATAGAAACGAATAAAAACAGGATTGTTCCCATTTATACCTTAACCGAAGATTTAAACCCGAAAACCTTAACTTCCGCTATCAGAAATGCGCTTGAAAAATATAAAGATAAAATATATGAATCTCTGCCCGAATATATCAGAAAAGAACTTAATTTAATTGAAAAAAAACAGGCAATTATAAATATGCATCTGCCCGACAATTTTGATGAAATTGAAAAAGCAAGATACAGGCTTGTTTTTGAAGAATTTTTTTCCATGCAGTTAAATCTTGCGCTTTTAAGAAAAGAAAATTCTCAATTTTCGGCAGTAAGATTAAAGCACAAAAAAGGCGGACTTGTTGATAAATTTATTAAAAATCTGCCTTTTGAATTAACTAATGCTCAAAAAAGCGCAATAGATGAAATTTTTAAAGATTTAAACTCGAATGTTCCTATGCAAAGACTTTTACAGGGAGATGTAGGCTCGGGAAAAACAGTAGTTGCCTGCATTATGCTATTATGCGCTATTGAAAACGGTTATCAGGGCGCAATAATGGCACCTACCGAAATACTTGCAATCCAGCATTTTAAAAATTTCTCTTCATGGCTTACTCCGCTCGGGCTAAGTGTTGGTCTTTTTACGGGGAAAACAGGCGCAAAGGCAAGAAAAGAAATATATAAAAACCTTAAAAACGGACAAATTCATATTGCGGTAGGTACCCATGCATTAATTCAAGAGGGAGTCGAATTTAATAATTTAGGTGCAATTGTAATTGATGAACAGCACAGATTTGGCGTAAAACAGAGAAATGCACTTTTAAATAAGGGAAAGATGCCTCAAATGCTGAATATGACTGCAACGCCAATCCCGAGAACTCTTGCTCTGACACTTCATGGCGACCTTGATATGACAATAATGAACGAGCTTCCAAAAGGAAGAAAACCGATTATTACAACACTCGGCGGAGCAAGTGAGAGAGCAAGAATATATGAATTAATAAAAAAAGAAATCTTTTTTAAACATCAGGCATATATAGTTTATCCGCTTATTGAAGAATCCGAAACGATAAGTGCTGCCGCAGCTACTCTTGAAGCTGAAAAGCTTGCAAAAGGCGAGTTCAGCCAATATAAAATCGGGCTTCTGCACGGAAAAATGACATCTGCCGAAAAAGATAAAGTAATGAATGATTTTAAAAACGGAAAATTCGACATTCTTGTATCAACAACGGTAGTCGAAGTCGGGGTTGATAATCCTAATGCAACGGTAATTGTAATAGAAAATGCGGAAAGATTTGGTTTATCACAGCTTCATCAGTTAAGAGGAAGAACCGGCAGGGGAGACAGCCAATCTTATTGTGCTTTAATTACAACAAGTACAAATCCGGACGTTAAAAACAGATTAAAAATTATGACCCAAACAAACGACGGTTTTGTAATTTCTCAAAAAGACCTTGAAATAAGAGGCCCCGGAGAATTCTTGGGAACAAGGCAATCGGGTCTGCCTGATTTTAAACTTGCGGATTTGGTTAATGATGTTGAAATTTTAAATACGGCAAGAAACTATGCCTCGGATTTTTCTGAAAAATACAACATAGATGATTTTCCCATTTTAAAAAACGAAGTTGAAAAAAACAACCTGTTTAGAGGTTAGCGGTATTTTTTTGAATATTTGTATTTGTAACTCTAACACCGAACCTGTCTTCAATTACAATAACTTCACCTTTTGCGACAAACTTATCGTTAACATATATTTCTACCTGTTCTCCCGCAATTTTATTAAGCTCAACAATTGATCCCTTTGTTAAATCAATAACATCTTTTATTGTGGATTTTGTTCTGCCAAGCTCAACGCTAATATGAAGCGGAACATCAAGCATAATATCATAATTTTTCTTAACAACATGATGAGGCGGTGTTTGTTCAAATTCCTTAAATTTAACAGGTCTTACGGTAACAAGGCTTGAAGAGTTTTCATCTTCTTCCGTATCTTCCGTTATTACACCTGTATCGGCGGTCGTACTGCTATTTTGAAGATTATTTTTAATATCTTCCGGCTCCGATGTTTCATTTTTATCGGATGTTTCGGATTTTTTATCTTCAATCTTGTCTTCCGATTTATTTTCAGGTTCTTTTGTTTCTTCTTCTGCCGAATTAACATCCTGTTTTACTTCATCTGAATTTTCATCAGGTTTTAGAGTGTCATTGTCAAACATTGAAGCGGTGCTATCGCTTGATAATGCATCATTATCAAACATTGATGGCGTATTGTCGCTTGAAAGCTCATCAAACATACTATCCGAATTTTTTTCTTTATCGTTTTCCATTATATCTTTGTATAGCTTTCTATTGAATTATAAATTGTCCGAAACTTACTCTCATAACTTCTCTTTGACCCGAAAAGATATTATTAACGTTTTCTTGAATTTCTTCTTTAGCAAGTTCTTTTCCTGTCGGGCTTGAAAGTTCTTCTGAAGTTTTGTTTGAAAGAACCGAAATTACAGCATCTCTTATTGCAGGTTTATATCTTTCCATTTCTGCAATAATTGCGGCATTCGGGTCTTTTGGAGCAGATTCGCCATGTCCTGACGGCTTTTCTGCAGGTGCTGAAGCCGCGGCAACTTCTTCCGCAGTCTTTGATAAATCCATTGAAACTTCAACTTTCAGATATTTTCTTGCATTTGTATCGGCAAGATTTAAAATAAAATCGCCGAGATTTAATAAAATTCCCTCTTGTTTTTCCTCATCCGCATCTTCATCTCCGCCTTGTTCGGCATCGGGCATTAATTTTGCAATCTTTTTATCCATTGAAGATTCAAGAGATATGTACATAACAAACATTGAAACTATGAATACAACAATAAGGATGACGTTATTTATCACCATCATTAAATTCTGATTTACTTCCATAGGCTGTTTATTATTAGGGTTGTTATCGTCTTTTCCGTCTGTAGGTTTTGCCATTTTATCCTCCGATTTTAATTATAACCAATCTTTATTTTTTTTCCTTGTGAATACATCTTTAATTTTTCTTCCTGCAGTTCTTAAGCCGTTTCCAATTCTTTTGCAGGTATTAATCGTATTTGTTTTAGTATCTGCCGTAAGTTTATCGGTATCCCATTTTTGTCTTTCAATTTCGGATAATTCTTTTTTATTTCCTATATTATGCTTATCTTTAGCATACTGCTTAAGGTTTTCTCTTGTTATTGCAGTAGGAGGTTCAACAAAATTAGGATTTAATAATTTCATTTTAACATTATATGCAATATCAGGGCTTATATATTTGGAGTATTCTTTTAAACGAAGCATACCCTCATAATTATTAGAAATTGCAGTATCAAGATTTTTCATTTTATTATTTCTTATATTTTTTGCATAAATGCTTTCCCATAAAACCGTTTCTTTTTCCGTATCAACAAGTCCGACATAAACGCTTATCCTGTGAGTCGGGTTAACAACATCCATTCCGGGAACATTAAATATATTCCACATCGTATTTTTTAGAAAATCTCTTTGAATATCCATTCCCATTGTAACGAGTACAAGTTTTTTAACCCCTAAATTTTTGGCAATTTTCTTTAAAAAAGGATATTCAATATTGTATCCCTGTTGAAAACCCTGCAGACTTTCAAGGTCATATTGTCTTAAACCTGCATTTTTAAGAGCTGTCTGTGTTTTATCAATTGATATTACCTGAACTTTCTTTTTAAGAAGTTCTCCTCTTATATCCTGAGCAAAAAATTCGGGAGTTTTATAATATGCATTATAGTAATTTACGGGTGTTAAAACCGTATCTGTTATTATACCTATTGTTTCAACGGCATTTGAACCCAGTTCCGTAAATAATATAAAGATAAAAACAAAAATAAATTTTGACAAAAATCCCCTAATCATAGTAATAAAATTATCGTTTATTAAAGATATATTTAAAATCATATATTTGATTGATTTTTGTATGCGTTAATTAAAAAAGCGCTAAGCTCACAAACAGCTAAAGCATTACACCGGTCGCTCGTTCGAAAATATTTTATATAAAATACCGAACAGTAAACTATTCGGTATTTTATTTGCGCGTGGCAAGATTCGAACTTCTGGCTTGCTTGAAAATCTAAGCCTGTCAGCTTGATTTTCTACGCAATCTGCGCATACTTTATCTGTATTTGTTCGCATTCGCTCACAAACAGCTAAAGCATCGCGACAGTCGCTCGTTCGAAAATATTTTATATAAAATACCGAACAGTAAACTATTCGGTATTTTATTCGCGCGTGGCAAGATTCGAACTCGCGACCTTTTCGTTCGTAGCGAAACGC
>CADBOJ010000038.1 GCA_902796305.1 uncultured bacterium | reverse complement strand
TCTTTTTTATGGAGCGGGAGACGAGGCTCGAACTCGCGACATCTTCCTTGGCAAGGAAGCATTCTACCACTGAATTACTCCCGCAAATTATTTTTCTTTATGCTTATAATACAACATCAAGAAAAATAATCAAGATTTAATTTTAAACTTCAATTCCTATATATTTTGCACCCTTAATACCATCCTGTGCATTAATTTTTACAAGCGTGTCTTCCGGTATTTCGGTATCGCAATTAATAATCATAATCGAATCTTTTTGATTATCAGAGTTTTGAGCAACTTGCATGCCTGAAATGTTGATTTCGTCTGCGCCTAAAACACTTGCAACACGAGCTACCATATTAGGTTTGTTAATATGAGGAACAAGAAGCATATGTTTTTTGGGTTCAATAGAAGTTATATAATCATTAATTTGAACAATTCTTTTAATATTTTTAGCTAATAATGCACCCTTAACAACGGTTTCTTTATCCTGAGAAATTATCTTAACTTCAATTGAATCAACTTCACTATTTACTTTGGAAGTTTTAACTTCAATTCCTCTTTGTTTTGCAACAATCGGAGCATTTACATAATTAATATCAACAAGATTAGCGCTTAGTACTCCTTTTAAAACAGCAATTTCAATAGGAGAAGTATCAAGAGTTGATAATTTTCCGCCTGCTTCGATATGAATTTCTTTGATTGCACCTTTGTTTAGGCATGAAGCAAATTCTGCTATATTTTGCGCCAGAGGCATAAAATCTTTAACGGCTTCAAGTTTTTGGGGTTTTAGTGCAGGTATATTTATTGCGCTTGTTGCATTTCCGCCTTTTAAAACCTCTGCTACCTGACGGGCAACATCAAGAGCTACGTTAATTTGTGCTTCACTCGTACTTGCGCCGAGATGCGGAGTTAAAACAACTTTATTTCCAAGTTTTAATAACGGAGATGATGCGATATTTTTTTCATCTTCATAAACATCAATCGCAGCTCCCGCAACCTGACCCGACTCAATAGCATCATATAAAGCCTTTTCGTCAATAATTCCGCCTCTTGCACAGTTTATTATTCTGACACCTTTTTTCATTCTGTTAATGGTATTAAGGTTAATTAATCCGGTTGTTTCTTTTGTTTTTGGCGTGTGGATTGTAATAAAATCACACATTCCCCAGAAGTCGTCAAGGTGTTCTATATATTTTGCACCCATTTTTTCAATAAGCTCACGTTTTGCATACGGATCGCAAACAACAACATTCATTCCCAATGCAAGTGCTGTTTGAGCAACATGCGAACCTATTTTCCCGAGTCCTATAACCCCGAGGGTCTTATTGTATACTTCAACACCGGTAAATTTAGAGCGTTCCCATAATCCTTGTTTAACAGAAGCATCCGCAACGGGAATATTTCTTGCCATAGCAAGCATCATTGCAATAGTGTGTTCTGCAGCTGCATGTGTGTTTCCGTCAGGAGAATTTACTACTATGATACCCTTTTGTGTAGCTGCCGCTACATCAATATTATCTACTCCGACACCTGCTCTTGCAATAATTTTAAGCTTTTTGCCCGCTTCAATGATTTTTGAAGTAACTTTCGTTTGAGAGCGAACAAGAATTGCGTCATATTCGCCTATTATTTTACAAAGTTCATCTTCTTCCATTGTTGGAAGATTATCTGCGCTTGCTGATTTTTCAATAATTTCTACGGCTAAAGGGTTAATTTTATCCGTTACTAATACTTTTGCCATGTTTTCCTCTTTTTATTACTAACTATCCTTTTGGTAAATAAGCTTGAGCATATCTGTATGACTGAACAAAACCTACAGACTGATACATTTTAACCGCACTTTGCAAATTCAAGTCCAAACTTGCATTTAGTTCGTTAAGCTCAATTATTTTACTTTGATATAACTTAACTATATCTAAAACAGCTGCTTTTACAAGCGGTTTTGAAAGTTTCATGCCTCTGTGCTCAGGCAAAATTCCGATTAACGGCAAATTAGCAATGCCGTCTCCGGTAATATTTGCAAGACAGAAGCCTACAAGCTTGTTTTCATACAATAAAATTTTACTTACCTGAGGTAAAAATCTGCCATAAATTGAAGTTGTAATTTTATGAGTAATATCACGGCAACCATCAATGCTTGCAAATCTTACGTCAAAATTAACATCCGATGAATCCTTGAATGCGCCGTAGATTACTTCCGATAATTCTTCAAAATATATATCCCTATATGGAGTTAACTTATATCCTATAGGTAAATCCAGGAAGTTAAACTGTGAAATATCTTTTATTAACTGTTTATTTTTTATGTCAAATACAACAACACCGGTATCTATAAAATGGAAACCGAATTCGGAAAGTTCTTTTTTAAAGTTTTCCTGAATGCCGAGCATCGCATAGCTTACAACGGAGTGCTTTCTTTGTCCCTTTGTTATTTCCATAAACTTTTCAAATAAACATTTTCTTTTTGTTAAAGCATCTTCATTACCGAGTATATGTATTACAAAAAGCTCGATAACTTCATGCGGAACTGTTGTATAAGCCAAAAATCCGGTAGGAATAGCATCTTCAAGAAGAATAATACAATTTAACAAACCTTTTTGGAACGAATCAATAAAATCTTCATAAACAAGAGGATCAATTTCAAATTTATAATCCGTTCTGGCTTTAAGGCGGAAATCATTGTAAGCACCTTGGAATACTCTAAAATATTTTTCATCTAATGCAACGGTTTCATACATATAAGCAATACTTTCCTTGTTTTCATCAAATTGT
>CADBOJ010000037.1 GCA_902796305.1 uncultured bacterium | reverse complement strand
GCCAATTAAAGACGGAGCATATAAATTAATTAAAGAGCTATCAGAGGATTATAAGATAGTTATTTTTACTACCAGAAATTCTTTAATTGCTTCTAAATGGATTATTGAAAATGGACTTGATGAATATGTTGAAAATGTAACCAATGTGAAAGAGCCTGCATATTTAATAATTGATGACAGGTGTATAAATTTTAATGGTAATTATGAGGAATTAAAAAGTAAAATTAAAGATTTTGAAGTTTGGTATAAAAGATAAAAATATTATTTACCCCTATGTACCAAACATTCTAACATTTGATTCTTCTAGTCCGGTGCCCTTTTCTTCATAAAGATTTTCAAGCAATGAGTCGCCAAGCTGAGCTGATTCCGGCATTAAGTGAATATATGTATCAAGTAAAAGATATTTCTCTTTTCCCTCCTTGCATATTTTTATATTATAGCGTACAAAATCTGTAAAAAATTTTTTGCGGTATATACAAAATAAAAATAAAATAAACTAAATAAAATTACATCTGTAAAACTATTTTATACATTCTTTGTAATAATGTATAAAAAATAAGGAGATAGATGATTGAACCTGTTACAATGTTAAATTCTGCCTTTGATTAAAAATATCTTAATTATGATGGCGTCTCCGTTAATGCCAATAAAGAAGCAATTAAACACGCAAAAAATCAATGAAAACGAACAAGTAATAGCCTGCAAAAACGGAAATAAATTTGCAATTATTCTCCCGATAGCGGTATTTATATAAAACCGATTGTATCCAGAATATTTCCAATTCTGCCGTTTATAATATCCTCCGTATTTTTATAAAATATGCAAAACAATTCTTTCTGCTAAAATTTTTATATATAATAAACTCAAGGGAAAAATATGGACAATAAAATTTTACGCAAAAGAACAATAACAGTAATAATTATAACAGCTTTAATGATGATAGCGGAAATATATTACGGAATAGCAAGCCATTCAATGGCACTTACCGCCGATGGTTTTCATATGGGAGGTCATGTCCTTGCATTTGGAATTACACTTATTGCATGCCTTATCGCTTTAAAATATAAGGAAAAGACAGAAAAACTCAATGCTCTTGGCGGATACACAAGCGCAATACTTTTAGGATTTACTTCTTTCGGCATCATTATAGAATCTGTTGAAAAATTTTTAAACCCTCTGTTAATCAGTTTTAATGATGCAATTTTGGTTGCAGTTATAGGCCTTATAATCAATCTTGTATGCATGTTTATTATGGGCGGTGAAAATCCTTTACACAATCATCCATGCCACTGCTCAGACCATCATGAAAATCGTCATGATAAGCATCATAAAGAAAATTTAAACTATAAAGCGGCATATCTTCATATAATTGCAGATGCAATGACATCTGTTTTGGCAATCTGTTCGCTTCTTTTGGGTAAATATTTCGGCCTTGTCGCTTTAGACCCCGTTATTGGAGTTTTGGGCGGTTTTGTTATTGCAAAATGGTCATTTAATTTATTAAAAACTTCTTCTAAAATTTTATTGGAATTGTAAAAATAAAAGCCGAAAGTTTAATTTAAAACCTTCGGCTTTAGTTTATTGAAAAATAAATCAATAACTATTTTTTATTTACTAATTCTTTGAATTTTTTACCAGCTGAAAATGCAGGAACTGTTTTAGCAGAAATTTTAATTTCTTTACCTGTTTGAGGATTTCTGCCCATACGAGCTGCTCTTTTTCTTGCTTCCCAAGTACCGAAGCCTACAAGAGTAACTTTGTGTCCTTTTTTAACGGTTGTTTGGATTGTGTCCATTAAAGCGTTAAGTACAAGTCCAGTATCTTTTTTAGATACTTTTGTCTTTTTAGCAATTTCGCTCATTAATTCTTCTTTGTTCATAAATTCCCCTTTCTAATTAGGTATTACAACACAAAACAAAGTATTACATTCATTATATACATATTTTAGAATAATGCAAATTTTGTTAATGCAAAACAATAAATATAATTAAACATGAATTAAAAATATGCTTATATAATCAATAACTTATCAAGTTTTATTTCGATTTAATTTAGCCAAAAATGGCTATACAACTGGGTTTTTGCGTACAATAAATTTTTAAGCTCCGATAAATAATTCAACAAAAAAAGAAAATCAATATGTAAAGTTATATATACAATCTAAAAAAACCGCCAAATAGAGTTCAAAAAAAATCTTCAGGAGATTTATATAAACAAAATAATTTAATCCCTTGCATGATAACCATTTAGCATGTAAAATTATTTTATTAAGAATGGAGCAGTTGTAAATGAAAAAATTATTATTAAACTTCATTGCCATACTGGCAGCAGTAATGTTAGCGACACCTGCAATGGCAACATACCAGCTTGAACAGGGTCCGTCAAGCTATCCTGACTTACCGCCTGAACACTGGGCATATGAAGCCGTTACTTTTTTAACGGACAAAAAGATTGTTGTTGGTTATCCTGACGGATACTACAGACCCGACCAAAAAGTTACCAGAGGTGAATTTTCTACAATGGTAATTAAAGCATTGGGTTTATATGAAAAAGATACGCCTCAAATCTTTGATTACAAAGATACGGCAAAACACTGGGCAAACAGAAATATTCAGGTTGCATCGTATTACGGTCTTGTAAACGGTTATCCCGGCGGATATTTTTACCCGAATAATGATGTAACAAGAATGGAAGCATTAAGCATAGTATTAAATGCGTTATCACCCGAAAATATTAATTCCGAACAAGCAAAACACTTTGTTTCAATATATCAAGACTACTCGGAAATCCCTGATTGGGCATTAATTAAAGCCGGTCAAGTTCAAATGCTCGGACTAGTTTATAACACTCCCGGTCATGAAACAACACTTGAACCTATGCGTCCCGCTACACGTGGTGAACTTGCAAGATTTGTATTCAATATGATGGATGCCGTTCAAAGAATACCGAGTGAAAAAATAAAAGATGAAATTGAAGTCGTTCCCGAAAAGAAACCTGCTGAACCCAAAAAAGCAGACGGTTATATTTTAGATAACGTATACTATGATGAAGAATATGCCGTAATTCCGGAAGGAACAGTTCTTCCTTTAACAATAAACAAATGTTTAAATGCAAAAAAAGTTAAAGAAGGCGAAAAATTTATCGCAAGAACTCCGTTTAATTTCGTAACAAGAGAAAAATATATTGTTCTTCCGATAGGTGTTCAAATTGATGGTGCCGTACACAAAGTTACCCGTCCGTTCAGATTTGTTCATAACGGATATATGGCTCTTAGAACTCAAAATATAATTGAAGGAAAAGGTCTTCCCGAAATGAAAATCGTTGCAGGAATAGGTGAACGTGACGCAGACAGAAGAATAATCAGAAACGATCCTTACTTAACAAGAACAAGATATAATATTGTTCAGGGTCAAAATGAATACATCCACAAAGGTCAAAGAGTAAACTTTGTTTTACTTGAACCGTTAAGAGTAAAAATCTTTAACAGAGATGATATTTAAATCTGATAAAGTATGAAATAAAAGGAGCTGTTCAAACAGCTCCTTTTTTTATAAAAATTATTTTTTAAGAAACTGGCGGACTAATTTTACCAGTGAAACTAAACCCAGCGCAACAATTGAGCATGATATAAAATTTTGAAAATCAAAGAAAGCGTACTTTCTCGGTTGTATATTATATTTAATTTGCGGATTAGCACTTGTTTGTTCGATATATTCATCAAAAACGGGAGTGTTTGAAATTGTTGGCGTTGAAAGAACTCCGATACGAGGAAAATTGAATTTCTTCTTTTTATTTTCATCCTTAACGGACGGTTCAGGCTGTTTTATTTTATTTAAAATATTTGTAAAATTGTTCTCCATATACTAAATAAAACCAATAGTAAATAATAATTGCTATTTTGAAGATAATTTTGTAAAGATTTGATTTATTTATCTTATATAAATAAATTTTTATAATATAATCAATTTGTAAAATAAAAAGGAGGTAAACCCATGGGTTTAATGGAAGGCAAAAAAGGTATTATTTTTGGAGTTTCAAATAAATTCGGTATAGCAAACGCTATTGCGGAACAATTGTATGCGGAAGGTGCCGAAATTGCATTCACCTATGCAAATGAAGCCATGGAAAAAAGGGTACGACCCATAGCTGAATCAATGAACGCTAAAATCTGCCTTGAATGCGATGTTACTAAAGAAGATGATGTCAGAAAAGTTTTTGAAGAATATGAAAAAACATACGATAAATTGGATTTTGTTGTACATGCCGTTGCTTTTGCAAATAAAGACGATTTAACCGGTGATTTTTATACAACAAGCCGTGAAGGCTGGGATTTAGCAATGCATGTCAGCGCATATTCTCTTCTTACGATTTCACGTTACGCAAAACCGCAAATGGAAAAATCAGGAGGAGGTTCAATTCTCGCTATGACATATCTCGGGGCAACAAAGGTTGTTGCAAACTACAATATAATGGGTGTTGCTAAGGCTGCATTAGAATCCTCAATGAGATTTATAGCTTATGACCTTGGTAAATACAATATAAGATGCAACTGCCTGTCTGCAGGTCCTATTAAAACAATGGCAGCTAAAGGCATTGGCGGATTTGACAGAATGCTGAAAGCGAATGCATTAAAAGCACCGCTTAAACGTACTCCGGAAGTTCAGGAAGTAGGAAAAGCAGCGCTATACTTATTATCTGATTTATCATCGGGTGTAACCGCTCAAGTTCAATTTATTGACTGCGGTGCAAGCTCTGTTTTTGCTTCAATTGACGAAATGGCGCAAATTACATTTAATTAATAACTGATGTACTTTTTAAAATAACGGACAGTAATCTCATTTTAGATTTTGTCCGTTATTTTTAGTTAATAAAACAAAAAACTTAACTTGTTACCAATGTTTTTTGAGTTAGAATAGACATATACTATAAATTTATTATGGGAGAAAGTTTTGCAATTTTGTTTAGAAGAAATTATAAATAATCTGGATTGTGAAGTTCTGCATCTTAATCCTATTTATGATAAAAAACAACTTTTTAATATTTCAACAGATACAAGAAAACTTCAAAAGGGCGACTGTTATCTTCCTTTAAGGGGAGAAAATTTTGACGGTCACAATTTCATCAACAAAGCACTGGATGAGGGTGCAACGGGATATTTCACTCAGGATAAGTATAAAGTAGATAAAAATGCCTCTTTTGTAATTTATGTTAAAAATGCGCTTGTGGCATATTTAGCGCTTGCTTCTTACATAAGAAAAAAGATAAATCCGCTTGTCGTAGCTATAACCGGTTCTTGCGGAAAAACGACAATGAAAGAAATGTTGTACAACGTATTTAGCACATCATACAAAACCCATAAAACAATACTAAACCATAATAACGAAATCGGCTTATGCGAAACAATGTTCAATATGCCTCTTGATACCGAAGTTGCTATTATTGAAATGGGCATGAGAAATCTGGGCGAAATTGAACTCTTATCAAAATACTCAAACCCTGATATAGCAATTATTTCAAATGTTGGTTCGGCGCATGTTGAACGCCTTGGTACATTAAATAATATTGCAATAGCAAAATGCGAAATAGTATCTAATCTTAAAAATGACGGATTATTTATAAGCGTTGATAATAAGAGAATTAAAGAAAATCTAAAATATGACGGCAAAAAAATATTTATAAATCCGGAATCGGCTGAAGATATAAAAATTGACATAGACCGCACGGAATTTACTTATAAGAATACAAGGTATGTAATCAATCAATCGGGCGAATACAATATTTCCAACGCTATCCTTACGATAGAAGCGGCTTTAAGCAGAAATATTGCCCCTGAAAAAATAAAACAAGGGTTATATAACTATAAACCCATTGAAAAAAGATGGGAAAAAGTTACGGCAGGAGGTTTTAAAATAATAAATGACAGCTACAATGCCAATCCCGAATCAATGCATGCCGTATTAAAAACTTTTCTTGCAGTATACCCAAAACCACAGGTTCTTGTTCTCGGGGATATGGGAGAGCTAGGTAAAGATGAAATAATGTATCATAAACAAATCGGAGAATTTTTATCCGATTACAAAGATGCAAAATTACTGACCGTCGGAAATTTAGCCCGCCATATTGCAAGAAATACAAAGCTTGAAAGTTATGAATTTGAAACAAATGAAGCGGCGGCGGAATTTATCGTAAAAAATATCGACAAAAATTCAACTATTCTTTTGAAAGCATCAAGAGCCATGAAGTTTGAACAAATAATAGAAAATATTGAAAAAATGGTGGAAAAAGTATGATAATGATAAGTGTTGCAGGGCTGATTGCCTTGATATTATCCCTGCTGTTCGGAATTCCTTATATTAGTTTTATGAAAAAGAAAGCTTATTCTCAATATTTGAGAGAAGAAGTTGCCGAAATGCACAGTTATAAAGAAAAAACACCGACAACAGGCGGGGTGTTTATTATTGCTTCAATTATAATCGCATCTTTAATTGCTCTGTTTATGGCGCAATCAACAACGACATCGGCACTTATTGTTTTAATGACATTGATTTTTTATTCCTTTACGGGTTTTGAAGACGATATCAAAAAAATTAAAGCACATCAGAATTTAGGACTATCGGCAAGGGCAAAACTCATGCTTCAGATAGCAGTTGCCATGCTTCCGGCTTTTTATATTATTTTTCAAGGAAAAACAGAGGTTTCATTTTTGAATTTCAGCTTTGATTTAGGCTGGTTTTATCCTGCTTTTGTTGTTTTTATGATGGTCGGAGCTTCAAATGCCCTGAATTTGACGGACGGACTTGACGGTCTTGCAGGTTCTTCTTCCGTTTTTGCATTTTTTGCATGTGCCGTTATATGTTATCTCAACAATAATATTGACCTTGCAATTATTTCAATCACAGCAAGCTGTGCTTGCCTCGGTTTTTTATATTACAACAAAAAACCTGCGAAAATATTTATGGGCGATACCGGAAGTCTTGCATTGGGCGGTTTGCTTGCAACTATTGCAATTATGGGAAAATTTGAATTGTGGCTTATTCCGATTGCAAGTATTTTTATCTGCGAAACATTATCTGTTATGATTCAGGTTACAAGTTTTAAATTAACCGGAAAAAGAGTTTTTAAAATGAGTCCGATACATCATCATTTTGAACTTTCCGGATGGAGCGAAAATAAGATAGTGTTTGCTTTTTCGCTTATTACTTTTATTATGTGTCTTGTTAGCGTAATCGGTTACTACTGTTATTTAAAATTTTAAGGTATGAGATATGAAAGATTATAAAAATATAGAAAATAAAAAGATTTTAATACTTGGTTTTTCAACTACCGGCATAGCTTCGGCTAAATATTTTTTAAAAAACAATGCTGATGTATATATTTCCGAATTTTCAAAAGCTGATGAAAAAGATAAAGAACAAATTCAAGAACTTGAAAATTTGGGCGCACACATAGAATTTGGCGGTCATAGCGATGAATTTATAAATAATTCATATTTTTGCATATTAAGCCCCTCTATTCCTTTTGAAGCGGAAGTATTGAAAAAACTTGACGAAAAAGGAATTGAATATTTTTCGGATATTGAATATTTTTCATACTTTAATCAGGATAAAATGATAATAACCACCGGAACAAACGGCAAAACGACAACAACGGCTCTTGTCTCTCATATTTTATCAGGTAAATATAAAGCCCCATATTGCGGAAATATCGGAATAAGCCCGATGGAATATTTAGGAAAAAATAACGATTATTATTCGGTTGAGGCAAGCAGTTTTCAGTTATATTACACAAAAAAATGCACACCTTACATAGGAATATTTTGCAATTTAACACCCGACCATATTTTATGGCATAAATCCATTGAAAATTATTTTGAAGCCAAAGCAAAAATATTCAGAAATATGGACAAAAATTCTTATGCTATTTTAAACTATGATGACGATTATTTAAGAAAGCTCGGCAGTGAAATAAAAGCAAAAGTATATTATTTTTCAATGCAGGATAGAAACAAGCAAAACTGCATATATTTTGAAAATAATAAAATCTATTTTCATGATGAAGAAATAGTAAATACAAAAGAGCTTCAAATAGTAGGACCGCATAATGTTCAAAATGCAATGTGCGCAATTTTAACGGCAAAAATTATCGGTTTAAACAACACTGAAATTAGAGAAAGATTAAAAACCTTTAGGGCAATAGAACACCGTTTGGAATTTATAAGAACAATAGAAGGAACGGATTACTATAACGATTCAAAAGCAACAAATCCCGAAGCAAGTATTGTTGCAATCAACTCTTTCAAAGATAAAAAAGTTGTATTAATAGCAGGAGGAAGAGATAAAAAAACATCTCTTAAAGACTTTATTGAAGCAGTTAAAAAGAATATTTCAAAAGTAATTTTAATAGGTGAAGCTACATCGAGATTTAAAGACGAACTTTCAAGAAGCGGATATTTGAATATTGTAAATTCCAAAACTCTTGAAGAAGCAATAGATATAGCAAGTCTTGATAAACCTGAAGTTGTATTGTTATCTCCCGCATGTGCAAGTTTTGATATGTTTGAAAACTACGAAAAAAGAGGGGACGCATTTAGAAATTAT
>CADBOJ010000036.1 GCA_902796305.1 uncultured bacterium | reverse complement strand
TAATTTATCAGCTGTTGCGCTTGTTAATTCTTCAGGGAAATCAGCTTTAACTTTACCGTTTTGGATTTCACAGAATTTAACTGTTACTGAACCCGGATGAGTATGAAGACCGGGTCTTTGAACCGTTACTACTCTGCCGTAAACGATTGAACCTGCAGGGAAAGTTTTTCCGTCAACAGAAACTTCTTCAGTTGTTTTAGCTGCAAATCTGTCGCCAATATTTGAATGTTTAGCATCAATTCTGTCTAACATTTTTACTTTAACTGCAACAGGAAGTGAAGTACCTCTAAATGCTTCACCTACTAATTGTCCGTTAGCACCGTATTTTAATCTTAATTCAGCAATTAAAGTAGCAACCTGATGTCTTGACAGGTAAGGTGCTTCGAATAATACTTTAGGATCGGGAAGATTATCAACTAAGCCTGAAGCAATAACTTCTTTTGTGCAGTCGTATGCCCATGTAGGAATATTTTGTACTCTTTTTCCGTTAAGCATCGGAGCAGAGCCGTCTTTTTTATAAGGAACATCAATTAATTTTGCAATTGTAGCAAAAACTTCTGCTTTTGTAATTGCTTGGTCAGGTTTGAATGATTTATCGGGATATCCAATCATAACGTCTGCTGCTGTTGCTGTTTTGATTTCATCATTAGCCCAGTAAGAAGCAGTAACATCTGTATAATCTTTATGATAGCCTAAATCTTTCATGTTTAAGCCTTGAGTTAACATAAATGCGATTTCCGATCTTGAAACCGGCATTTTAATATCAAATTCTCTGTCGCCTTTTTTAGCGCTCATTGTATTTAAAAGATCTCTTGACCAAGCGTTTACGTATAAATTATCTTTGTTTGTAAAGCCGAGTCTGTTTTTTTGTTTTAATACCTTGCCGCCGATTCTGTACACATAATTAGCGTCTTTGATTTCCGTAGCATCTGCGTTCATTAAAGACGGATGTGCATATACTTCGATTTTTTCTGCCTTACATGGTTGCTTTGCCATAACACCTGCACATGTTAAAAACATAGCCAGAGTCAATGACAATGCTTGTGTAGTTTTTCTCATAACATACTCCTATTCTTACGTACGATTATCCTATAACTCGTTATAATTAACTTGATTATCTTACAAAACTTAAAACTAGTCAAGAATTATTTCATGGAATTTATATAATTGTATATCAAAAGTGAAGCATCCTGAATTAAAGTTCTTGCTGTCTGATTATTATGCGGACGCTGAACCATAATGGTAACAATATATTTTTTACTGTTTTCCGTATAAATAATTCCGCTATCGCCGAGCATTTTACCTATATTACCCGTCTTATGCAGCGCCATTACATCACTTGGCAGTTTTTCCTTTAACAAATGTGTATTTTTTGTATTTCCAAGATACTCTTTTATGATATTTTTATACTTTGTGCTTATAAAGTTTGGATTGTCGATATTATATAATATATTCGATATTTCTCTTGCACTTGTCTTATTTTGACCTTCGATATCCGGAAGCCAGTTGGTCATTGATGTATTGTTCAGTCCGGTGTTTCTTGTAAATCTGTTAAATCCGTCAATACCTCCTATTTTATAAAGAATCATATTGGTTGCAGAATTATCGGACTCTGAAATCATTATGTTAGCAAGATAATCTATTGTATAATCGACATCCGTTTTTGTTTTTTGTAAATTTCCCGAGCCCTCGGTTTTAAATTCCTCGGTATAGGTCATTTTATCAGACAAGTTTATTGGTTTTGATGTTTTGGAGGAATCATCAATAAGCCTTATAAGCTTAAACAATATTGGGATTTTTATTATGCTTGCACTTGGAATTTGTTTATCCGCATTTATTTCCAAACCACTGCCTGTTGAATATTCCCAAACAAAAACACTCGGCTCCAAATTCGGATATTTTTTAAACATTTCTTCAAGCTGATTTTTCAAAGGTGTCATCTCACCCGTCATTTGAATTTTTCTTATTTCTTTTGAATCATTATTGCCGGAAACAATTAAATATCTGTCCAAAAGAAAACTGTTATGTAAATATCTTCTTGTCGGATAAGTATAATCTTTAATATTTATTTTGATATTTCTGTTTAAAAATCTGTTCAGAAAAACGGGTCTTAAATATTCATTATAAAGGTACGGGCAAACATAATAACCGTACAAACTTAATATCAAAATAAAACAAAGCCTTGCTATAAAACTTCCTTTTCTCCGGCTTTTTAATCTTTTTGGTCTTTTGGGAGATGGTTTAATGTAATCACAGTACAAATGATTACTTTCACATATTTTTTCATAAGTATGTCTTTTTACGGTTTTCTTTTTGGTCTGATTTGACAATACCATACAGTTGCTACCTCGCCAACTATAGTATAATAAATATATACTTACTATACTATAATATATTTGAATGAATTAAAAAATAATTATTATAAAAATATGTTATAATTTAACATATTTTTAGTATGGAAAGTTAGTGTTATGAATATAGTAATTTACACAAATGACGAAAGTTCAAAAATAAAAAGTCTTATTGATGACGGATTTGAAAGAGAAGTGAGAGAGTTTCCCCTTGATGAGCTTGAAAACTATAAACAATATAATCCCTCTGTTCTGATTTTAGACTTAAAACCGGATACAATAAGAGAATTTTGCGCAATAAGAAAACTTGAATGCCCCGTTTTAATTCCTGTCGAAAAAATTCCGGATGACTTTACAGTCAGGGCTTTAAGTTATGATTTTATATTAAAACCCATCAACAAAACAGAATTAAATACAAGGTTAAATGCCCTTTTAAAAACGTTTGAAATCAAGAAAAACTTAAATAAATCAACAATTTGCGATGAACTTACTGGTTTATACAACAGAAAATATGCAAACCACAGACTTGATGCGGAAATCTCGCGTTCAAAACGATACGGAACGCCTGTTTCCTGCTTATTATTGGATATTGACTATTTTAAAATAGTTAACGATATGTACGGCTATGAATGGGGCGACATTTTGCTTAAAAAAATTGCCGGAATGCTTGAAGCACTTGTAAGAAAAGAAGATGTTTTAACAAGATACGGCGATGAAGAATTTATAGTTATTTTACCCGAAACAACCGAACAACAGGCAATGATTTTTGCCGAACGTTTCAGAAAAGATGTTGAAAAAATGGAATTTATTCCGGCTAACGAAGAGGAACGCCATCCAATAACAATATCAGGCGGTATTTCGTCTTTCCCTATGCCCGAAGAAATAGAAGAAACAGCAAATACATTAATAAGATACGCAGAACATGCACTATACAATGCTAAACAATCCGGTAAAAACAGGGTTGTGGAATTTTCAAAAATGAATCTCGGATGTTAATAAATATTTTTAAATACACAAAAAAGCAGGAAGATTTTGCTTCCTGCTTTTTATTTTATTCTATTGTTGCTTATTATGCTGCGAATTTAGACATTGCTTCCTGAGCTGCTAATTTAACAGGTTCATCCGAAGAATTCAAAGCATTAGCTAAAATTGATTCAACTCTTGCTTTGTCTTCAGGTTCGGCTACATGTTCAAGCGCCTGGATTGCCGCAACTTTTACTTCGGGTCTTGCGTCATTGTTGATAACATTTACCACATCATCATAGCCGATTAAGTCTTCAAGTTTCAACGGTTCGATTGACTGTTCACCGTTTGCTTTTTGAGTAGCTATATATTGAGATAACTCATCTCTTTGTAATTTTTGTATCATTGCTAATGTATAAAGAGCAAAAATTCTGTTTTTATTAGCTTTATCTCTCGGGGATAATTGTTCGGATAGAGCATCTTCTTCCGGTGTCAGTTCTTCACCTTTGCTTATTTTTTCTGCAATTTCAATTTGTTTATTGGTCGGACCGTCAAGAGATGTTGTATCTTCCTTGATAACATCAACAAGCGCCTGCATAATCGGTTCGGATACAATTTGAAGAGCTATTTCAGGTTTTTCCTGAGCATAAGATGCAATTTTATTTATGGCATCACCCTTAAATGATGTATCACTGCTTCTTAAGTCCTTTATAAGAGCTTCGGTATCAATCGAGGGAATTGTTTCATCCTTTTCTTGTGAATTATTCTGTTCCGCTGCTTCATTAACAGTATTATTTACAACCGGCTGAGCGGGAATAACACTATCAGGCATCATCTGAGGTGCCGGAGCTAAAACCTGCTGAATTGGCGGTTGAGCAATTGCGATAGGAGCTTGTTGCGGAACATATACCGGAGCAGTATATTCTTGTTGTACAACCGGTTGATTTATAACTGCCGGAGTCTGCTGTTGCGCATTAGGCAAATAGTATTGAGCGGGAGGGAGCTGTACCGGCGCACTGTTGTTATAAACCTGCGCTTGGGGCATCTGATACATGGAATTTGTATAATTATAAGGTATCTGATTTGCCTGAGGCATTGAACCATAAGCCTGAGGGTTATATATATTAATACTTACGGCATTTGCTCCACATGGCTGCGGATATAAATTTTGCGGTATTTGCGAGTAATTCGGTTGTAACATTTATTTCTCCTTTTGTGTTATCTCCACACAATTTGTATAATGCATGTCAAGATTAAATATTGCTATTTTTTTTCATTTTTATTAATTTATTTTTATATTTATTTACAATTCTATCAAAAAAGCTGCTATGATTGTATTTTAGGATTTACATTTCGTTACATTATTCCAGATAATCTATTCTTTCTTTTATATTAGTTGTGTTTGAAATAAAATCTGCCGCTTCCGTAATTCCAAGACCGACTGCAGCAATATTTGCAAGCATATTATGGTCTTTATTCGGAATTATAGCAAGGGCGGAAAGTATAAAATTTGGAAAATATCTTGTAATGCAATTTTTCACACCGTATAAATAGCCTTTTATTCCGGCAAGAAACTCATTAGCATCACCGGCATAACTTTGTTTTGCAAACCAATTTTTTCGTTTTGCATCTTTGTATGAAAGTGTTGATGTTTTTTGAGCACCTATTGACCTTGAAATATATGTATCCGCACATGCTTTTTGACTTGCTCTTCTTGAATATATCAAACTTGTTTGGTGAATATCGTTTAATGCCGATATTAAGCTTAATACACCTGCTGTTTTAGATATGATTGTCATTGCATACCACCTTTAGCAACGGCTTCCGGAGTTGCAATTTTAAGCAATGCTTCGGAGGCAAGTATTGCATCTTCACCAAAGTTTTCTTTGCTGTTATTTACCAGATTCTTTAATATCTGAACAGTTATATCATCCCCTTTGGTGTAATCCAGCTGTAAGGCAGTAAGGGCAAGAAAACGAACGCTCGGTGAAGTATCCTGAAGAGCTTTATTTAAAAGAGGAATAAGACTCGGATTGTCTTTTCTGTTTTCATCTTCTTTAAATCTGTCAATAACACCTTTAATACCCATTAATCTCACTTTGGAGTTATTACTGTCTAAATAATTTTCAAGAGATTTAATGTAATCATCCGTAAGAGGAATTATTTTCTTGGTTTTTTCGGATGAATTTTTATCATTATTGCCTTTTACGGTATTGTCTGTATTTTTTTCCGATAGTTCTTTTGAAGCGTTTAATTCATTTGAAACATTGTTTCCCGAATTATTCGGCATCAAATTTATTTTTTGATTATTCAATCCGTTTTGGTTATCAGAAGCGGGATAATAGACATTAGGATTACTCATTGCAGGGTTTTGATTATAATTTCCCGCAGGAGTTTGGTTATTGTATCCTGCTTGATTATTCGGATAAGCACTCGGATAATTAATTAAATTATTATAATTTTGCGGATATAAGGGGCTGTTAGAAATCGGTACACTTGAATAAATGGGATAATTCGGATAATTTAAATACGGCACATTTTGAGTTTGACCCTGATTTGCGCTCATTCCCGAAAGTGCCGGCTGATTGCCGTATGCAGATGGTGAAAATATATTAATGCTTACAGCGTTAGGATTTTGCTGTACCGGATACTGACACTTACTATTACAAGTATTTAAAGAATTATCATGCATAACTACCCCTTACTACTTAATTAAAAACAAAAAGTTAAAAAAAATTGCGAAATTAATTACAAAATATTAACCGATTTTAAAATATATAATTATATTTATGTTAGAATACAAGAAAAACTAAGGAGATAAAATGTCTGATTACAAAGATAAATACGAAATGGTTATAGGCTTGGAAGTTCATGCCCAGCTTAAAACCCAAACAAAAATTTTCGGAAGAGAAGGCTGTGAGTTCGGAAAAAATCCTAATACCGAAACAGGACCGGTTACACTGGCATTCCCGGGGGTTTTGCCTGTTTTAAATAAAGAATGCGTTAATAAAGCAATTCTTACAGGCTTGGCGCTTCATTCTACCATTCCGGATGTTTGTAAATTTGACAGAAAACAATATTTTTATCCTGACCTGCCGAAAGGTTATCAAATATCTCAATATGACGAACCGATTTGTCAGGGCGGATGGATTCAAATATCAAATAAAAAAATCGGCATCACAAGAGCGCATCTTGAAGAAGATGCAGGAAAACTTGTTCATGCAGGCGCTTCAGGACTTTACGGTTCAAGTTATTCTCTTGTGGATTTAAACAGAGCAGGCACTCCACTGCTTGAAATCGTATCCGAACCTGATATGAGAAGTCCCGAAGAAGCAAGAGAATATGTTGAAACATTAAGAAATATCCTGAAATACATAGGTGTTTGCGACGGAAACCTTGAAGAAGGCTCTATGAGAGCAGATGCTAATATCTCAATCCGACCGATAGGACAAAAAGAATTCGGCACCCGTGCGGAAATTAAAAATGTTAACAGCTTTAGAGCATTAGTAAGAGCTTTGGAATATGAATTTGTTCGTCAGGCTGAAATTCTTGAAGAAGGCGGAAAAGTTATTCAGGAAACAAGGCTCTGGGATGATAATTCGGGAATTACTTCATCCATGAGAGGAAAAGAAGATGCTCATGACTATCGTTATTTCCCCGAACCCGATTTAATGCCTTTAAAAATAAGCAGAGAATGGGTAGAAGAGATTAAACGCTCCATGCCCGAACTTCCCGACGAAAAGAAAGAAAGATACATTAAATCAGGTTTAACCGAATATGATGCCGATGTTATCGTTAATCAAATAGAAATGGCATTATATTTTGACAAATTATTGGAAAAAAATGTTGATGCTAAAACCGCTTCTAATTTCTTAATGGGCGAAGTTGCGGCATATTTAAAAGAAGAAAAAATAACAATAGAAGATTCCAAGCTTACGGTTGATAATTTTGCAAAATTACTTGAACTTCTTAAAAAAGGCACAATCTCAAATAATATTGCAAAAAGTTTGGTTATAGAAATATTAAAAACAGGTGAAGATGCCGAAGCTCTGGTTGAAAAGAAAGGCTTATCCGTAATATCGGATGAAAGTTCTATTCTTCCCATAATTAAAAGGATAATCGAAAGCAATCCCGAACAGGTTGCAGCTTATAAAGGCGGAAAAGATAAGTTATTCGGTTTCTTTGTAGGTCAAGCAATGAAAGAAACAAAAGGAAGAGCTAACCCGCAAATGCTGAATAAACTTTTGAAAGATGAATTGAGTAAGTAATAATAAATTTAATAATATAAAACAGGCACTATACGGTGTCTGTTTTTTTATTTCAATATTGTTAATATCATTATTTTTTTAGAATTCTTGAATTTTTGATTTTAATGTTTTCTGATTTAATATTTCTGAATCTTTTAAAACTTCTATACCAAAATCAGAAGCAATTTTGGAATAATCAGAAATTTCTTTTTGGCTTTTATCAAGCATAGCTTTTAAATAGGGCTTGTATTGCCAAAGGAAAAGGTATCATATACAAGAGAATGATTAAAATTATAATGCTTATTCTGATTGTTTTTTATTTAATCTTATCAAAAGTATTAAAATTTGAAATTTTTGAAATCATAAACAAAGCCTTATAATAAGTTAAAACAAATAATTGACATAGATTTCTAAATTAGAGAAAATAAATTATAATTAAAAAAGATAAAGAGCTTTAAAATGCAATTTTTTGATACGTCAGATTTAAACGATAATGAAATATATTTATCTCTGGTAAAAACAGGTGAAGGCATTCCTGAAAAAGGATGGGTACCTGGCTATAGTTTTGATATTTGTTTATTAGACGGAACCAAAATTGGCTTTTGTAATTTCAGAATTGATAATTCAGAATTAACAAAATATTGCGGAAATATAGGCTACGGTATTGACGAGAATTATAGAGGTCATCATTATTCGGCTCATGCTTCAAAATTATTGCTTAAATTAGCTAAAAAGCATTATTTAAAATATGTTTTAGTAAATTGTGAACCTGATAATATTGCTTCGAATAAAATCTGTCAATTACTTGATGCAGAATTTATTGAAACTGTTGATATTCCAGAAACCCATGAAATGTATCTTGAGGGTAAAAGGCAGATGAATATTTATAAAATCAAATTAAATTAATTATCTTTACAAAATAAACCATACCCCATTAAAAAAGCGTATTATACCAAAATAACCGCTTTAAAATTTTCTTACTATTGTTGGAAGGTAAGCGACCGGTGCGAGTAAATAGTTTTTGGCAAAGTTGCACTTCCGACCAACTCAAACCCCTATAAATAGCAAGTTTTAGCAAAATAAACAGTCAAAATTCTAAACCAAACTACTCGATTAACCACAGCGCTCTCACTAATTTCTTTGGCTCATTCTTCGCCAAGAAATTTACGTTCGCCGCACATGAGTCTGTAATGCTCAAGCAAAGCTTTCGCATACATTCTCATGGGGCTTCTCACCCTTGCAGGGTTCTCATCCGCTTTCTGTAATAAAAAAGAAAGAACAAAAGTTCTTTCTTTTTTATACGGAGAAGCAGGGATTCGAACCCTGGGTGGGGTCGCCCCCACAACGACTTTCGAGATCGTCACCTTAAACCAC
>CADBOJ010000035.1 GCA_902796305.1 uncultured bacterium | reverse complement strand
TTATAATCCGAAGTTATATCGTTATTCATTCTACTCTCCATTTTGGTACATCGAGTTTTTGTATCCTCTATACAAAACATGAAAATTATTTTTTTTGCTATCCTGATAAAAATTTTTAAATTTCTTAATATTTTACACCTTAAAACTTATATTTGCAACTAATATTTATAAGGGTTTGGATGCAATTTTACATTATACAATACTGAAATACCGTTATTTGCGAAGCAAAGCAATACATATATAATTTTATGCGGTTTTTAAATTAAAACAGGAAGCTGTTATGCTTCCTGTTTACCAAGTTTTTCCGCCTTATTCGCTTCCATATTATCTGCTTATTTTAAAATTAATCATAGCCTTATGACTGGTTGCGATTAATTCCATTGTATTCCAAAATTCTTTAGGATTAATTTGCGAATTATCATCTAAATTAACTGTTACTTTAGAAGAATAAAGTTTTGCAAGTTCCTGATCAAAATTATTTGCAATTTGTAACTTCATATCTTTCATCCTTTAAGTAACTGCTTACATATATATAAAGTATATATAAAGTAAATAATTTCAGATTTAGTTTATTTTGTTACAAAAGTTAATAAATAGGTTAAACTCAATCTATATAGTATTCTTCCCAGCATGAAGTTATCAAATCTCTTTCTTTTAACTTCAAAGCTTCCTTAACCCAAGCATCCTTATTTTTGATTTTTATTTGAAAGCAGGATGAGCAATTATTGCAATATGCATTAATCATAGATGGAAAATGCCGTCTTGACGGATGTTCTTCATATGCATCAAAAGCTATTTCTTCTTCATGAGCCAAATATGTTTTATCTCTGTTTAACCTTATTCTGACGGGGATTAGCTCGCTTTTTTTACATCTCGGGCATTTTCTTACCGTAAAATATTTTGTTAAGACAACACTTTCTTTTTCTTCATATTTATTTGAATCAAAAGCAATGCTGACAACGGTTACAAACAACTCGTTTTCATATTTTTTACTGCAATACGGGTTAATTTCTCCGATACCTATTATTTCAAAATCTTCTATCGGCACTTCCCGAATATTAAAAGCTCGAACTTTAGATTTTGGTAATAAAAAGTTAAACATAAAATTATAATACTATGTAAAAAATTCACGGGCAATATAATTAACCATCTACAACATTCAAAGGATTACAGTTTTATTTAAAGAATATAGAATTGCAAAAGGGGTATTAGTATACCTCCATACGGTAATTAATTTTGGAGAAAACTATGGCAATTAAATTCGAAGCAAAGCAAAAAAGAGGGATAACAAATTCAACCAGAATATATGACGGGAACAACAGTACCGATAACACTTTAAACGTAAATCATGTACTTCATGGTCCCGGTACTGCTTATTCCATTCTTACGGTTGCAAACACAGGGAACGTAAAAGATTCAGCCGTAAAAAATGTTAACGGCAGAATTGTGACCGGAAAAATATTTAACCAAACATACACTCTGCTTCCGCAGGGTGCTTATACTAATGCCCAAAATCAATATGAAGAAACCGGAATACTTGTAAACTGGTATGATGCAATGACTTCGGAAGAGGAGTACAGAGTATACGGCCATCCGGATAAATTTGTTTATGACTACCAACAAAAATTTAACAATTGCGGTATAGATTCCTCCTTAAATATTCTGTCTATGGCAGGAAAAATAAGTCTGGTTGAACCGACTGATGAAGTGGTAGCGGAACTTACCAAACCCGTTACCGTTAGGATTAAAAATAAATACCATGATGTCGAATATGTTCAAGTTACTCCGAGTGTTAGCACAAGTTCAAATGCCGGCGCTGTTTCAACCGAAGAATTAATTACCTTATTTGCAATACAAAACGGATATGCTCAACACGTATACGACACCGAATACTATAAAACTGTTAAAGATATAAACTTCCTTGACGGTGGTACAACTAAAACCGGCTTTTATGATGAAAGGTTCCTATATCACTACGGCTTGTATTCTCTGCCGCATTTATTGAATACTGTTACGGGAACTAATAACCTTGATGACGAACATAAATTTGCGGGACTTAAAAAACTGGTAGATAGCATTGTTATTCAACCGAACGGCTCAAGAGAAGTTCAGGAATATATTGAAAATGAAACCAAAGAAGAGGCGAATTCAAATAATCAAGAAAATGCACAAAATGCAAAAGCTGAAATAAAAGATACATTAAAAACATTCCATATATATGCCTCCGACAGAGATTTAGCCGATTCCGGCAAAGGTCGTACTCCGGTAAGCCAAGAAAATAAATATAATAATCCCGATGTATATTCGTACGGCGATATATCAATTGACAGTAAATCAGGCAGTGACACAATAGTATTTGAAGATTTAAGCTTATATCAATTGCAGCACATGAATGATATTAAGTTTATGGATGATAGTACAAAAAGTTATAATCTTGCTAAAGACGGAAATGATTTATGTATACTATATAGCCCCACAAGCCATGTCAGAATTGTAGATTATTATAATGACGATAATGATCAAAATGCTGAACTGACACATATTAGCCAGGTAGAATGCTGTCAAAAAGATGAAAAAGCAAGAAAAATATATAGAAAACTTGATGTTATAGATAGAATTGATGCAGTCAATACAACATTTTTACTTGGTACAAACGAAACAAATGAGGATGTTAACGACAATCATTACGGGCAGAGAATATATTATAAATACGATTATAATGCAGACGATTTGACATATTACACTTCGACAAATAACTCATCACTTTCTCAGGAAAAAAAGGGTTGTACTACATATACAAATGGTTTAGCTCAAGAAGCTCCTGAAATAAAACTTGCATCCTTTGATTATGTCGATAACAAAGCTTTATACGGAGAATTGAGCGACAATGCGGTTGATAAATACGAAGACGGTCAATATTCTATATTAAGAACCAAAGTTGATTTAGGTGAAGGCGAATATACTTATAAATATTATAAATATATTAAAAATGGTATGAATATCTATTATTTATGCGGAAGCTCTGAAGACGATGAAGAATATGAAACACTCCAAGTCGGAACAGCGCCTATTGGTAGCATTGAACAAAATCCCAGCAATCCTGTTTATATAGGTGCAAAAGAAAATACCATATTTGGTGATAAATATGCCATATACCATTATGAAGGTGAGGGCGAAAATAAACATAAAGTCTGGGGCGATAATGTAACATACCTCGGGGAAGAAGAGTTAAAACAAGGTGATAATGTAATAGTAAGAAAAATCTATGTTGAAACGGCTGATTATAATCAAATTAAAGCTAATAACCAAGCCTATATAGATGTTACACATAATGAAAACGGAACGGCAATAGTAACAATAGCAAGAGAATATTTCCAAAATGATAAAAATAATCCTGATGTTTTCCAAAATTCAGAATACGGAATGGTTGATACTACCGTAGGTGAAGCTTATATCAAATACGGTGAAAATGAATACGGTAACAATATCTATATAAAAAATACAGATAGTGCTATTTTCGATGCTGCAAAAGGAGAAAACGTATTCTATTATGCAGGCAAGGATAATGCCGGAAATTTGGTTTATTCCGATAATTTATTCCCCGAAGGGCTTGAAATTGACAGCGATACCGGCTGTGCGCTGAAATATTACTATAAAAAAGCAATAGAAAACGGCGAAACCAAGTATTATAAAATGGTATATAATAAAGAAAACGGTCAATATACTAAAACAGATATTGTGCGGGATGATGCCGATATCGGTTCATACTATTACTATAAAACCGTAAATGATAATGAGGAAACGGTATATCAGAAAATGGTATATGACCCTGATAAAAAGGAATTTGTTAAATCGGGAGCCCCTGAAGCAGATGACGGCAGATCTTTCCAGACCTTTACAAATAAATACAGTCTGGGTGGATTTATAGATAAACTCGGCGGAATATACACAACGGATATATTAAATACAAATGTTCATAAATACGGAGCATTTGTAAGAGAGCTTGCTCAATATATTCAAGAAGGCAGAGGTATCATACTCGGCGGTAATGCAGAATCCTTAACAGGTAAACAAGATACAGCTAAAGCGGAAAATCACGCAATTGCTTTAACCGGTGTTGCTTATTCCGATACAAAGCTGGACGATTACTACTTAAGTGATATAGCAGGATTTTATGTTATTGATACGGGAGGACACCTCGCAAAAACGGGTCATGCTCAATTTATAAGCTGTGAAACCCTGTATAATTATTATATGGGAAGTCTATACAGTGATACCGAACATTATATAGAAGAAAGAATAGACAGCGAAAAATTATTTGTTGCAACAAATGACAATATTAAAAATTGGGCTGAAGACCTTAATATGATTGGTAACGCTATGAGCGACACCTTATTTGGAAACGAATCAAAAAATATATTAAAAGGCGGAGCAAGCGTTGACAATTTATATGGAAACGGCGGAGATGATACCTTGTACGGTGACAGCGGAAACGATTGGCTGTATGGCGGAAAAGGTAACGATAAACTATACGGTGGTTCGGGCAACGATACTTATGTATTTACCGTTGATGATTTAGGTTCTTATACGGAAAATAATATCGAAAAAGGATATGTTGATACTATTTATTACGGCTCGGGTAAAGACAGAATGAGATTTGAAAACTGGCCCTCGTTTATGATAGCAAGGGACGGTCAGGGAAATGATTTAAAATTAACTTATGATAATTTAGTAACATTTGAATTAACAAACGGACCTTCAGTCTATAACTATAACGAAGCTAAAGTAAAAATTACATACTTAGAAAAAGGATTAAAAGAAATCTTTGAATACAGCTATGATGAAGCAGGTAGAAATAATAAAATAAACGGATATGCAGCTCTATCTGATGAAGATAAGCAGACTGCCGTATGGAGCTTAGGCGACAATGTAAAAGAAACAATAGTAAAAGATTATATAATTAAAAAATACAATACGATATATCCTACTGATCAACCACAGGAGGGAGATTATTCCAGAGATTTCAAAAATTTAGTTCAAAATGCGGTTCACGCTAATTTTAATGTGTCATATGATGAACTATACCGAAATATCGTTATAATAAAAGATTTTATGAAAAAATACCAAAATAAAAACATTGCACAAATTGTAGGTATAGAAGGTATAATTCAAAACCATGTAGACGGAAAAGGATATGTGGAAATAGCTAAATTCTTAAGTACGGCACCGTTAAACATTTTTGCAGACGAACGCTTACACAACAGTATTATGGGCTCACAATTTGCCGATAATATCCTGCTGGGTAACAAAAATGACATTGTTAAATCCGGTGCGGGTAATGATATCATAACAACGGGTGCAGGAACAGCAACAATAAGAACAGGTTTGGGTAATGATACGGTTAATATCGTATCCGGAAACAATAAAATTTGGACGGAAAGCGGTGAAAATCAGATAATCTTTAAAGAAAACGCTACGGGCTATACTGTTATCAATCAAAGCTCAGCTAAAGATACTATCGATTTTTCGGAACTTACGGTTAACGATAACGGTGTTCCGAGAGCACTTACGGCAAATGATTTAGAATACTCAAGAAGCGGAAATAATCTTGTAATCTTATACAATGACAAAGGTTCATCCGTTACGATTGTAAATTACTTTACAAAGAAAGGTAAAACTTCAGTTAAAAACATTAAGTTTAATGACGGAAGCACGCTAAATCTTGCGGATAAATACTATGAAATTCAAAATATTGAAAAAGTTGCAGCGATTGTTGCCAAAGATGAGCATAATATCGCAGGCACTAATATTGATGACGTTGTAAAAGGTACAAAAGAAAACGACACAATAACGGGCGGTTTTGGTAACGATAAACTATACGGTCTGGGCGGAAGCGATGTATTCAAATTTAACACCCTTTATGACGGGGCTGATATAGTTTATACATCGGGAAGCAGAAATGATATAGTGCTTGATTTATCAAAAGTCGTAGTCGGAACCGAAACGGTTGAAGAAGTTGTTGTTAATAAATATCTTGCTCTTGACGGCAATACGGGATTTGTCGACGGATACAATGACAGATATATGAACGATAACGGCAAAAATCATGCATATTCTAAAGTCGGAAATAATCTGGTAATAAACTACGGTCAAAATAAATCCCAAGAAGTAATGAGCAGTATAACAGTTGCAAATTATTTTACCAGCACCAATGATTTCTATATTAAAACGGCAGGAAATGATGCTTATAATTTGAAAAATGCAACAATTTTCTTCGAAGGAGAAAATACAAAAGCAAACAAAATTACAGGTTCAAAACAAAACGATTTAATATACGGCGGTGATTTGAACGATACAATAAGCGCCGGCTTAGGAGATGATACTATTGTAGGAAGTCTCGGCAATGATAAAATAATAGGCGGTAAAGGTCAAAATACAATAGTATATAACCAATCCGATTTTGGTACGGATACTGTTACTTTAACAAATGGTGAAGAACTTACAATTGACCTGAGCGCATTCGGCTTTACAAACAAAAACCAGCTTAACTATCGTATAGTCGGAAGAAATCTTGAAATTGAAGTTCCGAATAACGAAACTCAGGTAAATTACGGTGTTATCAGGCTTGTTAATTTTGCAACATCAAATGTAACGGGTAAAGACGGAAAAGTAAATCTTCTCCTTGCAAACGATGTCAGGGTAAATCTTGTTGATGATTATTATCTCAATGAAATAGACGGCTTTTCTGCAAAGAAAAAATCATATTCTGGTAATTATCACGCTGAAGTAATTAACGCATCTGATAGTTCCGTAGCTGTATCTATTAACGGCGGAGCCGGAAATGATATCATTATAGGTTCTATCTTAAATGATACATTAAGAGGCGGTGTCGGAGATGACAAATTAATGGGCGGTCTTGGCAAAAATACCATGGACGGCGGAAACGGAAGTGATACATATTATCTTTTCGGAAATAAAACTTTAAGCTATGATGAAAACGGCAACCCGCAATTAAGCAACTTTACGGCATACGATACCAATAAATTTATTGAAGAAAGTATAATTAAAGATACTGGTAAATCAACAGAAGATAAGGATACTGCAGTAATCTACGGAAATAAAGCAGATTTGAAAATAGTATCAAAAAATATCAGCAAAACTTCTACTTTAGCTAACTTTAAAGGTACTGTTGAAATTAAAGATTCCAACGATAATCAGGCAAAATTAACCGGTATTGAAAATATTGAAGTATCAGGATACAGATACAACATGGGTAA
Source organism: uncultured bacterium (assembly GCA_902796305.1). GTDB lineage: Bacteria > Cyanobacteriota > Vampirovibrionia > Gastranaerophilales > Gastranaerophilaceae > RUG14156. The sequence goes on along the minus strand of CADBOJ010000035.1, from coordinate 13,412 downwards.
AGTAGTACAGGATGTTGCGTCATGGTTACAGGAAAACAATTATCAGGATGTTAACAGCGCTCTTAATGCTCTTAAAAATTCACCCGCCAAAACAAATGAACTCTATGCTTTATTCAATAATGAAAATGTTTGGGTACTGATAAATCAATAAGTAAAATACAGTTTTAAAAACGGGAAGCAAAAATTGTTTCCCGTTTTTTGTACAATTATCTTTTAGGAATTGTAAAACCGAAAATATGAGTGCCGTCAGGATAATTTTCCGTAATTACAGTTCCGAAATGAAGATGAATCAATTCTTTTACTAAATAATATCCGGGCGCAACAATTTTTTCATCTTCAATTGTCGGTTTTTTAATATTTTTGATCCTGTCAAATTCCATATAAAAGCTTTTATTTTTAACGTAAAAGGATAAATTGTTTTTATTGTCCGAAAACTCAATATTTATGGTTGAATTTTGTTTTGCCGAATAAATACTCTGCATTAAGATTATCCGGATAATTTTTTCCGTCATATCGCCATCTGCGTAAATAACGAAAGGTTTTTTTGAAGAATATTCAACCTTGATATCATTACATTTAAAAACCACTTTATAATCTTCGAGATATTCTTTTGTAAGCGCATATAAATCAATATATTCATAATGCAAGTCGGATTTGGTATAGTTAAATTTATTAATCAGTTCATAAGTTTTTATTAAATTTTGCATTTTATAGCAGTAATTAAGGGTCAACTCAAGTAAATTCTTTTCTTTCAAGGTAATTTTACTTGATGTTAAAGATAAAAATGTTGAAATAGCATTTGACTGCGATATGGAAGGACTCCATAAATCATATATAATTTTATTTACAAACTCATCTTCCTTGGCTTTTGTTTTCATAATACTTTTCTTTCCTTTCGACATCAAAAATTATGGTATTATAAAAACAATAATATGTAAATAGAATTTATATGTATTGTAAAAATATATTTTCAAAAAGCCTCTGCTTTTAACAGAGGCTTTAATACTTATTGTTTTTGTTTGATTTTTATTAATACATCGACTATTGCAGGATCCCATTTTATGCCCGATTCGCTTTTTATGACTTCAAGGGCCTCTTCGTTTGTTAAAGCTTTCCTGTGGACTCTGTCCTGCGTTAAAGCACAATATGCACCTGCAAGAGCAATTATTCTTGAACCGAGAGGAATGCTGTTTCCGCTCAATCCTTCAGGGTAACCCTTGCCGTTAAATCTTTCCTGCTGGTAATTAATATAAGGAACAACTTCGGACATAAAGTTAATATTCATAAGTAAATCAACGCCTGCATTCGGGTGATTTCTTAATTCGTTCCATTCGGAATCGGTCAGCTTATCTTTTTTGGTAAATAATTCTTCGCTTAAGGTTATCTTACCTATATTTTGCAACAGACCCGCATAGTATATAAGATCTGTTGTTTTTTCGTTTAAGCCCATTTCGTTGCAGATTTCTCTTGATAAATTAGCGCAATCATTTGAGTGAGAGCGTTTATATTGACCTTTTAAGTCTGAAGCATATGCCAATTTTTCAACAAATATTTGCTGTTGGTCGCCAAGGTCGCCTATAATTGATGTTAATTGCGCTCTTAAATTTTGCAATTCAAGTGTTGCAACATTTTCGTCGGCAAGAAGCCTTTTAACTTCATCGATTAATTTTTGAAGTCCCATTGAGGTTACAAACAAGCCTGCCATATTTTGAATTAAATCCGCATATTCAAATTCTATTGGTCTTTCGGCTTTTCTTATTACTTCTATTACACCGATACACTCAAAACTGTTTTTCATAGGGAAAAATGAAATTTGAAGCCCGTCTTTTTCTTTTACGAGTTCTTCTTCTTTTTCCATTACCTGCCTGATATCATCCGTTATATTATCATTTGACAGTTCGAGATCGGATGAGCCGACATGGCACAGAGGGGAATTTTTCTTTGCCAGAAATATATTGCACTCGCTTAAATCAAGCATCAGTTTGATTGTTTTTGCAATGGAATTATATATAACAAAATCTTCGCTGTTTTCAAAACCGAGCAAACTTAGTGTGTTATCAATGGAATAAATTGAAATTAATTCTTTTAACTGCTCTTTTAAACTGTTTCTTTTGTCCTTTTCATTTGCTTTTTTTGAAATTTTTTCCGCAAGTTCGGGGTTTATTAATTGCTCAGTGAAAAAATCTCCCAAATTTAAAGCGAAAATCTCTTCCAGAGGATCGTCCTGTAAAAGATTAATGTTTCTTGTGTAAATTGAAGAATCATTCTTTGACTTCGTTCTTTTATTTTTATTCATAGTAATCCAATCGTGTGACGTTTACATTCTAACATAACGGCATAAATTTAAAAAACTGAAGTAAAATTTAAAAAATTTATACATTAGTTAACGATTTGTATACTTTAGTATAAGTTTGAATGAAAAAATCAGGGGAACTATTGTTCAATTTTTTCTAAAGCATCTTTTCCGACAAGATTTTCCAATACCGCCCTTGCAATCGTAAATTCATCCTCTGCTCTTTGATAGTTGGTCTTAGCGGTTCTATAATAAACATCTGCTATAACAAGCTCTTCTTTTGTCTTGTCCTGCGAATTTTTATAAGCCGTTTCTTTCTTATCAAGGTTTTCTTTTGCCATATTCAAAAGATGTTCTTTGGTTTTATAATCCGAATACAAATCAAGCAGTTTCTTTTGAAGCTCGTCAATTTTTCTTACCAATAAAACCATATCCGCATCCGATACCTTTGAAAATTTATAGTTAATTTCTTTATCATCTTTCATAAATGCATTAACAAGTCCGCCGCCAATCAATGCACCGGTTGCAAGATAAGGGTCAGAGGATATACTTGCGCCTGCAACAGAAGTTATATTTGCAATCGGTTTGAGGATTTTTTTTACAATCGTTTCATTGGGCTTATCCTCATCAGGATTAGAAAGCTTATATATGGTATATTTTATTGTTTCCGAACGCTCGGTTGCTGCAGCCCACAGTATATTTAAATCCGCATTTGTTTTATCGGAATCAAGCTCAAGCTCAACACTTACATCCTCAGCAAGTCTTTTAAGGCTCAAATCGGCATAAGTAGCATTTATTGCGGTATTTGTTTCGAGTATTTTTTCTTCTCCAGAGTTTTCTTTTGTATCGGATGTTAATTGATTTTGCTTTATTTCCTGTTTCAGTTTAACCTTTGTATCGGGTTTTTTTACAAAATTTTGACTGTTTGATTCAATTTTTTCCGAATTTGATATCCTTCCCAAAAACGGCTTCGGCTCGGTTAAATCTTCTATTTCAAGAGCAAAAACAGATGAAGATAACAATAAAGAAAGAAGATAAAAATTAATTATTTTTTTCATTTTTCTTCTCTCCTTCTGCTTTTTCTTTTTTATTTTCTTCCGTTTTAATGCCTGCATCAAGCATCTTTTTTTCATAGTTCAGGTCATTTTTATCAATATTTTGAACAGTAAGGTCATAATTTGAAATATTTAATTCATCAACGGTCTTTTTGCCCGCAAGACGCATTAAAGCCATTTGATATTTCTTGACTTCCTGTTTTAACTTGTATTCTTCAATAAGCTCATCTTCCCACTGTGAAGAGGATATTGTTATATCCAAAAAATCATTCTTTTCAAGTGCTTCAGAGTAATTTTTGTTATATAAAAGAAGCTGTTCCCTGCATTTTTTAAGCTTTAAGAGAGCACCTTTATATCTGAAATAGTCAACAATAATTTCATCCTGCAAATCTTCAATCAGGCTTGCAAGTTCAATCGCTTCTGTGTCTGTTATGGCAGGGTTTTGTAATTTTTCATTATTTTCTTTATTTAATAAACCGGTTACAAGTCTGCCTGCGGCATAGCTTCCCGATTGTATTCCGTAATTCATGCCAAGAAATGACGGCAGCATGGCAGCACCTGATATAAGCGTACTCATTGTTTTTGCCATAAGCGAAGAATGAATTCTTCTTTGTTCTGCAGGAATGGTGAGTTTTTTTATGCAGAAACTTATCATCGGATTATTATCAACCGTTGCCGTCCATAATTTTTCAATATCTTCAAGGTCATCTTTTTGCTGTTTATTTATGTTATCCTGTGCGGTCATTAAATCATCAACAAATAAAGAGCCTTTAAGCGTTTGAGGCTGTTCGTTATATTCGACATCGAACCCTTTCACCTTATCCAATTCTATCGGGTCTAATGAATACACGGGTTGAATAAAAAACAATACTATTAATAAAGAAATTAATCTCCGCATGATAAAATTCTAGCATAGATAATTTATAAAATTCTTATATCATATTATTTTTTAAAGTTTTTTAAAGTATTAAGTTTATATTGTACAGAATTTTTAATTAAAGCTAATATATTATATATGCTGAATAAAAGACTAAAATCCATAGATATCTTAAAGGGAATTTGTATTTTAATGATTGTCTGGGGACATGCAAAAGGGTTGTTAAATTATGAATTTATTTTGCTTGCCGTTCCCGGATTTTTTATAATTTCAGGATTTTTACATAACAGGACAAACAATTTTAACGAGTTTTTTAAAAAGAAGTTTAAAAGACTATATATCCCTTTTGTTTGCTGTAATCTCATATTGCCCGTAATTGTACTTATAAAAAGATTTATCCTCGGATTGGAAATTAAAAATAATATAATCTATATTTTAAAAATTATATTAACATACGATAAAGACGGCTTTTTATTCGGTGCAAGCTGGTTTCTCGGAAGTTTATTTGTAATTTCAATAACAATAAAAGCTCTGGAAAAACTCTTTAAAAAGAACTATATCCTGACAGGAGCTTTTTATTTAACGGTGATACTTTTATTTATACACTGTTTTAATCATAATTATGAAATAAAAAGAACACTTCTGGGCGGTGTATTTTATTTAATCGGAATCTATCTGAATTTATACAGAAAGCCGATTTATAATATTTTTAAACAATATAATTTTATTGTCGTTTTAATGATATTTATTGAAATTCTACTGTGGAAAACAATTTACGACTTTAGCTATGCAAATACGTTTCTTTTAAATACCGTTTGTTTTATTGTTGTTTCAACAATATTTTCATTCATTTTATATGCATTTTCAAAATATATCGAAAGAAAAATAAAGTTGTCAAAAATTATAAGTTATTTTGGCAGAAACAGTCTGTATATACTTCTTTTCCATTTTATATTCTTTGAAATCATAAATGCCTGCATATTAAAAATTAACGGCATTCCGCTTAATGTTATTCAGGGGCTTCCTCATGTTATATGTAACAGTCCCGTATGTATATTTTTATATTTTGCGGGCGGATTATTCGGTTCGCTGGCATTGGCGAAATTAATAAAAAATTTAAAATATTGAAATGTTCATCAGGCTTTATACTATTTATTTTTCTTGCAAGTGTATATTTTTGTAGTATAAATAAGAAGTAGTATTATTTACACTATTATAAGGAGATATGTATGACAAAAGTTGCAATTAACGGATTCGGAAGAATCGGCAGAAACACTTTACGTGCTGCAATTAGAGAAGGTATTTTTAATAAAATTGATTATGTAGCAATCAACGACCCCGGTTTAAAACCTGAAGATGCTGCAAGAATTTTTAAATATGACTCTGTAATGGGCAAATTCGATGGTACAGTTGAAGCAGCTGAAGACGGAATTGTAGTTAACGGCAAAAAAATCTTATTCTTCGCTGAAAAAGATCCCGCTCAATTACCTTGGGCTAAATTAGGTGTAGAAGTTGTTGTTGAATCAACAGGCTTCTTTACCGATGCAACAAAAGCTCATGCTCATATTGATGCAGGTGCTAAAAAAGTTATTATTTCAGCTCCCGCTACTAACGAAGATAAAACAATCGTTTTAGGTGTTAATGACCACGAATATGATCCTGCTAAACATAACGTAATTTCCATGGCATCTTGCACAACTAACTGCTTAGCTCCGGTTGCTAAAGTTATTGACGAAAAATTCGGCATTGTTAAAGGTTTAATGACAACAGTTCACTCTTATACAGGCGACCAAAGAATCTTAGATGCAGGCCATAAAGATCCTCGTCGTGCAAGAGCAGGTGCTTTAAACATTGTTCCTACAAAAACAGGTGCAGCAAAAGCAGTAGCTTTAGTATTACCTCAATTAAAAGGTAAATTGGACGGTTTTGCTATGCGTGTTCCGACACCTGACGTTTCTTTAGTTGACGTTGTATTTGAATTATCAAAAGACGTAACGGTTGAAGAAGTTAATGCAGCATTAAAAGCAGGTGCTGACGGACATGTATTATGCTATACAGAAGAACCCCTTGTATCATCAGACTATGTTGGAACTTCACAATCTTCAACAGTTGACGCTTTATTAACAAGAGTTATGGGCGGCAACCAAGTTAAGATTATTTCTTGGTACGATAACGAAATGGGTTATTCTACAAGATTAGCTGAAACTACATTAATGGTAGCTTCTAAACTATAATCTTTGATTAATAATAAAACTAAAAAACAGGAAGCAAATTCGCTTCCTGTTTTTTAGTATAATAAAACTTACGCATTTATTTTATTTGTTACAATTTTTCTTAAATTTTCCGCTATGTTGTAGCAATACTTACAATTTGTATCGCAATCGTAAGAACATCTGTGTCCGTTTTTAACATAATAATTTATATCCGGAAGCTCACGGGCAAGTTCAGAAAGCTTGTAATCTTCACGAAATCTTGACTTTAAGGTATTTGTCATTCCGTAGTATATTTTTTCTATTAAATCATTTGCGCTGTATCCTTCCATACCTTTATCTGCGCATTCAATATAATGTTTTGCAAAATTTATATCACTTATCATCATCCTTGAATAAGGAAGACAGGTAAGTTTAAAATTATTTATTCCGATAGCACTATAATAAGCAAGCTCCCACGGATGTACAAGGTTATTTCTTGCAAGCTGTAAATATGGATTATTTTCAATAAAGCTTTTACAGGGGAATGCTATAACATTTGTGCATTGATGATAAAATCTTGAAATGCAAAATTTTACACAGCCATGCTCATTTACAAGAAGTTCTAAGCCGACTTTCGGAAGAAGCGTTCTTAAAGATTGAAGAAAATGAAAATTATGATTATCATCCGTTGCAACATTAATTGATTTTATGAACGGAAATGTTTTATATACGTATTGATAATTTTGAGCACTGTGAAATTCCGTATTTGTGGAAATATGAATATTCATATCCGGATAGTTTTTGTGCATAAGCTCAATCAAACTCGGATTGCATATTTTAACATCCGTCAAGCCCGCTTTTGTTAATTTATTAAACAGCCCGCTTAATTTACTGAATACGCTGTTTCTTTCATCAGGCATAATTTGTCTTGTTAAATTCAGAGCATAGATATTTTTAAAACCCTTTTTTTGAGAATATTTAAGAAGTTCAATATAATCATCAACGGTTCTGATCGAAGTGTTATGTCCTCTTACACTGCTTAGAAAAGGATGTATTTCGTCTGCAAGAGGAGAGGGTATTGAAGAATAAAATGTAGTAATTTTGCATCTTTTTAACCCTTTATTTAAGTTATAAAGTTCATCAATTAAATGCTTATCAAAAGGCATGGGACAGGAAAAATTATATTGTCCCGTTTGTTTAGGTTCAATTGAAATTATTTTTTCGTTATCAGGATTTATACTCGTATCAAATTTTTCGGGTGTTTTATAGTTTTCTTTACAGCCCGTCAGCATTCCTAAAGATAATCCGCCTAAAACCGCAGAACCTAATTTTATAACTTCTCGTCTTTTCATATATCCGTTCATCCCATTTTATGCTATCAACATGGTAACAAAATAAGTTGTGTTGTCAAATAAACAAATGAAATACTAAATTAAACCAGAAGTTCTTTTATTTTTTCGGCACATTCATAACAATAATTACATTCTGCCTTACATTTTGATGCACACTTATCGCCGTTTTTAATAAAATGTCTTATATCAGGCAAATATGAAATTAATTCTCTTAGAGATATATCCTCTCTAAATCTGATTTTGTACGGGAATATTTCTTTTGGAATTGTTTTTATATTATCAACCCCAAATTCTATTAAATCTAAATAACTTCTTAAATAATATAAATTGCTGATTAGTGACCTCACGGGAAACCCTAAAATTTTAAATGAGGAAACACCGACATTTTGGTAATAAGCAAAATTCCACGGATATATTATTCCCGTCCTGCAAATATCTGTTGTTATATTTCTTATTTTACTGCAATTATATACGCAAAACATTGATGACGCATGCGAAATCCTTGCAGGACACCCTTGTACACAAGGTTCATTTACGATTACTTCTATATTTTTATCAGGAAACAGCTTTTTTAAATTTGCCAAAAACGGGAAATTCCTGTTTTCATCAATAGCAATATCAAATGTTTCTATATTTGGATAATTACGAACCAGGTTTACATATTGAAGAGTATTATGATACTCAAAGCTTGTAGATGCGGAAAGCTTAAAATTGTATTTTGATTCATTAACAAGTGTTGCAACTTGGGTATTGGCAACTTTAATATCATCACAACCTATGTCATGAATAAAATCAAGCAAGTTATTAAATTTTTTTCTGTACTTTTCAAAATTGTTTCTTGATAAAGGCTTCGGGGAGTTTAATAAATATACGATTTTAAATCCCTTATCTTTTGCATGCTTAACGTATTTAGCATAATCATCATATGATTTAATATTTTCATTTTTTCCTCTTTGGGAAGCAAAAAAGTCATCAAATTCAGAAAATAAAGGATTTGGAATATTATTATATAATGATACAATTTCCGATTTTTTATAATTTTTATTCATCTCTGCCATTTCATCAATTAAATCAATATTAAAGGGCATAGATGTTGTAATCTTATATTTTTCTTTTTGTGCAGGAGGTATAGGAGAACTATTAAAGTCATCATATTTTTCTTCCGTAACATTTTTTGTACAACCGGAAAGACCTGCAGTAACAACCCCGGCGGTAAGCACCAATCCTGATTTTAAAAGTTCTCGTCTGTCCATAGATATTTCCTCTGCTTAAAATTATAACACAGGGAATATAAATAACAAAAAACTCCCGGAGATGGATTCGAACCACCGTTAGAAGAGCCAGAATCTCCTGTCCTGCCACTAGACGATCCGGGAATGATAAGAAAATTATACACCAAATAAAATATGTTTTACAACATATTTTATTTGGCGGGAATAATAAATTTGCTTTACTACGCTTTTATATCTTCTGCTATACCCATTTGACGAGCTATTTTATATGTACTTTCGCTCATATAAAAAGGTATAGTTTTCATGCCTGCTTCTCTCATTGCAAAAGCTGTACACTGGTCAAGTTTTGGTGTTTTTTGAACAAAGTCAACAAGAAATATGTCTTCGTCTAAGTTTTCAACACCTTTTTCTTTAATTACCATCAATGCTTTGTTATATGACATACCGCACGGAGATATATTTAAGTATGTGGGAATTATGTTTGAACCTGAATTCATAATATCTGCCACTCTTTCTTTAAAGAATGATTCATAGCCATGTTTGCATACGGTAATATTAGACTGCTGGTTTTTTGCAATTTCCAGCAATTTATCATAATCAACATTTACAAGTTTTAATCCATCAATAGGACAATCAGCTATATCTCTGATTTGGTTTATTTGTTCAGGCTTGATATTACGTTTTTTAACAAAGTTGTTTGCATAATAACCGCTATAAGCCGAACCGAATGAAATTTTAGTAATCATTTTTATTCCTTTTCTAACCGGTATTCAAAAGGAATAACGTATGTGAATAAGCATTTTTGTTAATTTCTTATATTTTATTAACATTTGTTAAGTGTTTTTTAATCAGCTTATTTATTTTCTTATCATTCATGGATTTAAGTTGTACTTCACAATTTTCTTCCAGCTTTATTGAACGCCCTTTTTCAATAAACCAGAAAATAGAATTGTCATAAGCTTCAGATACTCCTGCCTTGAACCAGTTCGGGTGGTCTTCTCTTGTTATTGCACCTTTTGTAAAATAATACAAGATATCTATACCCGGTAAAACAACGGATGCAGCAGTTGTTGCGCCAAGCTCTATTCCAGTGCCCGCAGCATCGGGCAAATTAATGGGAACATATTTCCTTGCAGCAAGATATATATCATCTTTTGATAAATCAATAACTTCATCGCTATCTTCGGGAACAAAAGATAAAAGTTTCAGAAGAGCAAAAGCGCTTTTGTGCCATCTTTTTTCTTTTTGTATAAGAATTACTTCCGCTTTAACTCTTGCATTTTTTGGAAGATATGCAACGTTTTTAAGCTCCGCATCACTTTCATTTTTAAAATATATTATCTGTTTATCGTTATCATCAACTTCGAGTTCATCAATTGTTGCGGTAACATTAGCCTTTTTATATGCATTTGCGTTTGGCATATTAACCGTTAAAAACAATAAAATTATTAAAATAACTTTTTTCATAAAACAATCTGCACTTTTCTATCGTAATAAATAAGATAATACAAATATTACACTTAAAATTATTGCAATAAATTGAATTAATGTAAATAGTTTTTCTTTTTCATAAGTTGCTATTTTGCCAAGAATAAAAGGGCTTGAAGAAAAAATAAGCATAATTGTTTTATATAAAATACTTTTTTCAAATATAAAAATCAAAAGCCCGAATAATATGTAAAACACAAGAAACAAAGCAATAAGGGCAACATAATCAGAAATTTTTGAGTTGTCTTTTAATTTTGAAAAATATTTTTTATGAAGTATAACGGAAATTATATACATTATTCCGCATAAAATAAATAATATTTTTAATGCGAGCATGCTAATTCCTCATTTTTATCCTTAATTGTATTACAGCGGGCATTTATAAATTCTGCCGATTTATTAAAAACAAATTCTTTTTCATTGTCATATAAAACCATATGATAGCTGTCATATAAAATAATAAGTTCTTTTTCCGTTGAAGAAATGTTTTTATGAACAACTTTAGCGGATTTTGTACTTGTTAAATCATCATCTTTTGAATGAATAATTAAAATAGGAGATATTACTTCTTTTAAATTCTTTATAACAACTTTTGATAACTTTGAAAGTTCGTAAATGGAAGTCATGGGAAAATCGTTCATGCCGACATCCCCTTTAGCCAGAAGTTTTTTAACCACAGCCCTTGTTTTTTCGTTTTTAATTCCATGCGGCTCGCATTCGGGATAATTATAATAAAATCTTAAAAGCGTTGATAACGCTAACGGCATTAAAAAGCTGTAAAAAGGCAATCTCCAGCCGTCAAGATACAATGTTGTCGAAAGAGAAATTATACCCTTAACTTCACTTTTATATTTTTCTCCTATGTAAAGAGCTAAAACTGCACCTAAACAAAGCCCCGATACAAATACGTTTTCATACTTTTTATTTAATTCTTCAAATTTGTTTGAAGCAAATGTTGTCCAATCGGTATATTTAACCGTATAAATTTCGCTAACCTTATCGCCATGTCCGGGAAGACAATCTGCATAAACATCATACCCCTGATTAAACAGATAAAGTCCGTATTTTTTCAACTCAAAAGGACTGCCTGTAAGCCCGTGAAAGAGCAAAACAGCATTTTTTGATGAATTATCTTCATGGATTAATTCAAAATCAAGCGACACTACTTGGTTAACCTGCCTAATAATTGGTCAAGCAAATCAATTGCCATATCGATTTCTTCGTTTGTAATATATAATTGCGGAACAAGAGTAATAATATTTTTATAAAATCCGCCGTTATTTAATACTAAACCGCATTTCTTACCGTTATAAGTCAAATTACCCTTTAAGCCTTCTTCCTGCATAGCATCACAAAGGTCACGGTTTGGAGTATAGCCGTCTTCCTGAGTTAATTCAATTCTTAAGGCAAAACCTATACCGCCGACATCTCCAACTTGTTTATATTTTGATTTAAGATAATTTAATCCGTTCATAAATCTTTGCGATTTTTTCGGAATTTCAACTTCAAAATCATTTTGTTCTTCTTCGACAATCGTCATTACTTCATGAGCTGCTCTGACACCAATCGGATTAGAACAGTATGTTGAATGAGCACTTCCGGGTTTAAATACGTCAGGGGCAATAAATTTTTCTTTTGCCCAGAAACCTGCAAGAGGATTCATTCCGTTGGTTACCGATTTTGCAAATGTCATAATATCAGGTACAACATCGTAATTTTCAATAGCCCAGAGTTTACCTGTTCTGTACATACCCATTTGAACTTCATCAATTACAAGCATAATACCGTAAGAGTCAAGAATTTCTTTTAATTCTTTAAAGTACCACTTAGGAGCATCGATATATCCGCCCGTACCTAAAATAGGTTCTGCGATAAATGCTTTATATTCACATTCTTTGGTTTTTGGGTCATATATTGCTTTATATTCGCTTTCAAATTGTCTTGCAAACTGTTTAACACAGAAATGATTACAGCTATCGCATTTCATACCGTATGGGCATCTGAAACAATAAGGGAACGGAACAAAATTAGCTCTGTCGCCGAAGTGTCCGTATTTTTCCCTGTAACGGAAGCTTGAAGTTACGCATGTTGTAGCTATTGTTCTTCCATGGTATCCGCCCTGAAAAGCAAAAAGTCCGTTTCTGTGCGTATAATTTCTAACTACTTTAATAGCATCTTCATTTGCCTGTGCTCCACCTACATTGAAATGAATTCTTCCTTTTTCATGAAATCTTTTTTCAATGAGTTTTGCCATTTTATAAGATAATAATGATTTGTATTGCTGTAAAAATTTAGGAGTCAACTGCGGTAAAGTATTCATCTGGTCGATAACGGCATTAATTATTCTTTGGTTTTTATAACCGAAGTTACAGGATGAATACATCATCTGTAAATCAAGATACGGTGTATCGTTTGAATCATACATATAAGAACCGTCACATCCTGCAAAAACTTTAGGGTCTTTTGAATAATGAACGGTATCTCCCCATGAACTCCAATCCGCATCTATTGCTTTTACTTCTTCATCCGAAATTAAAATATTTTTTTCATTTACACAAACCATTATATAGTTTCCTTTATAAATATTTGAACTTAGTTCAAAATAACATACTTGAATAAAAAAAACAATGGTCTGATTTCAGACAATTTACATTCTTAACATTTTTTGGTTTTATATGGCAATTTTTGCTTTTGATTTATTTTATATTTTTGTACCGATTACAAAAGAAAGATTATTATGAAGATTAATTTATTATCCCCGATTAAATTTAACTTTAATAAATTTGGTTTAAAAAAGGAAAATAAACCGGTCTGTTTAAACAATAAAACCAAATCATTTTCTTATCCTAAAAATTACTATATAAATCAAATACATTTTGGAAAAACAAATAAAGAAATATATGAACAGATGGAAAACGCTTCA
>CADBOJ010000034.1 GCA_902796305.1 uncultured bacterium | reverse complement strand
GGTTATTATCCGAACCTGGTCAGGATGGAAACATAGCAGCCATAAGATGTATAATTCGGGTATGAAGATTTAATCAGGAGATTATTTAATCGTAAAATTATATCTAATCTGACGATAGATATAGTGCGGTATTATGTCGTAGTGGCGGAATGGTAGACGTGCACGTTTGAGGGGCGTGTGGAGAAATCCGTGGGGGTTCAAGTCCCCCCTACGACATTTTTTGCCTTAATAAAATAAATGTCAATTGGGACTTTAAGCCCCACAAGGCTTTAGCCTTGTTCGGGGGTTCAGCGGATTTACGTACGGAATGAACAAAGTGAATTCCGGATAGCGAAGAAATTGAGCAAAGTTGAACCGAAGGTTCAATTGCGAAACTTTCTGAGCGTGGAGTAAATCCAAGACAAGTCCCCCTACGATACCATAAATTAGAGTAGGTTTCAGTTCACCTTGAAAATCATAATTTAGAGGAAAGTATATGAAAACTTATAAATTCGATTGTTTTTTTACAAATACCATTCAGGACGGCTACTGTTTTGCTATGGGTATTTTAGGTTTGTGGCAAATATGTTCGGGTGTTCGTTGGTTATTAAATGAAAATTGTACTTATGGTGTTCTTTGTATAATAATTGGACTTGGTGTTTTTATATTATCCAATGTAAGTAAGATTGCGTTACCTATACGCTATATGCCTTGTTCTGTTACAGTGGATAAAAAGGAATTACGTTTCATTTTTGCAACAGAAAAATCTAAAGATTACTATGTTGGTTTTAATGATATTAAAAGCGTTCATATAATAAGAAATCCGGCATTCTTTCGTGGTCCTTTTTGGCTTGTTAATATAAAAACTTACAAAGGTCATATTAATTCTATGGCTATTCCGGATGCAGTAATAAATGATTTTTATTCAGATTCGTTGGTAGGAATAAATAAAATAGTTAACGAAGATAATTTCTAAAACAAATAAAGTTGCGTTAATTGAAAACAAACCATTATTTGTTTAGGGCTTTACGCCCCACAAACAAGACACCTCTTTTTTTTGATAATTTTGTTATTTAAAATATTGTCCGGTTGAGCAATTTATTATTTTGTCAGAATAAGAAAAAATTAATTTGTTTAAGTAATAATAGGATGACAAATTAATATGAAAATTGTTGAAATTCAAAGGAACTTTGCAACCGGTTTACCTAAAAAAATCCGAGAATTAAATAAAAGTCCTATCGGAACAATAGATTGCCCGCCTGATGAATTTTTGTCCAGAATAGCCGATTTTAAAAACAATGCTGCTCTAGCCGAAAATTTCCGTGATGAATTTATTTTGAATTCCGGCGAAAAAGTAGTTCGTACGGATTATATAACTCCAAACGGTTTCCAAATATTTTGGGATAAGGTTTTTAATGCTGATAAGAAATTAACCAAAGAAAGATTTATTGATATACTTAATAAAACTACTATTGAATATTCTCCATCATCGGGAGAAATGAAGCTTTTAGAAGCTTCAACACCCGAAGGAACCGTAAAATATATTTTTGGTTAAAACGGTATTATATTTATATTTGTTCTGCATAACTCCATTTATATCCGCCTGCAAATGGTCTTTTTCCTTTACAAACCATTGATATATTTGAATCATTAATATGCATTTTTCTTGAAGCATCTGAAATTGATATAAAAGTTCTGATTACTTTATTTGTTTTATAATCAATCATATTAACTGCTTTTCTTTTTGTTTTAGTTGCTTTTTCAATACCACAAATAGGACATCTACTTCCACGAGTTCTAGTATAAATTTTTGTGTACCATTCATGTCCACAAGTTTTACATATCCACCATACTTTATAATCAGAACCTGGTTTAAACATATTTGGCTTCAAGTTGCCATTTTTTGTAGGATGCCATTCTTTTGCAATTTCAGGATATTTATCCTGTAATGTATTTTTATTTAAAATTGTTTTATATTGCAATATTTCTGATTTGTCCCGTTTTATATTTACATCTATTTTGTATCCAATTGAATTGATATCAAGATATTTTAATAACAAGCTAATAGTTTTTTCTAGTATTGGGTATTCATATAATTTATTTTCACAAAATTGTATATCTGCAATAGGTACAGATACTTTGGTTTCTTTTTCTCTTAATCTGATCAATTTAATGTTTTTAGATTTACAGATTTTATATTTCTTTTCTTCTCTCTTAAGCTTGATTTCTCCGGTATGCCAAGCTTCTCCATCATATTCAATAGCGCAATTTATAGAAGGAATATAAATATCTAACTCCATTCTCCCAAGAAAATCTGCCATATATCTATTAATTGCATCTGGATATAGTTTTTTAACATAATAATAAACTGCTTGTTCGGCAAAAGATGTTTGTTTACCTGAGTTGCATATAGGACAATTTGTACCGTTATCTTGAGTTCTGTGTGAAATAGTAGCTTGATATTCATGACCTTGCGGGCATATCCACCAAACCTTTTTGCTAGTTCCGTGTGTCACTTTTTCTGGAGTTAAATTAGCATTTTTTGTAGGATGCCATTCTTTTGCAATTTCTGGATGTGTAGTTGTTAAATCATTTATTCCAGTAATCACTTTTTTGTTTGCGCAAAGAGGACAACCCCTGTCTAATATAGACCTGTTACCAATCTTTGCTTCCCATTCATATCCACATTTAGAACACTTCCACCAAACTCTTTTATTGCTTGCAGTTGCACAATTTTCTGGTTTTAGATTGTTATTTTTATTATAGTTCCATTCTTTTATTAAGTTAGGTTTTTCTATAGCCAAGTTTTTAATACTTAATCTTTCATTTTTCTTACAATTAGTACATCCGTTATAAAGTTTAATTTCTTTTTGTGATTCTTTCCCACATATATGACATTTCCACCAAGCTTTATAACGAGAACCTTTTGTGAACATGCCTGGCTTTAATTTTCCATTTTTTGATATGTGCCAATCTTTTGCAATTTTAGGATGAGTGATATTTAAACTGTCTTGTTTTGCAGAGTTTTTACGTTTAGAATGTCTGCATTTTGGACATCCTGAAGCATTTATTGACCTATGATAAACGGATGTTTGCCATTCGTGTCCACACATTATACACTTCCACCAAATGCGTTTATTAGAACCTGCAGTTATATTTTGAGGAGTTAAGTTATTATTTTTAATAGGATGCCATTCTTTTGCAATTTCTGGATGAGTTGTTGTTAAATCATTTATGCCTATAACTACAATTTGATTTGTACAGCAAGGACATTGGCTGCCTTTTACACGTCTTCTAATTTCTGCTTCCCATTCATATCCACATTTAGAACATTTCCACCAAGCTTTGGTATGACTACCAATATGTATGATTTTTAAATCTATGTTTTTATTTAGCTCATAGTTCCATTCTTTTAATAAATATTCTTTATTATTTTGTTTACAATAGTCGTATAATGTTGTCATAAGCTAATAGTAGCATAAATTTAAAATATTTTTTTAAATTACAGAAAATTTTAGCTTTTGTAGAAATATATCCTACGAATAAACATACGGAGGGCCGTTTTTAATTTCTGACAAGATATTTTCCGCGATTTCCTTTAATTCCTGTTTTGATTTACCTTTTTTCATCTGGTAATCAAAGTTTTCAATCAGCGGATTTATTGCGCTTAATTTTTTAGCTTTAAAGTTTTCTATTTCCGTTGATATTAAATTCTTCCTCAAGTTTAATTCGCTTTTAGCATTCTCTTTTCCGACAGTAACGTCTTTAACGGCATCGGCAACGGCTTTAAGCACATATCCCGTTGTTGATATAGCGGAAAGCCCGAGGAACAGATATTTGTTAAATTTATTTTGCGGATGCAATAACCAGTTATATAAATGACCTCTTACTTCGTCCATATAGCAATAATATTGCTGATGGTCAACGCTTCCGTACATTACTTCGTTAGCTTCATTAAATATTTTATCCTTATTAATATCTTTTAGTACTGCTGATACTTCATCTTTTGTTATACCCTGTATCTTTTCGAGTTCTTCTTCCATCTGAGTATTGGTAGCTTTGATGGATTTTAAAATATTACTCATTTTTTTTATTGCGGACGATTTTCCGTTTTCTTGTTTTGAAAGCTCAACAGCTTGCGCAATACTGTTTCTAATTTCTTTATCCGAAAATCTCTTTTGAAATTCATTTAGATTATTGTGTATTTTTGAAATATTTTTAAACAATGCAAAACTTAAACCCACAATTCCCGCTATTGCACCAAAAATATACAATATATTTTTCTTGCTGAGTTTTGCTTTATCGTCATCTTTATCTTTTCCCTTGAAACTCAAATAACTCTTAAAATTAGTGTTTTTTGTTTTTTTGTCGCCGAGAGCTTCTTTAAAATATTCGGTCGTATCTTTTAGAAGAGTGTTTACAACATCAAGCTTTCCCGAGAAAACTTCGGTTTCTACGTTAATTAAATTTTCCTGCAGGTCATGTTCTATATCGCAATTTTGCTTTTTTGTCCAAATTTCTTTAACGGCTTCGATTAATTTTTCGCCTGCAATAGTTGCAATTGACATTATACCGACTCCGATAAATCCTCTTACCTTGGGTGCGCTCGGGTCACGAAGCGCTTGATAGAACGCAAAATGCGGTTCTTGATTAAGATTATTATTGCTTGCAACAGCAGGAGGATAAACAAGCCCTGCGTCTTTTGCCATTGCGCTTGAATATTTGTTTACGGCATAAGTTATGCCTAATATTGCCGCAATAGTGACACCCCCTGCAATTAAAACAGGCTTCATTGCTTTTTTAATATCAAATGATTCCGTCTTTTCTCTTTCCTGTTTAACGGGTTTTTTATAGTTTTCGGGGATTAGAAGTCTTGAAGATATTTCATTAAAATCGCTGAAATTTTCCTGATTTTCGGATTTATCTTTAATGTATGTATTTAATAACAGTCCCTTAAGGTTATTTTTTGCAATATTTTCTTTATTTGCTTTAGTAGTATCGTATGTCGGTGCATACCTTTTGGTTTGCAGTTTATATCTTTCAATCGGTTTTATCTTCGTCATCTTGTTCTTTCTTAGAGGTATTTCTTATTCTGAAAATACCTTTTAAAACCTTTTTTATTTCTCTTGCTTTTAATTTTTCGGCTTCTTCGCCCGCTTCTTCTTCCTCTTCTTCGGTAAATAGAGAAAGAATGGTTTTTAGTGCTTTTTTTGTTTTATTTAATAATTGGCTGTCTTTAAAGTTTTTTATTTCCCCGAAAACCATAGCAAGTTTTTCTGTAACGGAGTTTATAAAATTAGACGCATTGTTAAAAAACGCCTGAATATTTTTTGTTGCGCCTGTAATTGTATTTGAAACAAAATTTAAAACAGGCTTAATAACGGAATTTATAACAAATTTTACGGGTGCTTTTATAACATTGGATAAATTATTTATATTTTGCGAAATTTTATCAAATGTTTTTTGAATTTTATCTAATCCCGCAAGGATTTTACTTTGAAGAGCATTTTGCTTTAAATTTTCAATTCTTGCCTGCTCGGCTTGTAATTTTGCTTGTTTAGAGGCTTCTTTTTTTGCCTGCATTTTATGCCATTCGGCAAGGCATTCGTTATAGCTCATTTCACCGGCTTTTCTCGGCTTATCTCTGTCTTTTGATTTCATTCCCCCGCCCATACCTGAACAAATAGGACATGTGCCAACAGGAAAGCCATGGGGACATTTAGCTGTATTTTGAACTGTTTGACTGTATGGAGCTACCATTTTAATTTTTTAACTCTTAGCGGGTATAGTAAAACTTACTAAAAATATTCTACTATAACATTAGTTTTTGACAAACTATATTTCTTCACCCGAATCTTCATCTTCTTTAACGGGAAGTTTAATTTCGACACCCATATCGGTTAAAATATCTCTTGATTTAGGGCCGTATGCCGTATCATAAAAGTTTTCAAGTATTGTTTGATAACAAATAACAGCATCTTCCTTGTCGCCTCTCAGACGGAAAATATTTCCTATCTTAAAATATAAAGGTGCAAAACTTGCTTCGGGAAGCGAATCCATCAATTCATCAAGCTTTAATTTTAATTCTATCAAATTTTTAGCGTCTTCAGGGGTATATAATTCTCTTTCATATATTTTTTTGGTGAGAGCATCAATATTTTCAGTGTATTCCGTTAAAACCTCCTGACTGACGCCTTTCTTTTTAACCGCTTTTTTAGCGGCATCTGCAGGAAGCATTTGATTAACTGCAAGAGCAATTATCAAAAATAACGGTATAAAAAGTGATAATATCTGTTTCAAAGTATCTCCCCTTTAATGATATACTACAAGGAATATTTTAAAAAATCCTCAATCTTCGGGTTGAATTTTTTAATAAAATCGTTAAAATCAAATTATGAAAAGATTTTTTATTGTAATAATTTTT
>CADBOJ010000033.1 GCA_902796305.1 uncultured bacterium | reverse complement strand
TTCTATAATATAAGCGTCCAAGTGTTTTTGAAAGCTCTTTGTTAAGGTTCATAATTCCAAGGTCAACGGCAGCCCGTTCACCTTCCTGTTTAATTTTATTTTCGATTTCTTTAACCGATTTTTCATATACTTCTTCAATTCTGACAGGGTGTATTCTGCCGTCTTGAATAAGTTTTTCAATTGTTATTTTTGCAATTTCTCTTCTTATAGGGTCAAATGAAGATAATACAACAGCTTCAGGTGTATCATCAATAATTAAATCAACTCCTGTAAGTGTTTCAAGAGTTCTGATATTTCTACCTTCCCTTCCGATTATTCTTCCTTTCATTTCATCGGACGGAAGAGAAACAACGGAAACACTGGTTTCGATAACCTGTTCAATTGCGCATTTTTGCATTGTGGCACTCAGGATTTCTCTTGCCTGTTCTTCTGCCGTTTCCTTTGTTTTTATTTCATATTCTCTGATTAATTGAATTTGCTCCGAAGCAAGCTCATCTTTTAATTGATTTAAAAGAGTGGCTTTTGCTTCTTCTCTTGACATTTGAGCAACTCTTTCAAGCTCTGTTATTTGTTTGGCTATCGTTTCAGCCAGATAGTCTTCTTTTTGCTCAAGAGCAGCTTCCTTTTTATCTAAATTTGCAAGTTTATCCGCAACGGATTGTCTTTGCTCCTGAATTTCATTTTCTTTTTTGCCAAGTTCTATTCTGATTTTTTCAAACTCGGCTTTCTTTTCCCTTATGGTTTCGTCAAAATCGGCACGCTCCTGATGAAGCTGTTCTTTTGCCGAAATAAGGGCTTCTTTTTTTAAGAATGCTTCTTTTTCTTTGAAATCTTCTTTGTATTTTTGTTCGTTTTGTTCTAAAACCTCAACCTTGGCTTTTTGCCGAACAAATAGCATTGTCGTAACGGTAACCGCCACGATTAAAATTGCTATAATTGAATATAATAAAATATTAATTGTTCTGTCCCTCTTATAATCTAACTACAGATTAAAGACTGTTAACATTTATATTAAATTTTTATTTATATATAAAAAATGATAAAAGTCATTTAGATAATTTAATTTTACCATAACATTTTAAATTTGAAAAAAAATTTAATATTTATTAAAACTTTAATATAATTATCTGATTAAATTATTAAAAAAAGTGATAAAATTTATTTGACTGATTTAAAAATTTCATTAAATAAAAACAAAAGGATTAAAATATGCTCTCAAATTTAGTATCAATGATTACAAAATCTTTAAGTTCAACCTCATCTACTCCTGCAGTTGCAAGAACGCAGGTTAAATCATATAATCCTTTTGGAAACAATGAAAACGAAAGCCCTTTTTTAACCACAACTTACGGTACGGGTTCCGGTTACGGCAAAAATCAGCCTGTTTCGGGCGGGTATTTTGCGGGATACTATAACGGAAAACCTAACATTGTAGGAAGAAAATTATTTATAGAAATTTAGGCTTTATGATTTTTTAAGGGATTTAAAGGATATAAAGCATTAACTCCCATTGTTTTTTCCTTTTCTTTTATTGCAGGATTAGAATTATCGCCATTGTTTAATTTCTTTCTCATCCAAATATTCAATTTTGGCTGTAATACTCCCATCGCCCATACTGCAATAGCAACATTTCCAAGAACCGCAAGTGCTTTATAAGCTTTAATTTTTCTAATACCCGATATATTATTCGATAATTTTTCAAAAGCATTAAGAGAATCTTTAACCTTTTCTTCATCAATATATTTAAAATTATCAATAGCTAAAATATTCTTATTTTTATCCTTAATCAGGTTTATCAAACCGTTTTGTTCAAGTAATTTTGCAATTGAACTTTTAGGATCAAGACTTAAAACATCTTTTGTTAAATTCTTGGAATTTTTTAAAGATTGTATTATATCTTTTGAATTTTCAAGATTTTCTTTTACGTTTTTATCAAAAATTACTTTTGCATCCGCTTCTATAGGTGTATTAAATTTGTTGCCTATTGCTTCAAATACATTTTGAACAGGTTTTGCTATGCAGTAAATAAAGAAAATTTGAAATAGTTCTTTAAGAGCAATTTCTTTTCTTTCACCTTTTCTTCCGTCTTTTAATCTTGTTGTTGCAATAACACCATCTAAAATTGCAGTGTTTTTCATCGGATTAAACATAATAGAAGCTAATTTAGAAGATTTAAAAGAAATATCATTATTTTTTTTGTTATAAGGGTTATGTTTTTTTATACTGCCGTTTAAAAGTATTCTTGAAGCATTGTTTTTATAATAGTCTTTTTCAATTTTTTTCTCGGTTGTTTTTTGTTTATATTTAATAACCTTATTTAATGCAAGTGCTGCAAGAGCTGTTGAAACCGCAAATTTTGTTATAAAAGCTGCTTTATAAAGTTGTTTATTTGTGAACGGAAGACTAATTTTATTTAACAGTTTTCCTTTATCGCCAAGAGAATTGATTATATCTTTTTGAGATGCCAAATACTCGGAAGTATTCGAATTTAAAGATTCTTTAACGGTATCTAAAGTTTCTTTATTGTTTAATATTCTTAAATCTAATTTCGGGTTTAAGTTAAAAAGCGGATATAAGGTTTTATTAAGTATTCCCTTGAGTACGGGTATACCTAAAGCCCATATCGCACCCGTTCCGAATTCTTCAATTGCCTTTTCTCTAACATCATGTGATGTACCGTTTTTTCTGTATGTATCCACTATCGCAAAATTAGAAACGGCATCTTTTGCCATAAGGGGAATGATACTGTCCGTATTGTTCCCGAGTCCCGATAGTGTATATGTTAAAATTTTATTGCTAATGCTTGTTATTGACATATTAACCTTTCAACTTATTATAGTCCCCACGCTAAATTCATAAGTTTTTGGCTTTGTCGGTTTATTTGAATATTGTTTTTATAATTCATAATTTTATACCTACTTTCTTTTTAAAAATCTTAAATATAAATAATTGCCAAATAAATCAAAAATATTTATCTTTATTTACAATTTAATTAGCCAATAAAAAAGCCTTTTATTTTAATAAAAGGCTTTTTTTCTAAACTTTCTTAAAAGAATTAATCTTTTTTAACAGGTACGAAAACCAGCCCTTTATTACCAAAAGAGCTTATACGTCGAATAAAATCAATTAATGTCTTAAATAATTCTTGCATATCAGACCTCATTTTATTTGCATTAAATAATATAACCTATTTTTATTTTTTTGTCTACATGGTTTTTTTAAAAATAATTCTTTTAGTTTGCAAGAGCTTTTTTAACTTCTTTTTTGTATTTTTCAACATTCGGCTGAAGAACTTCTTTTAATGCTTCATTTTGAGATGTAATGTCATTATTTAAAGCTCTTAAAATCCAACCTGTATATAAAGTTTCAAAATGCTTTAATTCAATAAATCTTGCAATTGATTTCATTGATAAATCATCAAGAATAATTTTTGATACGGGATGTTGTGCACTATATGCTGTTATAACGCCTTCCATAACCGCATTCATTGTTTTATCATTTGATTTAACGTATACAAAAGTGAAGAACGAGTCCTTGTTGTTAATATCTAAATCAGCTTCCGCATTATAGTGAAGGTATCCCGGACCAACATTTGTATCTGTTGAAATAGCAGCTTTTAAAGATTCATTTTTTAACTGTTTTTCCCATAATGTTGTTCCGAAGAATTCATCTCCGAAATATTCAATATAATGTTTATTTTTTCCTTGTTTTTTTGCGTGAATGTTAAATTTTGCAAGTTTTAACGCTTCATTTTTGGTGTAATCGGAATTTAAAAATTCTTTTTGTGCATCAAGTGAAGCATTCAGCATGGTTTTTATTTCTTCTTTTGAAATGCCAAGGAATAAAAGAGTAAATATTGTAGCATCATCAAAAATAGAAAATCTTCCGCCTACATCGTCATGAACAAATCCTGACAATTTGATTTCTCCCGCATCAACAATTCTTCTAAGTGCCGATTTTTCGGAATTTTTATCGGTCATGGCTACAAAATGTTCCGATGTATCGTTTGTTCCAAGATGTTTTTCAAGCACTGCTTTTGTTTTTTGATAGCCAACAGTTGTTTCTAATGTTGTACCTGATTTTGAAACTACCAAAAATAAAGTTTTATCTAAATCCAAATCTTTAATAAATCTTTCAAAACTCATAGGTTCAACTGAAGAAAAGAAATGAACCCTTTTTTCTATTCCTAAAAGTTTTGTTATATTTTCGGTTGTATGGCGAGATCCGCCTATACCCAATATAGCAAGGTCAGTATATTTATTTCCTTTTGCCTTGCTAACCATATCAGCCATATTATCAAGATTTTGAAGCTGGATATTTGCTAATTTTTCAATCCAGTTTAAAAACTGACCTTCTTTGCCTGCACGATTTTTAATATCTTCAACGGCATCTCTAGAAAGTTTTTCAAAAGTATCGCAATTTTCAAGCTTTGCTATAATTTCAACAGTAGAATTTGTCATATTTCCTCCAATAAAATTTCTCTTATAGGATTAATATAGCATAAAAAGAATTAATCTATATTTTTTGTAAATTCATACATCTTATCGCAGTATAATTTTATTGCATTCAACCTGTTAAAATCCAATTCCTTGGGAACTTTACCGGTTAATCCGCATTCCGCAATCGTTGGGAATTTTTCTTTTTTACCCTGCTGTTTGTATTCAGGTTCTTTTTTTCTTTGTATAGCGTAAGCCTTTGAGGTATATTCCGTAAAATATTGTTCAACATTGGGACTGCTGTGGTAATAATGTGTAAAATATTTAGAAAAAGGCTTATATGCAATATTTCCACCTTTAATATCGTTGTCACCTTTTAATTTATAGCATAAATCTTCAACTTCTTTTAATTCGGAAACATCCCTTCCAACCAGTTGTATTTCACCGAAATATCCGTTTTGGTTTAATGTATATTTATTGGGATTAGACATATCCAAATCGATATGCACCGCAACATAACCCGTTTTTTTATTGTTATGAACTATGCTTATTTTTTCACCTTGATTTTCGTGGCTGTTTTCTGCATTTTCTAATTTTTTTAAAACCGAGTCATCAAAATAAGCAAGATTTTTGTCCTGTTCATAGCATTCAATTTTTTCGATTTTTAAGAAGCGGTCTTTTTTACTGTTTCCAACATCTTCCGCAAGCCTTGCAATTATATCTTTAGCATTTGGATGATTCGGATTTTTTAATACTATACGCGCACCGACAATATCTCTGATGTTATTTTTTATATCTTCACTGTCGCAGAGGTTAAATGCTTCTTCTTTGCTTAATATTCTGTCGGCAAGAATGTTTGCCGTTTTTTCTCTTATGCTTTCAGGCGTTTTAGTTCTTACTTTGATATGCTCTATGGGTCTATCCGGATGGTCGCTTGTCGCAATAAGGTCACTCAAGCTGGTACGCAGGAATTTATATAAATCAGATGCTGCTTCTTGAGCGTTTTCACTTACCTTTTGACAGGCATCCTTGTTATCAACCATCATAAAGGCTCTTACAAGCTCACGCTTTTTGTTTTTATCAATATTTCCCGTAAAAGTAAAAGTATCTTTTTGCAAGGGTTTTAAATTAAAATATTGCCTTGCAGGCAATACATTGCCTCTTATTGCATTTGTTTTATTGTAAAAAGACGAAATATTTGCCAATCCGTTTGTTTTGCGGCTATCGTTTTTAAAAGTATTTATTTTAATCATATTTTTTTTTTTTTATTACAATGTAATAAAAGTGATAAACAAAAAAAATTGTCAAATTTAAAATAAATTTTTACATTCTTACATAATTTATTTACAAGCAAAAAAAAATATAGCAAAATAATCCTATGGGAAAATGTAAGAAAAGAACTCTTTATAAGACAAACTTTAATTCAACAAACTTTATGACAAGAGAAGAAGCGGTTAGCGATATATTCAGACTGGTTAACAAAACAAGAACAAGTAAAAGAGGCGAAATGTCGGATTTTAAAAAAGCTGTTGATATTATAAGCTTATTTGGTATATCTGCGGAAGAATTATCCGAAGCCGGTGTTGCCTATGAAAATTTAAAAGCGCTTGAATCGGTTCTTATATAGCCTTAAACATACAATGCTTTCTTGATTTTTTCATTGTTTGGATTTCTTCTGTAAGAATGCCCTTTAAACGTTTTAAGATTCGGAGCTTTTAATGTATCAATAGTTTCTTTTTGATTGTTTTCTTTCTTTTCGGTAATATTTGCCTTTGGCTTATCTTCTCCGAATGCTTTTGTAATAATTTTATTTGAAACAAATGTTCCGAACATATCACCAATCAATCCGCCGATTGAAGCCGCTGCCGGAGCAACGGGAGTAATCAATGCACCTATTCTTGTACCGAGTGTTCTGAATAATAATGAAAAACCGAGGTTTGATGTAACATCAGCGAGTGACTTTGCTGTTGATATTCCGACTTGTTTTATACCTTCCGCCGTGCCTTTTTCTTTAAAAACAGGTATTGCTTCATCTTTAATTCTCATAAATATTGTACTTGCAGCATACAGAAGGTTCATAGGATTAAACATTACGTCTTTAAACTGACCTTTAAGATTTTGACTCAAACTTTTATCCAGAACATTTAAGCTGACTTCTTTTCTGCCAACAACCTTTGTTCCGAGAATTTCTTCACCGTTTTTAAGCTTGGCTGTAAAGTCATTTAGAACTTTTGAAGCTTCTGCGTTTCGTGCGGTATATTTCTTTACTATATTATCCGAACTTTTTCCAATATTTAAAAGTCTCTGGAATATAGTCGGTTTTCCGTTTTTCATTTTATTAAGTGCTTTTTGAGCCTTACTTGCCGATTTTAGCGCATCACGATATTTTTCATAATTTTTTGCCATTGCAATACTTTTTGTAAAAGAATCGGCATTTGCATTGTTTTTCTTAATAAATTCTTTTATGATCTCAGAGGCGCTTTGCGTCTTTAATACTTTCTTTGCTGCTCTTGCAGACTTTATTGCGGCAACAGACCCGAAACCGCCCGTTATAACAGCAGAAGTACCCATACTACCCACAAGGTCGCTGAAAAATTTATCGTTTTGAATGTTGTTAATACTTTCAGACATTAAAAAACCACTTACCTTACATTTTATAAAAGTCAAATAAGAGAAAAAAATTGCTAAAATATTAAGTTTTTTGTTACTATTTATTTATGAAATATAATTTAAAACATTATGCATATATAGGTGATGCCGTCTGGGAAATATTTATCAGAGAGCTTGTAATTAATAAAACCGAAATTCAGGAAAAGATGCATAAACTCACAACAAAATATGTATGTGCAAAATTTCAAGCGGAAATTATTAATAAAATAATCGGCAACTTAACGGAAGACGAATTAAATATTCAAAAAAGGGGCAGAAATTTAAAAATTTCAATAAATAAGAAAAGTAATCCCGCAATACATTCTCTTGCAACATCTTTTGAAACCTTAATCGGATACTTATATCTTGAAAAAAGGGAAAGATATAACGAGATTATAAATATAATTAAACCTTATCTTGAAGAATTAAATTAAAAGAAGTTATAATAATATTTATGGAAAACAATATAAAAGAAGAATTTATCTCTACTTTGTCGCATGAAATAAGAACACCTTTAACAAGTATTAAAGGCTTTTCTCAGACTATGCTGAACAGCTGGGATAAATTATCGGAAGAAAAGAAAAAAGAATTTACGGGAATAATTCTAAATCAGTCCCAAAGACTGATTAATCTTGTTGAAAATGTTTTAAATGTTGCAAAGATAGATTCAAATTCAAATAATCTAGTTCTTACAAAAATTAATGTAAACAATATTATGCAATCCTGTATAAATGTTATTCAAATGGCGCATAAAGACTATAAATTTAATTTTGAAAAATCAAAGAACGAACTTTTTATACTTTCAGACAATGACAAAACTCAGCAGATTTTATTAAATATTCTTGATAATGCCGTAAAATATTCGGTAAATTCAAATATAATTGATATTAAAACTTATAATAATAATGAATATAATGTTTTTTCAATAACAAATTACGGAAACTATATTGAAGAAAGTAATTATGAAAAAATATTTGAAAAATTTTACAGAGTATCGTCTTATATTTCTTCAACAACTCAAGGAAGCGGACTCGGGCTGTATATTGCAAAAAGTCTTGTTGAATCAATGAAAGGGAAAATTCAAATTCTCTCAAGCGAAAAAGATAAGTATTGTACGTTTAATATTTATCTTCCCGTGTTTGAAGTGGAAACCATGACAAAAAATATAGGAGTATAATTTTGTATAAATTAAGAGTTTTAATAATTTCAAACAGGAAAGAGCTATCAGTAAAATTTAAAAAAATAGTCGAAGCGCTTGAACAGGAACCCGTTATTGCAAGTAATTTATCTGATGCACTTTCGGTTATGCAAAACGACGAAGTTGAATTTATAATTATTTCGGACACAATAAAAGAAAAACTCTCGGAATTTATTAAAAAAATCAGAATTTTAACATATAATTTCCGCCCGATAATTATTGCCGTATCTAAATCAAGTGATATGGATGATAGAATTGCATCTTTTGAAGCCGGAGCGGATGATTTTATCGGTGAAGAAATTTCAAAACAGGAATTTCAAGCACGCCTTAAGGCAAGTTTCAGGAGATATATTGAAGGGCAAATTAATCCGGTCACAAGAATTGCAAATAAAAGTATAACAATAAAAGCAATTAAAAAGAGTTTGTTAAACTCAGACAGCTTATCTCAAATATCATATCTTTTAATTAAAATAAGAGGAATTAATACATATATAAAAACTCACGGTGAAATAGCGGGAGAAAAGGTAATACAAACACTCGGCGCCATAATAAATACTACGCTGTCAAAAGAAGATTATCTCGGACATATTTCGGAAGATGAATTCATAATTATAACAAACTCTATTAAAGCCGAAAAAACAGCATCATTTTTGGCATTTGCATTCGATAATATTTTAAGTAAATTTTATTCTGCCGATGAATTTGAAAATAATTTTACAATGCAGTCGGGAGATGATACAAATGAAGAAAAAGAAAGCCTGATGCACCTTTCGGTTGCTTCTTTTGAAGCGGATGAAGCAACGGGAAACTTTAGGGAAGTATTAAACAGTCTAAACGAATTAATAAAATTATGCGATAAATCAAAAAATTCCACTTATATAATAGATAGAGTTCGATTAAAAGGCAGTGTTGATGCAAAAAAGAAAAATAACAAAATTTTAATTTATGAACCGGATGAAGCCCTTGCCTGTCTTTTAAAAAATGTCTGCCAGCTGAACAATATAGAAGCGGAACTTGTTTTTAGCAGTGAAGAATTTGAAATAAATTATAAAACATTTAAGCCCTCGGTTGTTCTTGTTGACTGGGGAAATAAGGATAAAAGTATCGGACTTGAAATAGCAAAAAAAGTTTCAAAAGACAATATCAAACTAATATTTTCTTCTTCATATTTGAATAAAAAAGAAATTCTAAAATCGGGTGCGGATTTATATATCCCAAAACCCTACGAAATAGATGATGTTATTTTGTATATTAAAAAATTTATCGAAAGAGAATAAGTTACTTTACTCTTCCGTATATATCTTTATATCTTACAATATCTTCTTCAACAAGCTTATCGCCTTTTTGAACTTCTATAATTTTTAATTCGCTATCGTAAGGATTGGCAAGAGAGTGAATTGCTTTTACTGGAATATCTATTGAAGAACCCGCTTTAAGCATAAATACTTTATCTTCAAGCGTTACTCTTGCAACCCCTGATAATACAACCCAGTGCTCCGAGCGATGATTGTGCGATTGCAGACTCAACTGCCCTTTTCTTGAAACGCATATCATTTTTGTTAAGTATCCGTCCCCGTGATTTAAAACGGTATAATATCCCCACGGGCGGTATACGGTTGTATGAATTCTGTGAGTATCGTTTTTTGTTTCTTTCAGAGTTTCAAAAACTTCTTTTACACCCTGAGTATTATTCTTATCGCAGGCAAGAATGGCATCCGAAGTTTCTACTATTATGACGTCTTTCAAACCTACTCCGACAAGAAGTCTTTCTGAAGAATAGAGCATTGAATTTTTGCAGTCTTTTTCAATGATATTACCAAGTTTTACATTGTTGTTTTCATCTTTCTTGTTAATTCTGTATACCGCATCCCAAGAACCAAGGTCATCCCAATCGCACTGCATTTCAACCATTGCAAGATTATCGGCATGCTCCATAATGGCATAATCAACCGAAATAAAAGGATACTTGTCAAATGTCATATAATCAATGTCTTCTTTGACTTTAAAATTGAAATTTTGAGTTACATCATATATCTCCGGAGCGTATTTCTTAAGCGTATCCATATAAACAGATGCCTTAAAAACAAATATACCTGCATTCCAATAGCAGTTTTCACTGTTGAAATATTCTAAAGCCGTATTTTCATCAGGTTTTTCCTTAAAGGTTTCAACTTTATACCCTGTTTCCAATTTTTCTTTTGTTTTAATATAACCAAAACCTGTACCCGCATTATATGGTTTGACACCCAGAGCTACAATATAGCCTAATTTTGCTAATTTTTGGGCTTCATCAATGGTTTTTTTGAAACCGTCATTGTCCTGTATCATATGGTCTGACGGAACAACAAGGATGATATCATCATGACCGCAGTCAAGAAGAAATTTTGTTGCAATAGATATAGCGGGAGCAGTGTTTTTTGCAACAGGTTCGGCTAAAATTCTGACATCGTTAGAATATTCTCTTAACTGCATTTTTACATCGCTAAAATGCTTTGTATTTGTAACGGCGATAATATTATCTATATCAATAATACTCATTAACCTTTCAAAAGTGCGTTCAAGCAAGCTCTTATTGGAATTAAGCTTAAGCAGTTGTTTTGGATACAACTCTCTTGATAACGGCCACAATCTTGAGCCGGAACCCCCTGCTAAAATTATTCCATGCATAAAAACACCTCTCGAAAAGTCTTAACAATATTAGTAATTATATAATAAACAGATACTGAGTGGCAATTATTTTTTAGCGGTTAAATATTTTTCAAGCGAACTTTCCCAATCAGGAAGTACATCTCCGCTGTCCAACACGCAATATTTCGGTCTTAGAGCAGGTCTTGGAAAATCACTTTTGTCAATCGGTGTTACGGAAACGTTTCTTTTTTTAATTTCAAAAATTTTCTTTGTAAAATCAGCCCATGAAACGCTTCCCGAAGAACTTACATGATATATACCGTACGGGCTTGCGTTTTTGATTATTTCTATTATTTTTCTGGATACATCATCAGCGCAAGTCGGGCAACCTATTTGGTCGTTTACGACGGAAATTTCTTTTCTGAAATTTGAAAAAGTAAGCATGGCATCAACATATCCGCCTGCTCCATATAGCCATGATGTCCTTAAAATATAGAATTTTTTTGTAGCTTTAATTATTTCTCTTTCACCCTGAAGCTTTGTTTTCCCGTAAACATTAATCGGGTTTGTTGCATCGGTTGTCTTGTAGGGTTTATCGGATTTTCCGTCAAAAACATTATCGGTGCTTACATAAAGGATAGGAATATCATGTTTTTTTGCAATTTTTGCAATATTTCTTGTACCTGCTACATTAACATCATAAGCATGCTCGGGGTCATCTTCCGCTAAATCAATATTTGTAAAAGCTGCAAGGTGAATAATGAAATCAAGTGAAATTTTATCCATGATTTCATTAACCATTTTTGTGTTAGTTACATCAAAAATTTTAGAATTACAGGGCCAAAATTGAAATCCTTCTTTCTCCAACATCGGGCAAAGAGATTTTCCTAATAAACCCGTAGAACCTGTAACCATTATTCGCATATTGTGTTGTTAAATACCCTTTAGAAAAATAACTCTTATTTAGCTTTTTATATCATTAAATTATGTTAAAATCAATATTATGAAAAAAAATACTTACAAATTCTTAATAATATTTTTAGTTTTAATTTTATTAATATTTGCATTTTTACATATATTCAAAAAAGATACGGGATATGATGTTATTGAAAATTCGGATATTTCTCCTCTGAAAGGAATTACTGATAATATTCCCATGCCGAAAAATATAACTTACCATGGTATAGACTATATGCAATCTCAACTACCCGAGGGTAAGTTCGGGGGAAGTTTTATAACAAGTACTATCGGAGAACCGAAAACCTTTAATCCTTATAATGCTACGGATGCTACAAGTGCCGAATTATCGGGTATTATGTATGACGGGCTTACTCAAACAAATCCGACAACGGGTGAAGTTGTACCTTTTCTTGCAAAAAACTTTGAAATTATGCCGGATAATAAAACATATATTATTCATCTTCGTCATGGAATTAAATGGTCTGACGGAAAACCGATTACGGCGGATGATGTTTATTTTACATATAAGGATGTCATTTTTGCGGGAATGGGTGATGGTTCTGCAAGAGATGCCATGCTAATCGACGGTAAATTACCCGAAATTCACAAAATTGATGATTACACCGTTAAATTTATAACCCCGAAACCGTTTGCGCCGTTTTTAAGAAATTTATCAAACCCGATTTTACCGAAGCATGTTTTTAACAAGGTTACTAAAAAAGGAAGAGAATATTTTCTTACTTTTCAGAGTGTTGATACAAAACCCGAAAGTATAGTTTATTCGGGAGCATTTAAATTAAGTGAATATTTACCGGGGCAGAGATTGGTATTTGTTAAAAACCCTGATTATTATTTTATAAATCAAAATTTAAAAAAACTTCCGTACATAGACAAATGGATTATTTTGATTGTTGATGATATGAACAATCAAACTCTTAAGTTTGAAGCGGGAATGACGGATACATTAAACGTAAACGGTTCACTTGTCGGCAGATACAGAGAACTTAAAAAACGCTCGGATTTTGAACTCTATAATCTCGGTGCAAGCACAAATACGACTTTTATAATTTTTAATTTGAATAACAGAAAAAATAAAGACGGAAAATATTATGTAAATCCCGTAAAACAAAGATGGATTCAGGATAAAAACTTTAGAAGTGCAATAGACTGGGCAATAGATAGAGATGATTTAATTTTAAACGTATTTTCGGGAATGGCG
This sequence comes from uncultured bacterium, assembly GCA_902796305.1. Lineage (GTDB taxonomy): Bacteria > Cyanobacteriota > Vampirovibrionia > Gastranaerophilales > Gastranaerophilaceae > RUG14156. Next base: position 6,302 of record CADBOJ010000033.1, on the reverse strand, counting down.
CAGCCGCTGTATAGCGCTGAACCCATAGGAAGCTTATTTTTAAATGAAAAAATAGCAAAAGGTCATAAAAAAGATGTTAACTATGCATTAAAATTACTTGAAAAAAGCGGGTTTAGAATAAAAAATAAAATTTTATATGATAAATACGGTAATAAAGTCGAACTTGAACTTCTGACTAATGCCGGTAATACTCAAAGAGAGGCTGCAGGAGTTTCCATTAAGCAGGATTTAGAGCAAATAGGTATAAAAGTTAATTTTAAACCCATAGAATTTAACAGTCTTATAGATAAAACTTTAACAAGTGTCGATTTTGATTGTATTATTCTTGCATTTACTTCAAATATCAATGAACCGAACTCGGGATACAATGTCTGGACACCGAACGGTGCATTACACATTTTTAACAAAAGAACATCAAATGACTTAAAATCCTCAGATAAGATTTTACCGTTTGAAAAAGAATTGGAAAAAATATTTAACAACGGAGCACTTGAACTTAATTTCAAAAAAAGAAAAGAAATTTATGACAGATATCAGGAAATTATTGCAGACGAAAATCCGCTTATTTATTTGTATGCGCCATTAAATATTAGTGCTGTCAGAAAAAAAGTAAAAAACATTTATCCGACTAAAATTAACGGCTTAATTCATAGCATGTCCGAAATTTATATTGATGAATAATTTTTTAAGTTAGGGCAATTTTTTATATTCATTTGTTTTGTATTTTGTATAGAAAACAAAAAAGGAGTACAAATGAAAATCAGTAGTGTAAACAGCAGTGTAAATTTTGGGAAATTATATACGCAGACCGCAACAAAACTGCTTAATAATGCAGAAAGCCAGGCTGAACTTGTTGAAACAAAAAAATTAATTGTTGATGCCGCCAAAAACGATACGCTTAACGTAGGAGAAAATAACGGCTATTATTCAATATATAATAGCAGAGATAATGACGAGATTGTTAAAGGTTTGCCGGATGCAAAAACAGCGGTAGCTTTAGCAAATGCAAAAGTTAATATGAATTATGACAGAATATATGATGCCTGGCTTAAAAATAATATATCTGATGAAGCGGCCATGTTACTTTTAACTGTCGACCCGATTGAAAAAAAATCAAAAAAACATAAACTCTCATCCGTAATAAAACATGTTTTACATTAATCAATAAAAAAAGACTGCGGGGTTTATTCCGCAGTCTTTTTAGTTTAAGTTAGTAAATTTAATCATATTTTGCTTCATGAGCATTTATTCTTGCAATCGCCTTTGATAAAGCAATTTGAGCCCTAACTGTATCAATATTATCATCTTTTGCCTTGAGTCTTGCTTCTGCTCTCTGGCGGGCATGGCGTGCTCTTGCAACATCAATATTACAATCAAGCTCAGCATTATCGGTTAATATTACGGCATTATTATCCGAGAATTTTAATATACCGCCCATAACCGATATTTGTCTTGTTTCCGTGTCGCTTTTTGTTTTTGCAACACCAATATCAAGAGCGCATACAACAGGAATATGGTCTGCCATTATACCCATTCTTCCGCCTGTAGTCTGCACATACAATTCCCTGATATCGCTTTCAAGAACGGTATTTTCATGAGCAATTATTTTTAAGTGAATAGATTTATCAGTCATTTTTATGCCTCAACAAGCTCTTGAGATTTTGCTTTTTCAAGAACATCTTCAATTGTTCCCACCATATAGAAAGCTTGTTCCGGAATATTATCGTGTTTACCTTCGATAATTTCTCTGAATCCTTTTATGGAATCTTCGAGTTTTACATATTTTCCTTTAACACCCGAGAATTGTTCAGCTACGAAGAACGGTTGAGATAAGAATTTTTGTATCTTTCTTGCACGATTTACAACAAGTTTATCTTCTTCCGATAATTCATCCATACCTAAAATTGCAATAATATCCTGCAAATCTTTATATTTTTGAAGAATTTCAAGAACTTTCTTTGCAACAGTATAGTGTTCTTCACCGATTACGTTCGGATCAAGCGCGCGGGATGAACTTTCAAGAGGGTCTGCCGCAGGATAAATACCCAAGGATGCAATATTTCTTGATAATACGGTTGATGCATCAAGGTGAGTAAATGTTGTTGCAGGAGCAGGGTCTGTTAAGTCGTCCGCAGGAACATAAACTGCTTGAACTGATGTAATTGAACCGTTTTTAGTTGATGTAATTCTTTCCTGAAGTTCGCCAACTTCCTGTGCCAGTGTCGGTTGGTAACCAACCGCTGACGGCATTCTGCCAAGAAGCGCCGAAACTTCCGAACCTGCCTGAACAAAACGGAATATATTATCAATAAATAACAATACGTCCTGATGAGTTACATCTCTAAAGTATTCCGCACAGGTTAGAGTTGAAAGACCAACTCTCATACGAGCTCCCGGAGGTTCATTCATCTGACCGTAAATAAGAGCAACTTTATCAAGTACTCCTGATTCTTTCATTTCGTTATAAAGGTCATTTCCTTCACGAGTACGTTCTCCTACTCCGCCGAACACCGATACGCCATCATGTTCTGCTGCAATATTATGAATTAGTTCCATAATAAGTACGGTTTTACCTACTCCGGCACCGCCGAACAAACCGATTTTTCCGCCTTTTTGATAAGGCATCAGAAGGTCAATAACCTTAATACCCGTTTCCAATATTTCAATATTTGTATTTTGCTCAGTTAATTTAGGGCTGGGTCTGTGAATAGGGAACTTATCTTCCGATACCACTTCTCCCTGATTATCAACAGGATCGCCTAATACATTAAGAATCCTGCCTAAAATTCCTTTTCCTACGGGAACTTTAATCGGGCTTCCCGTGTTAATTACTTTCATACCTCTTTTTAGACCGTCGGTAGAAGACATTGCAACGGCACGAACTGTATTTTCACCGAGAAGTTGTTGTACTTCAACCGTGGTTTTTGCACCCTCATCATTATAAATTTCAAGCGCATCATAAATTTCGGGCAATATACCCTCTTCAAATTTTACGTCAACAACAGGACCTATAATTTGAGTTATTATTCCATCATTTTGAGCCATATTCACTCCCTTAAAAACTCTTTACATTAAATTATATATGATAAGTGGAACAATTAATCACAGATTTTTATAATTTCAACTTTTTATACGAGATTTTATAAAATTAAATCATTGACCCGAAATATGAATTATATTTTTTTTCATAAGATATCGTTGTTTTATCCCCGTGTCCCGGGTAAACTTCAATATCATCAGCCAATTTAAAAAGTTTATTTTTTATACTGTCTTCAATTTCTTTGTAATCTCCGCCAAAAAGGTCGCATCTTCCGATTGAATCTTTAAACAAGGTGTCGCCCGAAAAAAGATATTTGTCGATTAAATAGCAGACTCCGCCCTTTGAATGCCCTTTTGTTTCAATTATCTCTATCTTGTTTTGTCCGAGAGCAATATTTTTACTGTTTTCACTTAAAAGACCGTCTATACAAGGAAGTTTTACCTCTTCAACTCCTGCCATTGCACATTGCACTTCAACCTGATTTAAAAGAGGCATGTCGCTTTTATTCATCATAACAAGCGTGTCGGGAAATTTTTCTTTCATTTTTGAAAGACAGTAAACATGGTCAAAATGGCCATGAGTTATCAGGATATATTTTAATTTTATATTTTCGGCTTTAACTTCTTTTTCTATGTCATTAACCGAAGAAGTACAGTCTATAAGAGCACCCTCTAATGAAATATCATCATATACAAGATAAGTTACAGCACCGTATATCCCGTTTGGATAACTTTTAACCCGAATCATTACCTCTCCTTATTAAAAGCAAAATATTTGTTATATTTGGATTTTAGCATAGATAATCTTGTTTTAATTAATGTTTTAATAAAATTTAACGGGCCTGTTTCTTTGTATATTCTGTATAAAATTACACGCATTCTTTTATCTGACATATCGAAATGTCTTTGAAGCTCCTTAATGTATTTATTAATATATTCACGAACTTTTAATTCTTGCATATCTTGATTTATTTTATTTAAGTTAAGTTTATTTTTTTGCATGATACACCGTTTTTTAGCATTTTAGCGGAAATATTTCGGCACTACATTGTAATATTCAGCAATTAATACAATGTACACAAGTTTATATTACTGTGCTATCATTTTTATAAAATATACAATTCGGCAATCAAAATGAAAAGAATGAACTTAAAATACAACTTATTAAAAACTGCAATAAAATTATTTTTTATTGCTGTGCTTTTATGTTCTTTTACCCAAGAAGCCGAAGCTATAAGAATAGGGCTTCATGAGGGAGTTAAAAAAACTTATGTCGGAAGTTCTGAAAATGCCGAGTTTTCAGATGCAAACACCGGCAAACTTCTTTTTATTTCACGATCTTTTACGCCTTATTCAATTAAAGCATACGGTCAATCCATTGCAATAAAAGTTAAGGGAAGATATTACGATTGTTCAACAAATGCTATTTATATGCATAATCCTGAAAACAAAGGTTTTCTTGCAACAAAAAGAAGATGGTACAGAGGGGATATGTATATTTATAACTTCAACGGAAAACTTACCGTTGTAAATACTCTTCCGCTTGAAGAATATATTATGGGGGTAGTTCCTGCCGAAATGCCGTCCAAATGGAATATAGAAGCACACAAAGCTCAAGCAATAGCAGCAAGAAGCTATGCTATTGCAAACATAAATAAAAGAGGCTCCCATGGTTTTGACCTTAAAGACACCCCTGCAGATCAGGCATACGGAGGCGCAAGCAGTGAAACCCCTCAAACGACACACGCTGTCTTATCCACAAGAGGAGAAGTTTTAACATATAACAATAAAATTATCCCCGCATATTATCATGCTTCATCGGGCGGAAAGACAATTTCCGCAGGAAAAATATGGAATCATGACCTGCCTTTTATTCAATCGGTGGATAGTTTTGACTGGGGAATAAGAAAAAACGGACACGGCGTCGGGATGAGTCAGTATGGAGCAAACAACCTTGCAAATAAAGGTTTTAGCGCAAGGCAGATATTAAATTATTTTTATAAAGATGTAAATTTATCAAGAGTAAAACTGGTTGAAAAAGAAGAAGAAACTGCTAGTGATACTAAAAAGGAAGAAGATACAAATCAACAACAATTTAAAAAGGATTGATTATTGTAATCAATCCTTTTTTGTGGGTTATATATGTGTGTTTTCTATTACTAAAAATTTAAGCCGCATCTTTTGAATTATGAACAACACTCTGAATGACAGCCAATACGGCATTAATAGCACCTACTGTAAATCCTATCACAGGATGAGTGGTTAATAAACCGACAACAATAGGAATTGCCGTATTGGCAGCTATGCCAACACCTCTTCCCCAATTTTCTGCAGCTCTAGCATCATTCGACACTTCTTCTTTATCTAATTTTGATAATATTTCATTTCTTGAATTTGTATGTGTAAAAAATCCCGCTATCGGAAGAATTGTTTGAATAAGTCCTGTTGTAAACGGATCTTCTGTTCCTTTTGTTAAACCGTCTGTAACACCTTCTTTAGTTATATTGTAATAAGCGTTATCCAGAATGGATTTTACCTGACTGTCGGACAATGTGTAATTGTAGTCACTTGCCGTTGCTTTTACTTTATCAAATAAGGAATGGTATTTTTCAATAGCTTTATCCATATTGCCCATATCGGCATATTTTTTTATTTTTTCTATTTCATAACTGTAGCCTGCCGTAATATCTCCCGACATTCTTCTTATGTTACTTTGACTTGCATACTTTGAACGGCTGTATGAAGAAGTTGTCGAATCTGACCATCCGTAGTTTTCACCCAAATAAACGCTCATAAAAACCCCACTAACTAATTTTAATTAAACTAACCTACATTAATATAAAAAATTTTTATTTTAAAAAATTGCCATCTTTAAAAAATAAGTTAATATTTCTTAATAAAATATAGAAATGATGAGCAGTGATCGTTTTAAAAAACAACTTGAAAAAAAATATTTAACTGGTAGAATTGAATAGTTCGGATTGTCGCAGTCTTGTATCGGAATAAGACACAAAGGCAGTGACAATGTTGAAAATTTAATAAACTAAGACGTCACGGGCCTGTGGCACTCTGCCGACGAGGAAGATTAAATATCTTCCGAGGAGAGGTAGGTAGCGCAAGCTAACGCAAGACACAGGGTGGTGACAAAAAAATGAAAATTTAATAAACTAAGACGTCACGGGCCTGTGGCGCAGCGGTAGCGCAGGGGACTCATAATCCCTTGGTCGTGGGTTCGAATCCCTCCGGGCCCAAACTTTACTCCC
>CADBOJ010000032.1 GCA_902796305.1 uncultured bacterium | reverse complement strand
TCATTTATGTCTTACATATATATAAAGTATATTTACTTTGAGTAATTGCTCAATATTTTTTATTTCTTTACAAAATTTAATATTAAATTTTGGATTTAAATATTTAGTTTTGTAAATGATAATGTGATATTTTTTAATTCATAGGTTTTAAAATTTAATTCATGTTAGAATTTTAAAAGATGAACAATAGAGTATTAAAATTTTTATTTTATATATTGCTTATCCCGTTTATTTTTATTCAAAATTCATTAGCCGTACAGGACGTTATCGACCCGCCTGATGATATCAAAAATAAAAAACTTGTTTCGGGGATAAGTTTTGATGAGATTTTTGCCAAAGCAAAAGACCATGCTTACGACTTAAAGATTGCAAATCTTGAAACACAAATTGCAAAAACCGGAATCATGAGTGCAAGAAGTGAATACTTCCCGAAGCTCGGTTTAATGATGGGGACTGAATATACAAAGAATTATAGGGATATAAAAGATACTACGGTCATGTCAATCGGAGAAGCTTTTATTAATCCTTATACAAGATACCAATCAGTTTTAGGCATAACCTTATCTTATAATGTTTTTGATTTCGGGGTCAGAAAAGGAAATCTTGACAGAGCAAAAGAAGATGTTGAATCCAAAAAGCTAAAAGAAGAAAAAGCTCTTCAGGAACTTGAATTAACTTTAATTGATACATACACAAAAATTCTTCTTGCAAGAAAACAGCTTGACTTAAACAATCAGATATACAGCTTAAATGAAAGCAATCTGGAAATGTTTAAAAGGCTGGATAAGGCAAAACAGATACCGAAAACCGATTTAAACGACAGGATTTTTAAATACGAAAAATCAAAAAAAACATTATCGGAATTAAAACAAATGATGTCAGAATCGTTAAGCTGGCTTGCTTTTTATACAGGTGAAGAATACGATGTTGATAATTTAAAAATAAAAGATTTTCCATCCGAAAGTTATGATTCCATGGATGTTAAGGATTATACAAAAACCGTAACATGGAAATATTATGATTCCGAAATTAAAAAGAAACAACTTGAATTAAAAGTAGTTAAAAGAACGAATTTACCCAAAGTTACAGCATATTCAAGATATTATTTGTATGGCTCAGACCCGTCAAGTTACCCTGATGTATATAGCGATATGGGTCCTTCAAATTTCTCAATAGGCGGTACGCTATCAATGCCTATTTTTGACGGTTTAAAAAACTACTCTGATATAAAAAGAGCAGATCTTGAGCTTCAGCAAGTAATGGTAGAAAGAGATAAGGCTGTTGGCGAGTGGATGACAAGAGTCGGTTCAATGAGAAATAATCTTATTTATCTAAAAGAACAGAACGACTCTGCAGAAAAAATGGTAAACGAATTAAAGGATAAAAACACCTCAAAGAAAAGATTAAAAGATAAACAACTTATAAGCGCAATTGAAGTGAATGATGCAAAAATTGAACTGCTTGAAGCTGAAATTGAAAAGGTTAAGACATCTGTTACTTATGACGCTATGGTAAAAGGAATTAAAACTTTAACCGAATATTAATATTATTAAGGATTGAATATGGCAAAAGAAGAGAATACCCAAAAAGAAAATATAACGGAAGAAGAAAATATTAAAAACAGGATGAATACGGGGCTGGTAGCACTTGATATAGTTGCCAAAATGAATAAAACCGATATCGATATGAGAAATGTCGTAAGAGAATACGGCATTGAAACTACTGATATCACGCCTGAAGAACTTGTAAGAATTGCAAAAAACGCAGGTTTTAAGGTAAAACAAAAAAACATTCCCATTGAAAAAATTGCTCCAAAATACCCTATTCCCGCCATAATAAGAATGAAAGAAGAAGACTGCTACGCTATTCTTCTCGGGGTTAAAGAGGACGAGAAAAGAGCCTTATTCTTGCTTCCTTATGAAAGCCAACCACAATCCATTGATATAGCAGAACTTCAAGAAAAAATTCACCCCGAAATAATTCTCTTGAGACACAAGATGGCTGTAAGTGATGCCAAATTCGGTTTTAAATGGTTTTTTAACGAAATTCTAAAATATAAAGCAATAATAGGGCATGTCCTGCTGGGATCATTTGTAATTCAACTGTTCGGACTTGTAACTCCGCTTTTTACTCAGGTAATTCTTGATAAAGTCCTTGTACACAGAACAATTTCAACTCTAAATGTTCTGGGGTTTGCATTTTTAGCGGTATCTTTATTTGAATTTCTTTTAAACTTATCAAGAAACTATATTTTTATACATACAACCAATAAAATAGATGCCAAACTGGGCGCAAAACTGTTCAGACATTTATTCAGACTCTATTTTGTATATTTTGAAAACAGACAGGTAGGTAACATTGTAGCAAGGGTTAGGGAACTTGATACGATTAGAGAATTTATTACAAATAAATGCGTTTCGGTTTTAATAGACTCGTTCTTCTCGATTGTATTTGTGGTTGTAATGCTGATGTACAGTGTTAAATTAACTCTTATAGCTCTTGGTTTTGTATCGCTGACTGCTATCTTATATCTTTCTATTACACCGGAACTCAGAAGAAGATTAGAAGACAAGTTCCAGATGGGAGCAAGGTCAAATTCATATCTTGTTGAATCCGTAACGGGCGTTCAAACAGTTAAGTCGTTAGCTGTTGAGGGTTCAATGTTTAGAAAATGGGAAGATAAGCTCGGTCAATACCTAAAATCAAGCTTTAATCTTGCTATTATGGGTAATTTTACGGGTTCTTTATCAGGCTTATTCCAGAAATTAATGACAATATCAATTCTGTACCTTGGCGTAATGCTTGTTATAGAAAACAAGCTTACAATCGGTCAGTTAATTGCGTTTCAAATGTTTGCGGGTCAATTCTCCGCACCGATGCTAAGACTTGTTAATTTATGGAACGAATTCCAACAGGCGCTATTAGCCGTAGACAGAATCGGAGATATCTTAAACAGCCCTCTTGAAATGCAATCAGGCAACGCAATTACATTAAGCGAAGTTAAAGGCGACATAAAAGCTGAAAATTTATCATTCAGATACAATGTTGACGCTCCTCTTGTTTTAAACCATATCAATTTTCATATTGAACCCGGTATGCGAATAGGTTTTGTCGGAAGAAGCGGAAGCGGAAAATCAACTATGACGAAGCTTATCCAGAGATTATATTACACAACCGAGGGCACAATTTATATTGACGGAATTGATATAAGAAATATCAATCCCGTATGGCTCAGAACTAATATTGGTGTCGTTTTACAGGAAAATTATCTTTTCTCGGGTACAATTAGAGATAATATAGCTCTGCCCCGTCCAAATGCTTCAATGGAACTTATTGTAAATATGGCACGAGTTGCAGGCGCACATGAATTTATATCAAAACTTCCAAAAGGATACGATACTGAGGTAGGTGAACGTGGTTCAAGTCTTTCAGGCGGTCAAAAACAAAGAATAGCAATTGCAAGAGCGCTTATTACAAATCCTAAAATACTGATTTTTGACGAAGCAACTTCGGCACTAGACTATGAATCCGAAAAAATAATTAAAGAAAATCTGAATATGATTACAAAGGGCAGAACGACAATAATCATCGCACACAGACTTTCAACAATAAGAAATTGCGATTTAATATACTGTTTTGATGACGGAAAAATTGTTCAGGTCGGAACCCATGATGAACTTATTAAACAGGAGGGATATTACAGAAATCTCTCTATGGCTCAGGCGGGTTAGGAGAATATAATGAAAACAGCAGACTTTTTTAAAAAAGTATTTGACAAAATAAAAAAATTCTTCTTGTTCAAAGAAGAAAATGATGCACATGAATTTAAACCCGTTCTTGCGGAAATTGAGGAAAGTCCTATTAATCCTCTCGGAAGAACCGTTTTTTGGACAATAATTATTTTTATGCTTATTGCATCATTATGGATGTATTTCGGCAAAGTAGATGTTGTAATTACCGCACGGGGTATAATAATACCGGATGGCGAAGAAAAACTCGTTCAATCTCTTGAAAAGGGGGTAGTAACCGAAGTTAAAGTTAAAGAGGGCGATTACGTTGAAAAAGGACAGGTGGTTGCAATTGTTTCTCCGGCAGAATATGAACCGGGACTCGAGCTTAACAATCTGGATGAAGAAGAACATATGCTCCATGAACAGCTTGCACAAGTAAGAACGAGATTATCATACGCAAGGGATAAACAAAGAAGAATGGAAAGTGTAAGAGATATTCTTCCCTCGGCACAATATGATGAAACAGCAGAAAACGTTAAGGTTTTATCACACGAAGCGCAAAGAATAAGCGCATCTTTAACCGCAATTAAAAATAAGCGTGTTCAAATACAAAAACAAAAACAAATACTTGTATCCCCTGTTGACGGATATGTAGGTCAGATTTTCGTACATACGATAGGCGGAGTTGTAACACCTGCCGAAAAATTAATGTCAGTTGTACCAAAAGATGCCAAACTTAAAATCAAAGCCAAGGTTTTAAATCAGGACATAGGCTTCATTCAAAACAATATGCCCGTTTCAATTAAAATTGATACGTTTAACTTCCAAAAGTACGGTTTGTTAAACGGCGAAGTTATAAGCATATCTCCAAACAGTATTGAAGACGAAAAAATGGGTCCGGTTTATGAAGTTTATATCAAAATACTAAATACAACCCTTATGGTAGAGGGAAAAGAAGAAACCATTAAAACGGGTATGACGACAACAAACGAAATAAAAATCGGAAAACGCCGTATTATTGAGTTCTTCATCTATCCTTTAATTAAATATCTGGATGAAAGTATAAAAGTTCAATAATAAAGTTTTTATGCAATAATAAAAGAAAAGTATAAGGAGAATATAGTATGAGAGAAATTTCACCTCTTCAAAAAGAAAGACAGGCTTATAAGCCAAAACTTGCAGGTGCTCTTGCAAACGGTATAAATAATATTAAGCTTACATTCGGAGAAAAAACCGAAGCAGTAGCAGATAAAGAAGAAATAAAGGCATTATTTCCGCATGTTTACGGCGAACCCATTGCAAAATTTGCTTCTCAGGGTGCTGACCTTTCTGCTTCAACCATTAACGCAGGTGTTATTCTTTCAGGCGGACAAGCTCCCGGCGGACATAATGTTATAGCAGGATTATACGATGCTCTAAAATCAGCAAATCCGAATAATAAATTGTTCGGTTTTCTTGGCGGACCGTCCGGAATAATTGACGGAAAATATATGGAATTAACCGATGAAATTATGAATAAATACCGCAACACAGGCGGATTTGATATCATTGGTTCAGGCAGAACAAAACTTGAAACCGAAGAACAATTCAAAAAATCTTTAGAAGTTTGTAAAAAATTGAACATTGGCGCAATTGTTATAATCGGCGGTGATGATTCAAATACAAATGCCTGCCTGTTAGCAGAATGGATGAAAGCAAATAACACGGGAATAAACGTTATAGGATGCCCGAAAACAATAGACGGCGACCTTAAAAATGACCAAATTGAAATATCGTTCGGCTTTGATACGGCAACAAAAACCTATGCCGAACTTATCGGAAACATCCAGAGAGATGCTAATTCCGCTAAAAAATACTGGCATTTTATTAAACTTATGGGAAGAAGTGCATCTCACGTTTGTCTTGAAGCAGCACTTCAAACTCAGCCAAACATCACTCTTATAGGAGAAGAAGTTGAAGCTAAAAAGCAATCACTTGATGAAATAGTAAGCTATATGGCAGATATTATTGCCCGCCGTGCAGAAATGGGTAAAAACTTTGGTATAGCCTTAATTCCCGAGGGATTAATTGAATTTATTCCCGAAATGAAAGTTATGATATCTTCTTTAAATGACCTGCTTGCGGGACTTGAAAAAGATGCAGGATATCAAAACGCATCTCAAGAAGAAAAATATCAAATCATAACATCCAAATTAGATGAAAAATCGGCAAAATTATTTAATTCCCTTCCTTCTCAAATAAAAGCACAATTGTTAATGGATAGAGACCCGCACGGTAATGTACAGGTTTCAAAAATTGAAACAGAAAAATTACTAATCGAAATGATTAAAGTAAAATTAAAAGAAATGAAAGCACAAGGAAAATATAACGGCAAATTCTCCGATCAGGCTCATTTCTTCGGTTACGAAGGAAGATGTGCAGCTCCGTCTAACTTTGATGCGGATTACTGCTATTCATTAGGATATAATGCATTTGCACTTATTCAATCGGGCTTAACAGGCTACTTATCATCAATTAAAAACACAACAAAACCCGCAAGCGAATGGGTTGCAGGCGGAGTTCCTCTTACTATGATGATGAATATGGAAAAACGCCATGGCGAAATGAAACCCGTTATTAAAAAAGCTCTTGTTGAATTAGACGGACCGGTGTTTAAGGCTCTTGAAAGCCACAGAGAAAAATGGGCAATGAATGATTGTTACATTTTCCCCGGAGCTATTCAATACTTTGGACCGTCAAGCGTATGCGATGTTACAACTATGACACTCCAGCTTGAACAGGAAAATAAACCCGCAATGGTTTAGTTTAAAATTCATAAGAATATTAAAAGACTGCCTGATATTATCAGGCAGTCTTTTAATGTATCGGAAATTTTAGTTATGTTCATAGAAGTCAATTACACCATCAGCATCGTTATCAACTGCGTTCATAATTAAATTCCCATCGTTATCATGTATCATATTTAAAACTCTATCAAAGGTTCCGTCAAAATCAAGATCATCGTACACAGCTCTGTCACCATTTTCATTGACATTTTCATATCTGTACGAATCATATATGCCATCTTTATCTCTGTCTCGTAATAAGTGACGAGTAAGTAATTCATTTTCTTCGTCAATTTTGTAAATAGATAAATAAATTCCATTATCATTTTCACTTGTTTTTGAAGTATACTCTCCGCTTGCAAGCGCTTCAAAAGGCATATTTATATCATACTCAATACCTTTTTTACCATCTTCTTTTTTAACTTCGTCAAAAACAGATGCGTCCTCATTTTCAGCACTTGTTTCTTCTTTGGTGACTGCCGGTTGTTTATTTGAATCTGAAACTTTCGTACCATCAAACAACGCTTTTAACGAAGCACCAAAAATACCCATAAAACATAGCATACTCATAAAATAAACCCTCTCTCTTTCTTTTATAGAATGTAATCTTATAGATTAATAAAAACATTTTCAAATAAAAAATTGCCAAAAGAATTTTAAAAGCACCCAAAACTACTGATAATTAAGGGTGCTTGCGTTTTTATGTTTTATTAAGAATAGTTAAGAAAGTTTTGCTATCGTTTCTTTGATTAAATTAATCTCTGCTTCAAGCTCTGCTTTTCTTGTTTTTGTCTTTTCAACAACCTCTTTTGGAGCAGATGAAACAAATTTATCATTACCCAGTCTTCCCTCGATTGATTTTAACTCAGGCATAAGTTTTTCAATTTTTTTGTTTTGACGGGCTATTTCCTGATTTATGTCAATTAAGTCTTCAAGAGGAACGGTGATTTTTGTATCCAGTACGGTACAAACTGCGCTCTTTTTGGCATTATTATTCTTTTCAAATTTAACCGAATTAACTTTAGCTAATCTGTTTAAATAAGGGATGATTTGCTTATACAATTCTTCATTATTATCAATAATGATGTCAATTGTAGCGCCTAACGGTATATTAAATTCCGCTCTTATATTTCTTAAAGATTTAATTGTTTCAAAAACGGTTTCCATTTTCTCAGCATCTGTCTTAAATTCAAATTCTGATTTGTAAACAGGGTATTTAGCTTTTAATATAGCTGAAGTTTCTTTTGATATAGGCATTTTTTGCCAGATAGCTTCAGTTATATGAGGCATAATAGGATGAAGTAATCTTAAGAAATTATCAAGAACATAAACCAAAACCGCTTCATTCTTTTCAATTTTGGATAGTTCAATATATCTGTCACAGTATTTAGCTCTGAAAAAGTCATACAAAACTGATGCAACTTCACCTATTCTATAGTTTTCAAGATTTTCGTTAACAAGTTTAACAGTATCGTTTAATTCATTTAAAATCCATTTATCGGCAATCGTAAACTTAGCAGAGTCAAGTTCAAGCTCGTCTTTTGATTTTGAAATATTCATCAAAACATAACGGGAAGCGTTCCAAATTTTATTTGCAAAATTTCTTCCGAATTCAAACTTTTCATCGCTGATTTTAATATCCTGACCGCCATATGTGCAAAGATAAGTTAAGGTAAACCTAAGAGCATCACATCCGTATTTTTCAATCAAATCAACAGGGTCAATCGTATTTCCTTTTGACTTCGACATTTTTTGACCGTGTTCATCTCTTATAAGCCCATGGATATAAACCGTTGAAAAAGGCGGTTTTTTAGTAAACTCAAGACCCATGGTAATCATTCTTGCAACCCAGAAAAATATAATGTCAAAACCTGTTACAAGAGTATTTGTCGGATAAAATTTCTTAAAATCGGCAGAATTTGTATCAGGCCAGCCCATTGTTTCAAAAGGCCATAATCCTGATGAAAACCAGGTATCAAGAACATCTGTATCCTGAGTATAATTGTTAGGGTCGGGATTTTCTAGAGCAACGACCATTTCACCGGTTTTGTTATGATAATAAGCAGGAATTTGGTGACCCCACCACAACTGGCGTGAAATACACCAATCACGAATGTTTTCCATCCACATCAAATAATTCTTTTCCCAGCGTTCCGGAATAAATTTTATTTTGCCCGATTTAACTGCTTCTATTGCCGGTTCAGCCAGAGGTTTCATTTTAACAAACCATTGTCTTGATAACAAAGGCTCAATTGTGGTATTACATCTTTGGCATTTTCCGACATTATGAACATGTTCTGTAACTCGTACAAGAACCTGATGCTCCTCAAGCATTTTAACGGTTTTTTCGCGTGCTTCTTCACGGGTCAAACCTTGGATTTGAGGCGGAACATATTCATTTGCAATCATACACCCTTTTTCGTCAATTACTTTAATTTGAGGAAGATTATGTCTTATCCCGACTTCAAAATCGTTAGGGTCATGTGCCGGAGTAATCTTCAAAGCACCCGTACCAAATGATTTATCTACATATTCATCGGCAATTATAGGAATAGTTCTTCCGGTTAAAGGCATAACGCAATATTTTCCGACTAAATCCTTATATTTATAATCAGTCGGATTAACCGCAATTGCAACATCACCAAACATAGTTTCGGGACGGGTTGTAGCAATTACGATTGCCCCCATCTCATCTTTCAGGGGATATGATATTTCCCATAAATGTCCCGGTTCGGTTTCATAATTTGTTTCAATATCCGATATGGCGCTTTGGCATCTTGGACACCAGTTAACAATATAGCTTCCTTTATAGATTAAACCTTTATTATATAAATCAACAAAAACTTTTTTTACGGCATCAGAACATCCTTTGTCCAGCGTAAATCTTTTTCTTGAAAGGTCAAAACTTGCGCCCAGAAGCTTGAATTGTTCAAGTATTCTGTTCTTATGCGTGTTTGCCCAATCCCATGTCTTTTCCAAAAATTTTTCACGTCCGAGGTCGTGACGAGTCAAACCGTCTTTTGCAAGGTTTTTTTCAATAACATTTTGAGTTGCAATACCTGCATGGTCGCATCCCGGCATCCAGAGAACTTCTTTGGATAACATTCTGTTGTATCTGATTAAAATGTCCTGCAAAGTCCCGTCAAGCGCATGACCCATATGCAATACACCCGTAACATTCGGCGGAGGGATAACAATTGAATACGTTTCTTTTGATGTTGTGTTATCTGCTTTAAAATATTCGTTATCTTCCCAAAATTTATAAATATCTTTTTCTGTTTTTCTTGCGTCATACACAGTTTCAAGTGTTGTTAAAGTTTCGTTTTGACTCATTTATTCACCCTTCTCTAATCTTAAATACAATTTATCACAAAAGTATTAAGTCTTAAAGACATTATTATATTTTTTCAATTTATATATCATATTTGAATGCGAAGAATAATTGTATTTTTATTAATATTTTTATTTTTACAATACATTGCCAAAGCGGAAGAAAAACTCTTTGAAAGTCCGGTTGAGATGCCGTATCACACTCAAATGACACTTAGCGAATTTTTTGAAAAGTATGTAAAAGATGTAAATATAGAAAAATTTATAAAAAATGAAATTAAAAATGACTATGTTGAAATCAGTCTTGATAAATGTTTGGATATAACATTGGCAAACAATTTTAATGTAAAAATAGACTACCACGACTATAAAGTCTCAAAATACTTATACAAAAATGCACTGTCAAAATTTCTTCCTCTTTTGTATACCAATTCGTTTATTAGCGATTATCGGGGACAATTTCTTGTAGGCGGAGTATTAAGGGATAAATTCCATGAAACAGCAATATCGGTAAATATTACAGCGGAACACCTGCTTACCGAGGGTGGAAAGCAAATCTTTGAGGCAAAAGCATCGAAATATTTTGAAAAATCAAAAAATCACGAATACAACTATTCAAAAAGCGAAGCACTATACTATACAATTAAATATTATTACGAACTGCTTCTTGCAAAGCTCAACATTGAAATATTTTTAAGAAATCTAGTAGAAAGAAATGCTCAGCTTGCACAAGCAAACAATATGTATTATGTCGGATACGGAACAAAGTTTGATGTTATCCGCTCAAAATCAGAAGCAGCACAAGCAAAGGTCAAACTTTTAACGGCATTAAACCAATTCAGAAAAGCTCAGGCAAACTTATCAAATGTTATGGGAATTAATGTTGAAACTGCACTGATGCCGTTTGAAAATGATATTAAACCGATTGAATTAACGGATGATAAAACACAGCTTGAAGATTATTTTAAACTCGCAATAGCAAACAGAGAAGATTTAAAATCTTATAAAGACTTGATTTCCTATGAAAAACAGCAAAAGAAAGTTATTTTGACCGATTTTATTCCAAAACCGTATATTGACTATCAACAACAATTCCAGGGAACAGTAAACCATTCCGTTAAACCAAACTACACAACTGCATTTTATTTAAGCTGGATGCCGGGTGAAAATTTGGGAATAGGAACATATACCAAAGTAAAAGCACAAAACGAAAGGATAAAAATTAAAAAATTGGAGATGGAAAATAAACTGAGGCAAATAAAAGATGCTCTTATTTCAGAATACTCATCATCTTATTTTTGCAAGAAAAAAATCTTAGAATCAAAAAACAGAATGGATTATACAACGGAAAGTATAAATCTTGCTATGGGAAGATTTAACCAAGGACAGGGAACTCTTCTTGATGTTATTCAAGCTCAAACCGAAGCAACGGAAGCAAGAATAGGCTATATTGAATCGGTTAAAGAATACAATCTTGCCCAGGCGGGGCTACTATTTAATACAGGAACTCTTAGTGAAAACATCGTAAAAAAGAACTACAATCCTTAAAAAATTTATAAAGTATCCTGACAGGCACTATTTGAAAGAAAATATCCCGAGGCACATCCGGTACAAACACCCGCTTCCGTACAGCTAGTACAATGAGAAACTTTATTTGCGCAATTGTCACAAGTAACCGTTCCTGATGCGGATTTTAAATAAAATCCGGAAGCACAACTTTTGCAATTTGCACCCGATCCCGAGCAAGTTTTGCATGTGCCACCGCACTGATATATGCCGTCACACACCTTACCGGAAGCGCAACCCACGCATTTTCCGTTAGATGTATTTATATATGTCCCCGTTTTGCATAATGTACATCTGTCATGGGCGCAGTTTAGGCAGTTAGCCGTAAATAAATCCGAACAAGCCTTATATTCGCACATATCAACATCTAAATACTGTCCCTCTGGAGCTTTTCTGTCTAATGTACAAGACATACAGGCTTTAGATGTACACAATATACAGCTTGCACCATATTTATCGGAACAATTTTTTGAAAAAGCTGCTGTTGCACCGACGGATATAGCAGTAGAGTTCATTTTTTTTGAAACTATCGGTGCAAATGCACCAAGAATACACGAAACTATAACAAGCGAGAGCATAATTTCAATAAGAGAAAAAGCAATTAATGCGTATTTTTTATTAACCGAAAAGTTAAACATACTGCCAAATTTCATAGTTTTTCCACTCAAAACCCCTGCATATTCATACAAATAGATAACATTATTTTTAAGGATTGTCAAATTGTAAAATCTTTCATACTCAAGCAATAAAACTGATATAATTATCTTATGAAAAATTTAATATTTTATATAACAATATTTATAGCTTCCTGCGGCGGTTTTTTAAGCGGTTATGATACGGGAGTAATATCGGGGGCATTGCTCTTTATAAACAAAACATTCAATCCGAGTCACATACAAAGCGGATTAATAGTAAGTGCTGTTTCGGTTGGTGCAATAATAGGAGCTGTTGCAAACGGAATTTTAATTGATAAAATCGGTAGAAAAAAAATTCTTATATTTGCAGGTTTTATTTTTTCCGTTGGTTCAATTTGTTGTTTTATGTCACAAAGCTTGCTTCATCTTATACTATCAAGAGCACTTCTCGGTATGGGTGTCGGAATAACAAGCTTTGCCTGCCCTCTGTATTTGAGCGAAATATCAAACAAAGAAAAAAGGGGAAGTATCGTTTCATTTTACCAGCTTGCTCTAACCTTTGGAATATTGTTTTCATATTTTATAAATTACATGTTTTCTTCTAATGCCTTAAGCTGGAGATTAATGCTCGGCTTTGGCATACTTCCCGCTTTAATATTGTTTTGCGGAATGATGTTTCAAAGCGACACACCAAGATTTTATGTACTTAAAAACAGAATTGACGAAGCAAAAAATATTTTATTAAAAGTTCAAACAAAAGACCCCGATAAAGAAATTGAAGAAATAAAAGCTTCAATTTCAAAAGAAAATACAAATATTCAAAATGATTTAAAAAATTTAATTAAACCGTTTATTATCGGAATAGGGATAATGTTTGCACAGATTGTAACGGGAATTAACGCAATAATTTATTATGCACCGACTATTTTTAAATCAGTCGGGTTTGGTTCGGATAAAGATGTTTTATTTATCACGATTTTTATAGGTTTGATTAATTTTCTTATGACATTTGTTGCAATTGCGTTTGTTGATAAGCTCGGAAGAAAGCCTCTTTTATATATCGGTTTATCGGGAATGACAACAAGCCTTATTGTCTTATCACTTGTGTTTATATCAAACATATTTATAATGAAATATCTTGCAGTAATCTTTTGCGCAATTTATATAGTTTGTTTTTCAATGTCATTAGGACCTGTGGCACTTTTAATCATATCCGAAATCTTTCCGTTAAAATATAGAGGGTGTGCCATGAGTATAGCAATTATATCAAATTTTATTTTTAATTTTATGGTAACGTTCCTGTTTCCGATTTCTTTGAATAAAATCGGCGGATGCCCGACATTTCTGATTTTTGCACTTATTTGCCTGTTATCTGTCTTATTTATTAAATTTTTTGTTCCCGAAACAAAAGGTAAAACTCTTGAAGAAATTGAACTGAGCTTTAAAAACTAGCTTTCTTTAATATGCTTAATATGTTTTACAATATAAATTACACCGAGAACAAAGCACACGGTAATAATTAAAGCATCAAATTTGTGCCAGATGTGTTTTAGAGCTTCAGTATTCTCGCCCATTTTAATTCCGACATATACAAGTACATAACTCCAAACAAGAGAACCTAAAAACGTAAAAGTAAAGAAAAATCTTTTTTTTGCTTTTAAAATCCCTGCAGGAAGAGAAATAAAAGTCCTTACAACCGGTAGCATCCTGCATATAAAAAACGACCAGTCGCCGTATTTTTCAACCCATTTATCTGCTGTTTCAAGATCATGATGCGAAACAAGAAAGTATTTACCATACTTTTCAACAAATTTTCTTCCGCCGAAATACCCGAGATAATAAGATGGAATTGAACCTAAGACACAACCTATTGCCCCGAATATTGTAGCCGTATGAATTGAAAAAGTACCACGTGTTACCATGTATCCTGCATAAGGCAAAATTACTTCGGATGGCAAAGGAATATTGCAAGATTCTATTGCCATTAAAAACGCAACACCCCAACCGCCAAATGTTTCTATAACGGATTGAATCCAGCCTGCAAGCGCAGATAATACGGTTTCTATCATAAACATCCTCAATTAAACTAATCTCAAAGAAAATTCTATTATGAATAAAACAAGATTACAACAAAATATAATCAACTATCTTTTTTTACTCATAAAATTTTGATATAATTTTGCTTCGCTCTTTTTAATACTGTTTCTGATAAAAGAGGGTGAATTTTGATTTGAAATATATTTTTCTTTTATTTTAATTTTGTTATCTCTGCTTAAATATTTTTTTTCAAGTCTTCTTTGATTTAACGCAGGAAGTCCGAAGCCAAGATAGCCCGTTTCAATTGCAAGAGCACCCGTCCTTAAAACGGCACCAAGACGTTTACCGCCTCGTACAAGTTCGTTATCGGGTTCTTTAAAGAAATCCTGTATTAATTCACGAACGTTTTTATTAAGGTCGGTATCATTAAGACTTGAGAGTCCTCTTTCTTTTATGTTTTTAAGGGAATCCAGTATTTCTTGAGGTTTTTTTGTAACTGCAGAAAAACCGGCATGAGCAACCTCATTTTGTGTTTTTATAACCTGCTCCTGTTTTTTTATAATGCTTTTCATTACATCATTAAATATTTTATCGGGGTTTCCGCCGTTATTTTTGATTTCTTCAAACATTTTTTTAATTTCTTCAATAGAAGAAAAGCCAGAATATTTTTGTACAAATTCATCATTTCTATATTTTCTTACTCCGCCTGTCGGATGGAGAGTATCCAATACATTTTTACCGATGATTTTCAACTTTTTCAAAGGATGAAATAAAATTTCTTTTCCTTTTTCTTTTAATCCGTTAATTCCTTTTTCACTTGTTTCAAAAAGCTTCTTATAAGGTTTTGTTGTCATCGGCAAACCTTTAATTTTTGAAGAAATACGTCCCGCAACCGAATCAATAGCCTTAAGCGAAAACAGTATTATAAGAACCGTTTGAATATCTCTGAATAAAATCTCTTTTATTTCATCCATTGTAGCTTCTCTGTTGTCGGGATTTCTTCTTGCGGCAGTTAAAACTCTGGGAGCAATAACCATTCCCACCATTAGAGTAACGAGCCCGAGGAACGAATTATTTGCACCCGTCGGTTCGAATTTTTTGATAAATTTATCAAATCCGCCGTTATTCGCTGCAATTTTAGAGCCGAGTTTGTTATATCCTTGGTTGATAAGATTGCTTGCACTCTGAAAAACTTTATGTGGAGAGATAGGTTTTATCATACTTTACTCCCTCCGTTATTTTTCTTTTCGGCTTCCTTATATATATCTTTAGCATTGGGGTTAACCGAGCCTGATACAAGCGTGTATAATTTCGGAATAAACGACATAGCACAACCCGTTATACCAATCATACAAGCTATAACAACAGCTCTTTTTCCGAGCCACGAATTTCTAAACGATACAATTTTTGATTTAATGTTGTCCGGAATATTGCCGCCCGACAAGTACTTCTTTGAAAAATCTTTTGAGAAATTAACGGCATATTCAACATAGTTTTTAAATTTTGTACTTCCTTTGCTGAAAGGCGAAAGAGAATATTTAACTTCCGAAAAATCAGTATTGGCATAGCTTGCTTTATGCTTTTTAATTACCGCTTGGAACATCTTATCAATCTCTGACAATAAAGCTTTTTTATCCTTTTTCTTGCCGTTAAAAATTGCATAATGCATTATTGAATCGGTAAGACTTGCCACCTCATCCTTATTTAACGTATTTATACCTGCGGTATTTGAAATCGCATCTTCAATAACATGTGATATAAAATCTTTTTGAAAATTTTCACCTGAAGCAAATTTTGTATTTTGCATAATATAAGAAAGGTTTTTTATATTTTCAATATGAGTATTTGCCGTTTCACCCATGGTAGTTTTGGCAATTTTTAAAATTGCAACAGGCATCAAGCACATTGTAGGTCCGGTTAAAAACTCTCTTACAGCTTCTTGAAGAAGAGCAAGTGCATTAATTTTCTTTGTATATTTGTATCCCGCCATAGCACCCTTGTATGAACGGGGTAAATTTGTACCGCACATGTCTTCAACGGTAAATTGCAGGGCACGTCCGCCGTTATCGATTACCTGCCAAAATTTGACAAGAGAATCCGAAACTCCGGTAAAATTTTGTTTATGTCGGCTATTATTGCTACTGCTGGTATTAATTGAAGTTATCTTCATTTATAACCGGTTCCCCACTAACACAAGTTAATAAAAACATGTAAACAAAAAATATTGCTAGTTTATTTTACACATTTTTAAAAACTTAACAATACAATTCAGAATAGGAAGTTTATAATACCATGTATAAGCAATTAAATAAACAAAATAGCACTATTATTAAGAAATATAAATTAAGTAACGGTTTTAACCCATTTTTGAAATTCCGAATAATCACTTCTGATTTGATTTCTTAATGAAACGGAATTTGAAAATTTTTCTTCAGGGCGTATTTTTTTTGAAAACACAACGCTTATGATTTTACCGTATAAATTCTCGTTAAAATCATGAATATGAGCTTCTATCATTTCAGTCGAGCCGTCAGTCAGTGTAGGTCTTACACCCCACGAAATCAGCGCCGGCTGGATTTTGTTTTTTAATTGAACAAATCCGAAATATACACCATATGGAAGTTTAACCATACTTTGAGGCCAAATAATGTTTGCTGTCGGATAACCAAATGACGAAGCCATCTTGTTTCCTTTGATAACAGAGTTTCTTACCGAAAAATTCCTGCCAAGCATGGGTTTTATGGCGGAAATATTTCCGGTTTTGACATTTTCTCTTATTGCAGAAGAGCTTATCGAAAAATTGTTTATTGTTTTTTGCTCAGGAATTACAATACATTCATAATTATACTTGGAAGAACAATCTTCCAAAAATCCCGCATCTCCAGATTTATCTTTACCGAAGGTATGATTATATCCCACTACTATAATTTTCGGTTCAAAATTCTTTACCAGAACATCTTCAAGATAAGAAGCGGCGCTCAAATCTTTATACTGCTCAAAATCCAATTCATATAAATAATCAACACCCAGTGATTCTAAAATTATTTCTTTATCTTTAAAACTCTGGAGGCAAGGTGTTGGTGTATCCGTAAAATAATCTGCAGGATTTTGTTCAAAAGTTATAACTGCAGATTTAATACCTGCAGCATTAGCCTCATTTACAAGTGTTGCAATAATTTTTTTATGCCCCAGATGGATACCGTCAAAATACCCCAGTGCGAGTGCAATATTTTTATTCCCATCAATTTCTCTTAAAATTTCCATAATTAATCTTTTTTATCCTTATTTAGTGTCTTTTTAGCTTTTCTTTTTGAAGTTTTTTGTTGAATTAAATTTTCCTTTTGCTGAAGTCTTCTTACAGAGAAAACATCTGTTAATGATTGGATACTTAATATGACTTTCTTTAAAGTATCAATTGAATCCAGTTCAATTCCGATATCAATTATACCAAATTTGCGTCCTTTGAGATATGTATTTGTATATACTATATTTATACCCAAATCACCGATTTTCATCAATATATCTCTTAAAATTCCCGACCTGTCAAGACATTCAATTCTGATATGGGCAGTATATATTGACTTAACAATACTGTCAGACCATTTAATATCTATCATACGCTCAACTTCGACATTGGATAAACACTTACAATCCAATCTGTGCACACTTACACCCTTTGAGCGTGTAACCACACCGACAATAGGTTCGCCCGGGATTGGCGAACAGCATTTTGCAAGCGACCACAATAATCCCTCGAGCCCGATAATATCATTCTTTTTACTCTTTGGTTTGCGAAGCGATGCTTGATTTTGCGATTCCGCCAATTCTTCATTGGATTTCGGAGCATCAAACCGCTTTAAAACATTTAATACTTTATGTATTGTGGTTTCGCCGTAGCCTATTGCGGCATACAAATCGTCCGCAGATTTGTAATTCATTTCACGGGCAGTCTTATCCAATAAACCTGCTTTTTGCAGTTCTTCAAAATAAGCTTTTGTTAGCTCCAATTCAAGATTTGTTTTACCAAGCTGAATATTATCTTCTCTGTTAAACTTCTTAAACCACTGTCTGATTTTTGAACTTGCATTTTTTGTTACAACAAAATTCAACCAGTCAATTTTCGGCATAAATTGTTTAGCGGTTAAAATTTCAACTATATCACCGTTTTTAAGTTTTGTATCAAGCTGGGCAATTCTTCCGTTAATTAAAGCACCTACGGTTCTGTGTCCGACTTCGGTATGAATTCTGTATGCAAAATCAACAGGGGTAGAGTTTTGAGGTAAATCAAAAACATCTCCGTTGGGGGTAAAAACAAAAACCTGATCCGCAAACAAATCAAATTTTACGCTTTCAACAAAATCTTTACTGTCGGTCGATTCCTTATCAAGCTCCATCACTTTTCTCATCCAGGAGAATTGGACATCCTGCCTGTTATCGGCCTTAATTGAGCCGGATTCTTTATATCTCCAGTGCGCCGCAACACCGTATTCGGCTACTTCATGCATTTTATGAGTTCTGATTTGAATTTCGACGGGTTTATTTTTTGCACCTATTACCGAAGTATGCAAGGAGCGATACATATTCCCTTTGGGCATGGCAATATAGTCCTTAAATCTTCCCGGAATAGGTTTAAACAGTTGATGAATAATACCCAGCACCTGATAACAAAGAGCTTCTGTATCAACTATAACTCTCACTGCCGTAACATCATAAAGCTGGTCAAAAGTAACATTAAGACGCTTCATTTTATTGTAAATGCTGTAATAATGTTTTGCTCTGCCCTTAATAGTCGCTTTAATTTTATGCTTATCCAGTTCAAACTTAATTTTTTCAATAAGACTGTTAACGGTAGAATCTCTCATTGCTTTTGTTTCAGCAACAAGTTTTGCTATTTCATAATATTTTTCAGGGTTTAAATATCGAAGCGATAAATCTTCAAGCTCTGCTTTAATTTTACCCATCCCCAGACGATTTGCAAGCGGAGCAAAAATATCAATTGTTTCCTGAGCAATTTTTTTCTGCTTTGCAGGTGCCATATAAGAAAGTGTGCGCATATTGTGGAGCCTGTCCGCAAGCTTAAGTACAACAACTCTTATATCCTGAGCCATTGCAATAAACATACGCCTGAAATTTTCCGCCTGTCGTTCTTCTTTTGATTTAAACTGAAATTTTCCGAGTTTTGTAACCCCTTGTACAAGATTAACAACATCTTTACCAAATTTTGCTTCCATTTCAGAAGCGGTTGTATCGGTATCTTCAAGAACATCATGCAAAAAAGCGGCAATAATAGTATCTTTATCCAGCTTTAAATCCACAAGGATTTTTGCAACCTGAACGGGATGAACAATATAAGGCTCCTGAGAAATTCTGTATTGCCCCTCATGGAGTTCTTTTGCCCACAGATAGGCAGACTCAACTTCAGAAATGTCCTTTTCGGAGCGTTTCTGTTTAATAAGTTCTTCCTTTATTTCCTCAAAAGTTTGCTGAAAATCCATATGCTATATACCAATTATAAAACATTATACAACTTATATCATTTTTAGTGTATATTATATGTTGTATTTTGGTTTGAATAAAAATGGCAGAAGGTTTTAAAAACATTGAAGATTTAAGAGAAAAAATAAGCGGACTCAAAGAATGCGAATCTTTAAAGTTTAGAATATCCGTAAACGCATCAGCTAAAACAAACTCAATAGAATTTTTGGAAGAATGTATTAAAATAAGGATAAAGGAAAAAGCTGTTGACGGAAAAGCAAATAAGGCAATAACAGAGTATTTATCCGACCTGTTAAAAATTCCGAAAAGAAGGATAGAAATAGTTTCGGGTTTTACATCCAAATTAAAAATAATACAGATTAAAGCCGATTAATGAATTGTAAAGATGTGTTATATTTTGTAACAAAAATAGCATTTTTTTTATTCAGCTGATTTAGATAAAATATAATTAACGCCGAAAGGTAAGTTGTGGATAATAAAATTCAAAACGAAAATACGTTTACAAATACGGAAAATACTTATCCGACAAATGTTTCAAACCCGTTTGAAACACCAAAAATTATGCCTTTAAACACAAGAACGTCCGCAAACAGATTATACGGCGGATATTCAAACAGTTACACAAAAAATTCCGTTATAAACTATCCCGATTTAATCAATGCTCTAAACAGCGCATTTGTAAACCAGAATGATTCCGTACACCTTTACTATGCAATTAATGACAGCATTTGCAGAAAATTCAATTTAAATTTCTCGGCTCTCGGCATTTTTAATCATAATTCAAACTACATAAATATAAAATTAGTCGACAAAACGGGCACGACATATAATTCCAAAGTAATGCTTAATGACGATGACAATGTAATTGTTAAATCCTTTAAAACTAAGCAGGCAATAATTACAGCCGATAGCGAATATTTAAAGCTTTCGTATCTAAATTCAAGCCCGACATTTATTATACCTTTACTGGCATTTGGCGAGTGCTTCGGGGTTATGATATTTGCCGATAACAATAATGATTTATTCGAACTTTATAAATTAACAGCAAATTATTTTGCCGTTTTCCATAAGAACAGAGAACTTATCGATTTGGTTGATAAAAATACCGATACAGACTCTCTAACAGGCTTATCAAATCATAAAAAATTACAGGAAGATTTATCGGGCGAGCTTGCTCATTGCTTTGATAATAATAAAGAGCTGGCGTTCTGTATTATTGATATAGCGAACATATCGGAGATAAATTCGGAACTTGGACATGCTAAAGGTGATCAGGTTATTAAAGAATCGGCAAAAAAAATCAAAAAGAACGTAAGGAATACCGATATACTGGGAAGATACGGCGGAGATGAAATAGCCGTTATAATGCCTGATACAACACTTGATGAAGCAAAATATGTTTGTGAATACTTGCTTTACAGTCTATCATGCACAATGTTTGATGATTTGGGACAATTAAAGTTTTCCTGCGGAATATCAATGTATCCCACTTCGGCAAACAGACAGGATAAGTTGACACTCTTAGCCGAGCAGGCTCTATATATTGCAAAAGGAAGAAAAAATAAAACAGGTCAATCCGCAATTGTATCAACGCAAGACTATAATTTCTGGGATGATGAGGCACTAAAATGCTATGCTGATGTTTTAACCAAAAATATAGGAGCAAGCAATGCGGCATTAAATCTTGAAGAAGAACTTATTAATAAATTTCATAACGAAAAAATAACTTCGACCGAACATCTTCTTGATGTGGTTTCGTCTTTGTCATCTACAATTGATGCAAAAGATACATATACAAAAGGTCATAGCGCAGCTGTATCAAGATATTCAGAAGCTCTTGCAAGAAGAATAAATCTGCCCTCCGAAGAAGTTGAAAGAATAAAGCTCGGTGCTCTGCTTCATGATATAGGAAAAATAGGCATACCGGAGCATGTTCTTAGAAAACCGACAGCCCTGACTCCCGATGAATGGGAAATAATGAAACAGCATCCTTCAATCGGAGCAGACAAGGTTTTAAAACCCAACAAATCGCTTCATGATTTAATTCCCATGGTTAAATACCACCACGAACATATTGACGGCTCGGGATACCCCTACGGATTAAAAGGTGAAGAAATACCGCTTTCTGCAAGAATTGTTGCCGTAGCTGATGCTTTTCATGCTTTGATATCCGACAGACCATACAGAAAAGGTTTATCTTTTAACAAAGCATGTGAAATCTTAAAAATGGGTGCGGGAGTACAGTGGGATAAAGAATTAATAAGAGAATTTATTATAATCGCCCCGAGTCTTGCAACAAATATTTAATTTTTGTTAAATTAAAACGAAATTTTAACAAGTTTTTCCAACCTTGTGTTTTAAATATAATATAAGTTTAAAGGGAAAATATGTCTTTTCAATACATAAATCCGTATTATTTAAACAAACAATACCCTCAGCAATATCAGCAGGGACAAAGTATTGCTCCCCAAAATCAAAATTATAATACGGTTCCGTATCAGAGAAGTTTTTATAATCAAAACACGGTATATCCATATAGTCATATATTTAATCCGAATGTTAATTCAAAATACATAACGCTCGGACAAATTCAAGCACCGACCGGAGATACAATACATCTCTACAAACTTGCAAACGGACAAAAAGTTGCAATCATGCCGAGAAAAAATGAAGCAACGATAGTTAAAACTTTCCTTGATGCAGGTTCTATAAATGAAACCGATGATATTAGGGGTATAAGCCATTGTATAGAACATTTTCTATTTAACGGCTCTTCAAAACTCAATAACGGTGACGTATTTAAGCTAACAGGATTAATGGGAGCAAACACAAATGCTTCAACAGATTACGCTAAAGTTGATTATTACATAACAGCACCATGGATGAGTGAAGAAAATCTTAAAAAAACCATTGAAATACAAGGGGATATGATAAGTGCCCCGAATTTTGATTTAGATGCAATTGAAGCGGAAAAAGGCCCGATTTGTTCTGAAATATCAATGATGAGGGATAACCCTGTTTCATTTGCACTCGATAAAGTTATAAGAAACCTTTATCAAATAAAATCAAATTCAGGTAATCTTGTAGCAGGTTCAATCGAAACGGTCAAAAACTTAAGCCAAAACCAAATAAAAAATCATTACGACAGCTATTATGACCCTAAGGACTTATATACGGTTGTTATAGGTGATGTTGAACCAGAAAAGGTTATGGATTTAATTTCCAAAAACTTCACATTAAAACCGAAAACAAATAATAAATCCAAACACCACGAAGAATTAACACCAATAAAATCACCGAAAAGAGAAGATATAAAATCAAACAGAACAAATAAAAGTTATATATTGAGCGCATTTTGCGGTCCAAGCCCCAAGGATGCAAAAGATTTTTATGCTATCTCGATGATTAACTATTATCTGAAACAATTTTCAACATCCAAACTAAATTCCGACTTAAAAGAAATTAACGGAAATTCTGATTTTGATATACAAAAAGTAGGATTGAGGCAGGATGACCCTTATGCAATCGTAGGGCTTTTGGAATTAAACCCTGAAGACGAACAAAAAGGGCTGGATAGTTTATATGATGCCATTCAAAAAATACAAACAGAGCCGATTAATCCCGAAGATTTTAACGCTCTCAAAAAATGCGTAAAGAAAAATTACTCCGTAAATATGTGCAACAGTGAAGATATTTGTGAATCCATAGGGATTAATTTTATTGAAAATTCGCTTTCAACATACTCAAACATATTTCCCATACTTGATTCAATAACACCTCAAGATATTATAGATGCGGCAAGAAAATACTATGACTTAAACAAAATTTCAATAGTCGCCGTACATCCTGCATCAATGAGCAATGAAAAAATAAATTCGCAATACGCTTCATCAAGATACTCAAAAACATCAAAACCAAAAGAAGTAGCGGTATCATTCTGCGGTAAACATACGACAAAAACGGAAAACGTAAAACAATATAAATTACAAAACAATACGCATCTTGCCTTGAACAATACAAATTCTGAAATTTGCGTATTTAACTGGACGGTTGATACTCCTCCCGTTAAACCGAAAAATCCGAATGCACCAAAAGTACTGGAATATATTTTTAAATACGGAACCGATTATAAAAACAAAACCGAAATAGCAAGATATAAAGAATTAAACGGGATAAGCGCCGAAACATTTGTTGACGGAAAATCAATAAGCATAAGCGCCGATTGTCTGCCCGAAAACATTAATCAAACCCTTGCTTTGATGAATGAGCTTATGTATCACCCGAAATTTACGGAAATTGATTTTCAGTTTGCAAAAAATGCACTAAAAAATGAACTTGAATTAAGCGACAAAGATGCCAAATCAAACTTATTGGACAGATTGTTCCCCGGATATTTTCCGACTAAAGGTACAATGTTAAAAGAGCTTGATAAATTAACTCTTCAAGATATAGAAGAATTTTATGAGGATTTGTTAAAAAATGCGTCTTCTAAAGTTATTGCGACAATTCCATATGAGAAATATCCGACATTAAGCCAAAATGTTATAAACTATCAGAGTATACCAAACATAACATTTAAAGAAAATGTTCAAAAATTCAGTCCTGTTTTTCATGAAAATCCTGCAAAACAAATAATAATCGATACCGATAACTTAAATCAGGCGCAAATTTATAAAACCTACCAATTCCCTATGTCGGGAAATGTTGAAGATGAAGCAAAATTTGAAATAGTAAATCTGATACTGGGCGGAACGGCTAATTCAAGACTGTTTATGGATTTAAGAGAAAAGCAAAATCTTGCTTATGCGGTATCTTCCTCAATTCAATCTTTTGAAAATACGGGCGTTTTATCTATGAAAATTTTAACAACAACCGATGATAAAAACGAGAATATACAATCATATGATAATATAAGAAAATCCCTTGAAGGTTTTAAAAAACATTCGGAAAAACTATGCAATGAGCTTGTATCCGATGAAGAACTGGAAGCAGCAAAAATAAAATTAAAACAAAGCGTAATAGGACAATGTCAAAATCCTTATACGGAAACTTCTCTTCTTTCAATTAATATATCCGAGCCCTTTGGAATTTCAAGAATAGATAAATATATGCAATCAATTGATAATATTACAAAAGAAGACATAAAGAATGCTGCAAGGTACATATTCTCATACAATCCGACAATTTCAATTCTTGCAAGCAAAGATACAATAAATTCTCAAATTGATTACCTTGAATCCGAGGGAGAAGTTTTAAGAGCATAGTTTTATGTATTGCATTAATTGAAACTAAAAGCTAAAATTTACCGTATAAAGATAGCTTTAGAGGAAAATTAAATGCTTGAAGAATATGTTAAATCAAACAACTGTTTTAAATTAATTCTTGGTGCAAATAACGAAGATTTAGATGCAATTACAAAATTTGTATATGTGTATTCTCTTGCTGGATGCAAATTTTTTGACGTAAATGCATCAAAGCCTGCGATTGATGCGGTAAAAAAAGGGCTTGAAAAAGCAAATAAACAAGGCTATATATGTACAAGCATCGGAACAAAAGATGACCCTCATATGACCAAATGTCAAATAGATAAGTCAAAATGTACTTCATGTATAAGATGTATACAAGCATGTATAGAAGGAGCAATTGTTTTTGACGGAGATAAACTTAAAATTAACGAAGCAAAATGTGTCGGGTGCAAAAAATGCATAAATTTTTGCAAAGATAATGCCATTCAATCATTTCAAAAAGAAGTTGATTTCGAAAAAACATTTAATGAAATTAAGGACTTATCAGACTGTATAGAATTTCATATCATATCATCAGACAAAGATGAAATATTTAAAAAATGGGAATTTTTATCAAATAACTTTAACGGCTATTTAAGTATTGCTCTAAACAGAGCAGTATTCAGCAATAAAGACATAAAAGACATATTATCGGATATGCTCAAATTAAGAAAAGAAAAAGTAATGATACAGGCTGACGGTTCGGCTATGTCGGGAGGATGTGACAATTTCAATACAACTCTTCAGGCTGTTGCAACGGCAGATATCATAAGAAAAAGCAATATTGACGTTCCGATACTTGTTTCGGGCGGAACAAATTCAAAAACAAGAGAACTTGCAAACTTATGTAATGTCAATATTCAGGGTGTTGCAATAGGTTCCTGGGCGAGAAAAGCAGTAAGAGAATATACAAACAAAGAATTTTTCTGGGAAAGTAAAGAAACAATATCAAAAGCCATAAACACAGCTTGTAATACTGTACAATCAACATTAATATAAAATCATTTTAACAAATAGCAGAAAAGGGTAATTTAATTTTTCCGTAATCGAATTAATTTTTAGTTATGGAAAATTATGTTAATAAATTATTAAATGCATTTGAAGAAGACCTGGATTTAAAAACGGATGAATTTACTTTAAAAAAAGCCTACCAGTCAATTGGCTGTGCTTATCAAAAAAAGTGGATATCAAATATTTTACCCCATGAACTTACATCAAGAAGCATAAAAGATACGGTAAATTCCATTATGACAATGAGCGAGGGAGATAATTTTTATAAAGAATTTCCCGATAAGATAAGTACACCCGATTACGGGGATAACTGGGGAAGATTTGCGAATTATATTGAATTAAATAATAGAGCAATAGCCGATATGGATAAAGAAAAAACCTGCTGTGGAATAATTAATTCAATAAAACTTCTTCCTGCAATACCGCCAAGCGCAAAATCATGGGCAAACTGTATAATTTTGTCGCAAATTTTTCCGAATATATATGGGGACGGTTATAATAAAGGAAGCGAGGAAAATTCAATATACGGACTAAAACTCAACTGCGGTTATAGCAAAAACATAATATGCGATAAAATAAAAAATAAAATTTCGCCCGAAGAACAATTTATGGCTTTCAATATGCTTGCACATTTTAGAGGGATAAAAACAGGCTTTAGAACCATAATATCGGAAGGTCAGATGAAAATATCATATCCTGACAGAGAAGAAAATTTCAGATGGCATAACGATAAACATGTCGAAATTTACATCAGCGAAATGACAAAACTTATGAAATTAGGGTTTGAAGCTATGTTTGTTGATTCGGCTAAACACATAGGCGGATATGATATGGAAAATTATACGGGAGTAGGCGCACTTCCCGATTATTCGCTCGCACAGGAAATATTCCATGAAATCAGAGCAAAATCAGGCAAGACAACAATTTGTTTTATAGGGGAAAAATCGACCGATGACTTTATGCGATATGAAAATATGGGATTAAACGCAGGTACGGACTATATAACAGGCGATGATTATAAAAAAGTAAAGGAATTATCTGAATATTTTAAATACAACAGAAATTATGCGCCCGGTGTTGAAATTGAAAACGACAACTATGGAGGCGGAATAAGCTATGAACAAAGATTGCACAGAATAAGAACGGCTCTTTTCGGATTTCATCTGGCAAGCGATAAATTACCGAGTTTTATGCAGACAAATGATATATTTCCGCTAAGATACGATACAAACACACATAAAATTATGATGGAAAATCAATCCTATTCAAATAATAAAGATAAAAACAACCACATAGAAAACTTGTTTTCAAAAAAAGACGGAAGAAATTATAACCACAAAGTCGGGGAAATATTTGCACACGCATTATGCTTATAAAGTTTAATGTTTTAAATTCCTTTTTTTAAAAAAATATGTTATTATTCAACAAAATATTTTATTCTTTAAGAAAAGGAGGTATGTAATGAGATTAGGGATTTTAGGATACGGCAATCTGGGACGGGGCGTTGAAAAAGCAGTAAAAAATAATCCTGATTGCGAACTTACGGCAATTTTTACAAGAAGACAGCCTGATACCATAAAACCGAATTCAAATGCTAAAGTCGTTTCCGTAAATGATATTGAACAATATAAAGATAAAATTGATGTGCTTATTATCTGCGGGGGAAGTGCAACGGATTTACCAGAGCAGACTCCAAAATACGCAAAAATGTTTAATGTCGTAGACAGTTTCGATACCCATGCAAAAATTCCCGAACATTTTAATAATGTTGATAAGTCAGCCAAATTATCGGGAAAACTGGGTATAATTTCAACAGGTTGGGATCCGGGGTTATTTTCATTAAACAGACTATATGCAAATGCGATACTGCCTGACGGAAAAGATTACACATTCTGGGGTAAAGGCGTAAGTCAGGGACATAGCGATGCAATAAGAAGAATAGAGGGCGTAGCTGATGCTAAGCAATATACAATTCCTGTCGAAACAGCTCTTAATGAAGTAAGGAGCGGTAAAAACCCTGAACTTACAACAAGACAAAAACACACAAGAGAATGTTACGTTGTTTTAAAGGTAGGAGCAGACCCGAAAAAAGTAGAAAAAGAAATTGTCAATATGCCAAACTATTTTGCGGATTATGATACAACAGTTCATTTTATATCACAGGAAGAACTCAATAAAAACCATTCGGGAATTCCTCATGGAGGTTTTGTTTTAAGATGCGGAAAAACAAGCGAGAATGTTAAACATATTATTGAATATTCCTTAAAACTTGACTCAAATCCTGAATTTACATCAAGTGTACTTGTAGCATACGCAAGAGCCGTATATAAATTAAATAAAGAAGGAAAAACAGGCTGTATTACAGTGTTTGATGTAGCACCGGCATATTTAAGCGCAAAATCAAATGAAGAACTGAGAAAGACATTACTTTAAAACTCTAAAATTCACAAAGAAAATAAAAAACCTCGCAATATTGCGAGGTTATATTATATCTGCCCTGGGCCAGACTTGAACTGGCACGAAGTTATTAGCCTCATCGGATTTTAAGTCCGACGTGTCTACCGATTCCACCACCAGGGC
>CADBOJ010000031.1 GCA_902796305.1 uncultured bacterium | reverse complement strand
CGTGCATACAATCACTATATAAATTGTCAGCACATAATTTTTTTAAATTTTAAAAACAAAAATTTATCATTATTTGATTAAAATTTGCCATTGTATCGGAGAATTTAAATTTAGTTTTATTAATGTAATAAATGTTTTCAATACTTCAAATTTATGAAATATTAAATATTTGTGCGTTTTTATGCGTATTTTAATATATACTTTAATTATGTTAAATACACTCGAATTAAAAGCTTTAGTTGAAAATTTTTCACAATTATCTGATTGGTGGCATAATATTGCCGCTTCTTGGAACTTGAGCAATATTCTGATAAATAAAATTGATGTTTGTTTAGAAGAAATATATGTTAATATTGCTTCCTACGCATATGGCGATAAAAAGGGCATAGTGGAAGTTTCTGTTGATAAAAATGATAGCGAAGTAATATTAAAATTTGCAGATGAAGGAATTAGCTATAACCCTCTTCAAAAAGAAGACCCTGATATTACACTGCCTCTTGAAGAAAGACCAATAGGCGGTTTGGGTATATTTATGGTTAAGGAAATATGTAAAGACATTGAATATAAAAGAGAGGATGATAAAAACATATTAATATTAAAATTCGATATCGACTGACGTAAATCTTGAAAATACGAGGAATATATTATATTATTTTTTAAAAGAGGAAATTTATGAGCAGTATTGAAAAAAAGAAATTTGGTACAGAAGAACTTTTAGTTAAACTATCGGGAAGAATTGATGTTACATCAACTCCAGAAATAGAACAGGAAGTTAATTCGGAAATTGATGGCTTATCTTATTTAACAATTGATATGTCGGAAGTTGATTACATTTCAAGTGTCGGTTTAAGAGCATTATTATCATTTCAAAAGAAGATTGCCCCCAAAGGTGAAATGAGAGTAACAAATGTTAAATCTGAGGTATTGGAAATTTTTAAAATGGTTGGATTTGATAAAGTTTTAAATATAGATTAAGGTGAAATTATGAATATTGTTTTTGATAAATCCAGTTATGATATAGAAACAGTTAACTCTCAACTTAAAGATTATTGTGCAGAAAAAGCCATAGATAATGCTGCGCTTTTAAAAATGCAGTTGATAAGCGAAGAATTCTTAACTAACATTCTTTTTCCGAATTTTGACGGCGAAGTTAAAATATTAATATTTCTAAAAGACAACAAGAAGGTTCTTACATTTGAATACAAAGGCGCAGATTACATGAAAAATATTAATGATACAACAATTATTTCACATAAACTTTTAGAAAAACAAACGGAAGAAATAAACACAACTTCAACGATGAGTGGATATACTGTTGTTAGTTTTGTAATTTAGCCTAAATATTTTATATCAAGCATTGTAATATCATCAAATTGAGAAGCTCCGTTTGAAAAATCTTTTATGCTGGCTTTTATATTATCAATTATTTCCTTAGGTTTCTGAATTTTACTATTTAACAGATTAACAAGTTTTTCTTCACCGTAAAATTCTTTTTCCGTATTTTGGGCTTCCGTTACCCCGTCTGTATAAATTAAGATATTGCTTTCGGGTTTTAAAAATATTTTTGAAGACTTGTATTCAAAATTTTCCATTGCCGATAATACTAAATTGTTATCTGATTTTAGATATTCAAATTTATCATTCAATTTAACAACGGGAGGATTGTGGCCGGCATTAATAAACTCGAGTTCGCCTGTTGATAAGTTTAATATTGCAATAAAAGCTGTTAAAAACATTCCGGCATCATTTGTTACGCAAAGTTCATTATTTGTTTTATCAATTGCAGCATTTAGAGAATATCCTCTTAATAAGTTGCTTTTTAATAAAGATTTGGCGTTCATCATAAATAATGCCGCAGGAATACCTTTTCCGGAAACATCCGCAATTAAAAAAGCAAAACGATTTTCATCAAGGAAAAAGAAGTCATAAAAATCTCCGCCCACTTCTTTAGCGGGAGCCATAGATGCAAAAATTTCAAAGCTAGGATGTGTCGGAAAATTAACAGGCAATACCGAAGATTGTATTCTTGTTGCAATTTCAAGTTCCGATGCTCTTTTTTGTTCCGATGCTGCATTTTCTTTCTGAATTTTCAATAAATTTAAAAGATTATCTCTCATAGTATAAAATGCTTGAGTTAAAACCCCTATTTCATCGTTTGACGTTACCGGCGGAAGCTCTGCTTCAAATTCGCCTTTACCGTATTTTTCGGCTACATGAGATAACTTAACAATAGGATTTGTAGTAAATTTGCATATCCAGTTTATAAATAGAATCAGCAAAAATACCCCAAATACTGTTACAGATAAAAGTATTAACTGGAAATGTTTAACAGGTTTATAAAAATTTTCTGCCGAATATACCAGATATGAGCTCCAATTTGTTTTTGGGATAGGAGAATAAACAAAAACAACTTCACTATTGTACACGGAAGATTTTGGCATTGTAACAAAACCGCTTTTTCCGTTTTTAACCTGTTGAGCTACATATTTTAATTGTTTTGAATTTATTTCATCTGCCAGCTCTGATATTGTTTTTTTGAATTCAATGTTTTTATCGGGGTGTATCAGATATAAACCCTTTGCCGAGGTTAAAAGATATTTGCCGTTTGATTCAAATTCATAGTTATTAAGCCAATTACGCATAGCATCAAGATTGCCTGATGTTCCTATTACGCCGTCCCAAGAGGAGCTTCCTTTAAATTTAAAAGGGATTGAAACGCTTGATGAAAGTACTTTATTTCCGTTTTGGTCTTGTGCCATATAGGGCTCGGTCCAGTGGATTTTACCTGTTTTAATGGCAGAATTAAGCCATTCTCTGCTTTGAGCAAAACCTGTTTCCTTCCATTTCAGAGTGTGCATTTCATCATTTTTTATGTAACTATGGTAAAAAATGCCGTTAGCTAACTCGCCATGTTTTGGCGGGATATATATAAAAAATTCATAAAAATGTCCGTATTGTTCAGTAATTGATTCTAAGCCTGCTTGAGCCAAGAGTTCCAATTCTTTATCATCTATGCTGTTTTTTAATTCCAGAATTCTTGCTGTATTTACAATCGATTGTTCAGCTATGTCAGCACCTTGGGCAATATTGTGATTTATTTCCCCTAATGCTTTATAGGCAGCTGAAATAACCTGCTCTTTTAATAAAGGTTTAGAATAATTTGATATAAAAATGCTCAATAAAAAAGAGCCAACCAAAATAGTTAAAAGTATACTCGCACTGAGCTTAAATACTAGCGACCTGTTTTTTAAAAAATTGATAAATTTATTGAACATTGAATAAAACTACTACTCCAGAATACTTCCGTTTATAAATAATTTACATTGAATTAGTTAAGATGTAAATATTGTTAAATTATTTTTATTATTTATGCTACCGATATTTATTAGTAACGCTTTTTGACAAATGTATATGTTGGTTGATTTGCTGATTGCAGGTAGGATTATTGGTTTAAACGCTCTTGCTGCGGTTGGTGTAGCTGCACCTCTTATATTTTTAATTATTAAATAAACATATACTATATCAAACTAAAGAACAGATGTTAATATTTACCATTGGCTGACTAAAATTTTAAAACTCTCTGATACAAATTCTCAGACCTTCTGATAATTTATTCTCAAAGTTACTGATACTTTTTTGATAAGTTGTGTACTCTTTTATATTCAATTATTAAACTGATGTTATCCCATATGGAACAGTCCCGCAATTGTTCCTGTTATCAGCGTTGCAAGTGTTGCAGCCATTAAACTTTTGTAGCAAATTGAAGTTATTAATCCTGTTTTTTCGGGTGCAAGAGCGACCGCACCGCCAACAGCGATACTTAAAGATTCAATACTTGTAAATCCGCATAGGGCATAAGAAGCTATAATTGCACTATGTGTTGATATTGTACCGGCTTTAATTGCTTCACTTAATCCTACATATGACGGCACTTCCGTCATAATTAGTCTTGTGCCTAAAAATTCTCCGACCATTGATGT
>CADBOJ010000030.1 GCA_902796305.1 uncultured bacterium | reverse complement strand
CTCTATATTTACCCCTGCGTTAAAGGGCTTAAAGATAAACCAGTATTTATTTGAAATTGCAAGAATTATTATTGTGATTATTATTGATATTATTGTACGTTTTTTCAACATAAAATAATTTTTTCATAAAGATAGAATGTATGCAAATTATATAACGGGTTTTAAACTTAAATAATTTTGTTATAAAGCATGGCATTTTTTGATATAATATAAAAATTAAAATGTGCGGAGGAGAAATTATGTCAACCCAGCAGGAAGAAAATCTAATCAATTTATTGGACGGATATGTTGAAAAAGGCGGTCATCACCTGAATGTCAATGTTTTTAACAGAGATACGCTTATTGATGCTCAAAAGCATCCTGAAAAATATCCGCAGTTAACGGTCAGAGTTTCAGGATATGCTGTTAATTTCACAAAATTAACCAAAGAACAGCAGGATGACGTTATAGCAAGAACATTCCACAATAAATTGGCAGAATAAGTCTAAATTTATAGGTTAAAACCGCCTGAGTATGCTCGGGCGGTTTTTTTATGTCGCTTCGCTTAAATTTATCTTTTTGCAATTACTCTTGCAACATGAACTCCTGATGCACTTGCTTGTATTAAGCCTCTTGTAACACCTGCACCGTCGCCTATTGCAAAGAGATTTTTAACGCCCATTGTTTCAAGTTCGTTTGAAACAAGTACTCTTGCAGAATAGAATTTAACCTCAATACCGTATAAAAGCGTATATCTTGAAGCTACGCCCGGTGCAATTTTATCAAGAGCATAAAGCATTTCTATAATGCTTAACAGTTGCCTGTATGGTAATACAAGACTTAAATCTCCCGGAGTAGCGCATTCCAGTGTGGGTTGAATTATTGATTCTCTTATTCTTTGAGGGGTAGAACGTCTGCCTTCAAGCAAATCTCCAAATCTTTGAACAAGTATTCCGCCCGATAACATATTAGCTAATGATGCTATATGCTGACCGTATTTAATCGGTTCATGGAAAGGTTCTGTAAATTTTTTGGATACAAGAAGCGCAAAATTAGTATTTGGCGTCTTTTTATCCGCATATGAATGCCCGTTAACCGTTGAAATGCCGTTATAATTTTCATTTACAACTTCGCCGTTCGGGTTCATGCAGAATGTTCTTACTTCATCTCCGAATGTCGGCGAATGATAAATTAGTTTTGATTCGTAAAGGCGGGAAGTTATAGGTTCCATAACCGCAGCGGGAAGCTCAACTCTGACACCTACATCAACCGCATTATTTATCATATTTATTTTATGCTTAATAAATTGTTTGGAAAGCCAGTCTGCACCCTCACGTCCGGGAGCAACAACAACAAACTGCGCCTGATATTTATTTCCCTGACGTGTTGTAAAACCTTTTATCGTATCATTTTCTATAATTAACTCTTCAACCTGTTCGTTATTAATTATTTCAATTCTTTCCGAAAGATAATCCTGCATTGATTTTAAAACGGATAATGATTTTTCCGTACCCAAATGTCTGACAGGAGAATGTACAAGTTTTAATTCGGCTAATGTTGCAGCATGTTCAATATCCGCAAAATCTTCTTTATTTGTGCCAAATACGGTTTTTGTAGCACCATGGGTTAAATAAATATTGTCACAATATTCAATTAAATCTTCAACTTCCTTATAAGGCATGTAGTCAACAAGGTGTCCGCCTACTTCGGGAGTCAGCGTTAATTTTCCGTCCGAAAAAGCGCCTGCTCCGCCCCATCCGCACAATAAACCGCATGTTTTGCAGGATAAACACTTTTTAACACCCTCTCTTAAAGGACATTTTCTTTTTTCTATTTTGCTTCCTTTTTCAATTAAAAGAACTTTCCAATCGGGTTTAAGTTTTGAAATTTCTAAAGCAGTAAAAATACCTGCGGGGCCGCCCCCAATAATAGCTACGTTGTACATTTTTATTCCTTATAACTTTTATAACTAACGGGGATAAAGCATCCTACCTTATTTTACTATAAATAAGCCAAATGTATACATATATCTTAACATTTGGTAATATCTATTTCTTTGCAAGTCTTTTTGTAACAGAAAGAATAAGAATTGTTATAAATCCCGCTATTATGTAAGAGTGTTTTAAAGGCAGATTAAATCCTATTTTCTGGCTGAATATAAAAGACATTGTAATAAATACATAAAACAGGGCAGGAATTAAAGCTATTAAATAATTTTTCTTTTCTTTGCATAAATATATTGTTCCGCAAAGCAAGACAGGTATTGCAATTAATTGATTAAAGAACGTAAAATAACGCCATATTAAAGAAAAGCTGTTTGCGCTGTTTTTTGCCCAGAATAAAATAAAAAATAAAATTATCGCTATCGGAACTATGATTATAAGCCTGTTTAAAACTTTCTTTTGTTCAAGATGTATGGTATCGGCTATTGTAATTCTTAAACCACGGAGTGCGGTGTCGCCGGATGTAATCGGGAGAATAATTATTGCTAATGTTACAAGAAAAGCTAAATTCAAAGGCAGAAATTTATTTGCAATGATGTTTACAACATTAACCGTTCCGATTATATTTTCGGGAGCAAGATTATAGCTGTATATGTCCATTGATGCAGCTGCCCAAATCATTGCAATTAATGATTCAAGGCACATCATTCCGTAA
The DNA here is from genome assembly GCA_902796305.1 of uncultured bacterium. GTDB lineage: Bacteria > Cyanobacteriota > Vampirovibrionia > Gastranaerophilales > Gastranaerophilaceae > RUG14156. The sequence continues at coordinate 4,353 of CADBOJ010000030.1, read as the reverse complement.
AACACCGTTTTTGAATGGCGCTCACTGGATACGGTTCTTGAAATTATTGTTGCCTGCGTCGAATGAAAACCCGATAACAGTCCGCAGCTTACCGTCATAAAAAACATGGGAATTAAAGGAAGCTTGTCCGGATGCAGATTGTAATTTGAAAAACTGAAATTTTGCAAGTTTACTCCTTTAAAAATAAACCCTGCAACAATTAAGCCTGTTCCTATTATAAGCATCAGACCCAAAATCGGATAAAATCTGCCTATTATTTTATCAATCGGAAATAATGCCGCAATTATAAAATAAGATAGAATAACGATATAAGTTCCGAGTATATACGGGTTTGATATTGCAAAATCGGTTATGCCAAAAAATCTTTCCGCAAATAAATCCCCTGCAGTATAAACAAATACTGCGGCAAGCAGAAGAAGCATAATTGAAACTATTACCATAAAAATTCTAAAGGCATTTTTACCTAAATATTTATCAATTAAACCCGTTATTTGCGCGCCGTTGTTTCTGATAGAGAGCATTCCTGCCGTATAGTCATGGACTCCGCCCGCAAGTATACATCCTAAAGGTATTAAAATAAAAGCAATCGGCCCGAATAAAATCCCTTGAATTGCGCCGATTATGGGTCCCATCCCTGCAATGTTTAAAAAATGAATTAAAGAGTTTCTGATTTTTGACATAGGGATATAATCCACTCCGTCATTAATTTTACATGCAGGCGTTTCGCTATCGTCGGGCTTAAAGATACTATCCACATATTTAGAGTAAAAGACATATCCGAAAAATAAAATTAAAATTCCAAAAATAAATGTAAACATAATGGAATTATACTACTTGAAATACTTAAATAAAAAATACTTTTAATGTAGAATATTTATATGAAAAATGATAAAAAAATTCTTTTTGACCCGGGATATGCCCCTCTTGTGATTGATTCAATAGGTGCTGTCGGATATACATACTATATGTTTTCCGCTTCAAAGAATGTAAGATTGAAAAAAATTAATTTTCCGTCCGTATTTAAAAAAATTGAAAGCCTTTTAAAGAAAAATGTTGCTTTTTATTTGGGGTGTTTGCTCTGGGCAAGCTATATTTCAAATTTTAAGGATATGGAAATTGAGGGGAATAAGCTTCTCGGTGAAGAAACAACCGAAGAAGAATATACAGGCGAAATATCCTTTTTAATTGAACTTGTTGAAACGGGATTAAACAGAGATTGCAAATATTATCTTGCTAAACCATATGTTCCCGATGAAAAATATTTATCTGTTTTAAAGGCATATAAAGAATTTTTGATTATCAACAACGGTTTTGTTGATTGCTCAAATACAAGTCAAATCAAGCTTCCTGATTTAATAAAAAAACCTGATGAAAAAGAATTAAATGAAATTAATAATAAAATTCAAGAAGCAATTAAAAATAAAGATATTTTAAGTCTGTTTGAATGTTATAGCTTGATTTTTTAGTTATATACTTTTTCAATCCATTTTTCCAGTCTGAATTTATAACCCGAGGGTTTGTTAGTTATAATTGTGTATATTGATGAAATAAGAAGAAGTACCATTGATATATATAAGCATATTGGAACTTTGTCATATTAAACTTTTGTCGTTTGTTTAAGTTGTTGTAAGGATGCGGTAATTTGTCCTTACCATAACCTTACGGTCATTTTGTATATTTTTCTTTATACTGTATAATCTTTCTATGGTTAAAGCTCGAGAAATTTTAAAAGATTTAACCCCTTTTGCAGGCTCTTGCAAGAACAGAACTTGCAGGCTTAAACTGGATTGCAACGAAAATGTATTCGGTGTAAGTAAATTCGTATTGAACATACTTAAAAATATAGATGAAAAAGAACTTTTACTTTATTCAAATACGGAAACATATATAAATAAATTCTGTGAAAAACATAATATAGAAGCAAAGAAAGTATTATTTTTCGATAAAAAAAATTATGCGCTTATGGGGATAACAGGTGCATATATTGATGAAAATGATGAATTTTTATCTTATAATTCCGAGCTTAATACGATAAAAAGTTATGTAAAATGCCAAAAAGGTATTTTAAAAAGGATTGAGTACGAAAAAGATTTTGTTTTTGATAAAAATTCAATAATTCAAAATATTTCCGAAAAAACAAAAATTATATATATTTCAACCCCCGATATTATATGCGGACGCATAATAAAAGCTTCTTTAGCGGAAAGCATTATAAAAGATTATCCTGAGATATTATTTATAATTGATTGCAGTTACATTAGTTATTGTGAAAACTCTGAAATTGAAGATTTTATGGATTTAACGGAAAAATATGAAAATGTTATCATTTTAAAATCCTATTCTTCGGATTGTGCGCTTGCGGGCTTCGATTTAAACGTAATAGTGTCAAATGAATCAATAATAAACGAACTGAAAAAAATTATAGTGCCGGATGATGTTACTTCTCTTGCTTTAATATGTTCTGCTGCAGCCGAAAATGATACAAATAAAATTGAAGAAAATAATGAATTAATAAAGAAAAATAAAAAGCTGTTAATTGACGGATTAATAAATGCAGGTTACAAACCTTATGACAGTTCTGCAAATTTTATTATTTGCGATTTTTATGGATATTCTGATTTTTATTATAAAAAATTTAAGAATAACGGTATACTGGTTAAAAAATTTGAAAAAAATCTGCCTTATTCTTCCTGCTTAAGAATTACTGTTCCGACAGAGGGCGGGGTTAGATATATTCTTGAATTAATTAAAAAGAAAGATGTTTTAATTTTTAATCCCGAAAGAACTCTTTTTGATACCGCAAATTCATATATGTCTGCAATTGTTAAAACCATTGAAATTTTAACGGGAGAACATATTTCAAAAGAAAAAGCAATAAAAGCAAGAAATTCGAGCGGATTAAGTTTTGATATTGATATAATTAATCAAATATTGGATGAAATGTATTACGGTCCGAATGAAGAAGAAATTACAAAAACTTATAAAGAAACGATTTTTAGTATTGATGAAGAAACTCAAAAAAAATATATAGAAAACACAACACTTTTATTATCCTTGGAAGAAATTGAAAAATTAAGCAAAAAGTATGATTTAGCTTTAGTTTCAAATCGTGAAATTAAAGAAATAAAATACTTGCTTGAAAAGTTGAATATAGAAAGATTTTTTAATTATATTTCATACAATGATATTAATGAAGCAAAGGTGCATATACCCGCTTTGTCAGTAAAACTTATAACAAGTAATTTTGATGATATTATTGCGGGAAATAACTGTAATATTGACACGATAGGTGTTACCGTTAATGAAATTGAAAACGGAAGTCAATTAATGACAAATAACTTTAAACACCTCGGAGCAAAGTATATTTTAAATGATATTAAATCATTGCCTGATTTTTTAAAGGATTTTAAAGGGTAATAAATTAAACAGTAAACAGGGGTGAAATACTGTATATTTACAGGTTTAGTTGAGAGTAATCGGCTTTAAAATTAAAAAGCCCTATCTGATAAGATAGAGCCATTGTTGTGTTGTTATTGCTTCGAGATTGTGTTGTTAGGTGTTGATAATGCTTTTTTACGCAAGAGCGTTAATTTTGTTTGATTCTGCTTCTAAGCCTTTTTCTATGCTTGCCTGTCTTTCAAAGAAAGTATCATAGAATAAAGGGGACTGTTTAACTGTTCCTAAGAAGTCAGTAATGAAGCTTCCCTGATGTTTAACGTCACCTGTCAAGCTGATTGATTCAGCGCCGTAGTTGGAACGAACACCGGATTTAAAGCTTATATTATTTATTGTATTTTGTACATTTCTTATTGGAGTTATCATTAACATTTTGGTTTTTCACCTCGCTGTTTAATTTATTTATTAGTGTTTCATTAACACTTTATCTTTATGTTCTTATTATGCATCTAAAAATATATTTTGTCAACCCCTAAATTAAAATATTTTTTTTCAAGCTATAACTGCTTTTCAGGTACACAGATTAAAAATATTTGAATAACTGTCCAATGTACACTTATTAAATTTTAACCGCATGATTTTTAATAAAAAACTACCCGACTGTACAATTGATTAAATTATTTAATTATTGAATTATATAATTAATCTTTTTCATACTTCCAGCTATTCTTAATTCCAGACAGTTTGGGGCTTAATGCCCCATTTTTTTATTGCAGGGATATATATATTAATTATTTTATTTTTAATTACTACCCAAAACAGTTTCTGTAATAAATTGTTAAATTTACACTTTTTATTTTAAAAATTTTAGTTAATTTTTTTTAAAATTACTTTATAAATAATTGTAGTTAAATATTGTTTAAGTTAGTCTTTAAATCATGATATCAGAATTTTTTT
>CADBOJ010000029.1 GCA_902796305.1 uncultured bacterium | reverse complement strand
GTTTGTTGAACATCATCAATAAGTTTGATAACTAATCTGTCTGCTAAAGGTTTAATCATAATATCCTCCATTTACTGATTAACTTTTTTAATTTCATAATTTTATAATAAATGGAAAAATTAAAAATCTTAATTATGTTAATAAAAAATTAATTATTCATTTTTTACTTCTCGTATTTTTTAATTCCGACAAATTCATCATCATTTGTAAGTTTTCTTCTGATTAAATATTGAACTTTTGGAATTAAAGTTCCGAGTGCAAAAATTGATAGTGCCGTTCCTATTGAATAAAATGCAAAGTTTTTAAACATATTTTTATTTGCAACTTTTTCGATAAATTTTTTATCCAGCATTCCCGTTGTTCTTTTAGCTTCCGTATTTATCTGTTCTATAAATTTATCAACCGAAATTCTTATTTTATCAACTTCTTTTGCGGATATAAATTTTTCTTTTCTTGCGTATTTACCTTTTGTTACTTTGGAATAAAGTTCATGTAAGAATTTATCGTCATTTACCCAGCCTTTTGAAACAACATCAATTGCCTGAAGTTTTGTCAGCAACCTTTTTCCTTTAAGTTCGGGCTGGAGTTTGGAGATGGATAATGCTTTTTCGGCATATGCAGGGAATAGCCCGCTGAATTTTTCGAGGCTGATAACTTTTGTATCTTTAAACAGCTTATCTATTTTTCTTAAGTCGGTAATATTTGCACTCGGCTTTGCTTTTTTCAAGAAATTAAATTTGTCTGTTTTTGTGTTTTCAAGATTATCACCCAGCATTTGAACGGTTGCTTTTATAGCATCGGGACTGATATTAACATTGCCTGTTAACTTATTTAAAAGCTTTACAATGTGATTTGCCGAACAAAGATAGAAATATATGGAAGATACATCCCTGAAGATGTTTTCAATTCTTTCGTATTTATTTCTTCCGTTGTAAAATCTTCCTGCAACAACGCCCGCATCAGTTATAAAAAGCCTTGCAGACGAATTATTTTCAAGAAGATGCGTTAAATATTCAGCACCGCCTGATAAAGATGTAAAAGATATTTTATCGGCGGGTTTTAAACTCTTTTTAAAATCCTTAAAAGATAAAGGTTTATAACAGCTGTCTTTTTTTGCTTGTTTTTGTTTTGAAAGTGTTTTATTTGTAATTAAATGGTTGATTTTAGGAAGAATAAACCCTATAAATACGGTAGCAAGTGCCGTGCTTGTTAAAATATTTGCTATTTTAAAAGACATTGCTTTTTTTGATATATTTTCAAGAGGATTTCTTAAATAATCAAATCCCACATCAAAATCCATATCTTTGATTTTAAATATATTTTTACCTATAATTTCTCCGATTTTTTTAAAAGCCTGAACTCCCCACAACCAGACAACAGCGCTCGTGCCCTGTTCGACAAATCTTTCGGTCGCTTCTATTTTTCCGCTTTTTTTGTATGCGGCTTTTGACCTTCCGAGTGTCACTCCGCTTTCAATAATTAAAGTCGGAATTGTTGCATTCGGGTTATAAAACATGCTCAATGGTTTTGCGATCGAACTTATTGATTTAAAATTTATATTGCTGTTGTTATTTGTATGCATAAGTCTATTATTTTAAAACACAAACATTATTTTTTTTGTTATTAAATAATAAATAGTATCGGGAATTGTTTAAAATTCTTATAACTGTTAATATAAAGTAAAAGCAAAAAGGAAAAACCCATGCCTGTTCAAAATTGGATTAATACGATAATTGAAGACATTAAAACAATAAAAGAAAAAGACGTAGCGGCAAAAAGTACAATTGAAGTTATATTATTGTATCAAGGTTTTCACGTTTTGCTTGCACACAGGATTGCTCATAAACTTTTAAAATGGGGTATACCTTTTATTCCGAGATTAATTTCCCAAATTGCAAGATTTTTAACGGGTATTGAAATACATCCCGGAGCAACAATCGGAAAAAGATTTTTTATAGACCACGGAATGGGTGTAGTTATAGGCGAAACAACGGTTATCGGCGATGATGTTTTGATTTATCAAGGTGTAACTTTGGGCGGTATAGGTCATTCAACAGGGAAACGCCACCCGACGCTCGGAAATTTTGTGACAGTCGGCGCAGGGGCTAAAATTCTCGGAAATATCACAATAGGAAATAATTCAAGAATAGGAGCAAGCTCGGTTGTAATAAAAGACGTTCCTGAAAACTGTACGGTAGTCGGCATCCCCGGAAGAATAGTAAAAGAAAGAAAATGTATTCAAGGACAACTCCAGCATAATAAAATTCCCGACCCGATTTCAAACGAAATAAAACACCTGAAACAGGAAATTAAAGAATTAAAGCAAAAACTAAAGAACTGATGATGATTGTGTAATTAATATCCTTTCGGGTACGGTATCAGAGCTGACGGAAAAATTTTTCGAACCGCAAGAGCGGAAGAATGGAACGAAAGAAGAATAGAAAATAAGGGATAATTGCCGTTTATATTTTAATTGTTACTCAGGATTTTTTAAAAAAGTAGCTATTTTTAAACATTTCTCTGTATAAAACCCCTGCATATTTTGTCACGGGCTTATAATTATCCTTTAACATGCTTCTTTTTACAACGATATTTGAATATCCATCATCATAAATTTTAACCCATTTAGAATTATCGAGTTTATATGACAGGTCAGAATACGGTGTACCTATGAAAATATCAGGCTCATACTTTTCCATTAATCTTTGAGGATTAGCACCGGTATCGTCCGCATAATCCATTAAAGCATCGTATATTTCCCTGTCGTAAACCTGTTCTTGTCTGCCGTCCATATATATTTTTATATTAGGATATAATTGCCAGGCTATATATGATGCATAATGAAACGGGCACAACATTTTTCCCTTGATATCATTAATTCTCATAAATTCAACCGCACCTATCGGATAGTTAGCCTGTATGGTATGGTAGTAAGAAGTGCTTGGAGGATTATTTATTATTGCAGGAATAGAATATATAAAAATTGCAAGATAAATTAAAATATTTTTTGCAAACAGTGTATATCTTACATATTTGCTATCATCAAATAATGATGAGATTTTTGAACCAAGCTTGTTAAATATAATTGCAAAATCTTCATAAACAAAAATTGAAGCCGTTATAATAAACAAAGTTATATGCTTAACTGCCGTCATTGAAAGATAAGCCGTTACAATAAGCAATAAAAACTTAGTTTTATCAAATGTCGAATATTTAACTTTATTTATAAATTGCGCCGTAATATATGAAACGGAAGCAACCGAAAGAAATATAAAGTAAGAAATCGAAAGAGGAGGGTCATTCATCGTAAAAGGCGACATCCATTCTCTAATCAATGACCTGTCTATAAGCGGGGTTTGCATCATAAAATTAATAAAATCCAATCCCCACGGGTTTATAAGATATACAAGACAAACAGGAATTAGTACAATAAAATATTTTTTAAAAGGCTTTTTATTTAAAAGCTCGCCTATGCCGTAGAGTATTAAAATACCAACGCCCGCAATCGAACCGCCGTGGGAATTTAACCAAAAAAGCATAATAAAAGGAAGCAGATATAATAATTTATCACTTCCGCTTCTTATTTTTTCCAAAACATAAATCCAGAGAGCTAAAAGTATAAATGTAACGCTCTGACAGCGAAAAACAAATTTTAAAATACTGGCATTTGCAAATACCATTAAAATTAAACCGTAAAATTCAATATTATAAAGAGGTAAATTACTTTTTGATATTCTTTGTTTTATTGCAATATTAATTAAAAATATCACCAGAAATGCAGATAAGCATTTTAAAACATTTATCCCTGACGCATCAAATTTCTGTACAATGTAATACAAAAACGTACTTGTAATCCATTCATGGTCATACCAGACATGTGTCGGAGTGTATGAAATGACATCATTATAGAAAACATGACCAAAATTATATACGCTGTAACCTGCTATAAGTCTTGAAAATAAATCATGGTCAAGATAGTTAATACTGAGTCCGAGTGCAAAAGTAAGCAAAAGAACAGCAATAAAAAAAATGTATTTTTCCGCTTTTAAAAAATTAAATTTGTTTTTTAGCATGTTTTTTCTCTTAATAACTTAAAATCCGTACAATAAATTTTATCATGCTTAAAATATAAACTTAACCCAATTTTATAATAAATTTGCATATAATTTTTAAGCAAAGTAAAATGAATACAAGTAATCGCAATAAAGGGGAGAAACTATGGAAAATAAATATGGCAGAGTTTATAATTTCTCGGCAGGACCTGCTGTTTTACCTGTTGAAGTGTTGGAAACGGCAAGAGATGAAATGTTGAATTATCAAGGTTCCGGCATGAGCGTTATGGAAATGTCGCACCGCTCAAAAACCTACGATAATATAATAAAAACTGCAGAACGTGATTTAAGAGATTTATTAAACATTCCAGATAACTATAAAGTACTGTTTTTGCAAGGCGGAGCACATTTACAATTTTCCATGGTGCCGATTAACCTTTTAAAAAACGGTGTAGCGGACTATATCGTAACGGGTCAATGGGCAAAAAAAGCCTATGTCGAAGCTCAAAAATACGGAAAAATAAATAAAGTTGCAACAAGCGAAGACAAGACTTTTTCTTACATTCCGGATTGCAGTGATTTAGATATATCACCCGATGCTGACTATGTTTATATCTGCGAAAATAACACGATTTACGGAACAAAATTCCATACTCTTCCGAATACAAAGGGAAAAGATTTGGTTGCCGATATGTCGTCTTGTTTCCTATCCGAACCGATTGACGTTACAAAATACGGTTTAATATATGCAGGTGTTCAAAAAAATGTCGGCCCCGCAGGTGTTCAAATAGTGATAATAAGAGAAGATTTAATAAGAGAGGATTTGCCCGAATGGTGTCCTACCATGTTAAAATATAAAACCCACAGCGATAATGACAGCTTATACAATACACCTCCCGCATACGGTATCTATATTTGCGGACTTGTATTTAAATGGCTTAAAAAAATGGGCGGTTTAGAAAAAATGAAAGAATTGAACGAAAGAAAAGCAAAAATTTTGTACGATTTTCTTGACAATTCAAAATTGTTCAAAGGAACAGTTGAAAAAAATTCCCGTTCATTAATGAATGTTCCTTTTGTAACGGGGTCTGACGAACTTGATAAAAAATTTATTGAAGAAGCAAAAAATAACGGCTTAATTCAATTAAAGGGTCATAGAACGGTAGGCGGTATGAGAGCTTCAATATACAATGCCATGCCTGTTGAAGGTGTTCAAAAACTCGTAGAATTTATGAAAGAATTTGAAAAGGCAAATTCATAAGGAATAAATCATGCTATATAATAACATTCTTGAAACAATCGGTAATACCCCGCTTGTAAAGCTGAATAAAATTACGGATAAAAATATATTCGTTAAGGTTGAAAGTTTTAATCCCGCAGGCTCTATTAAAGACAGAGTTGCATATAATATGATATCTAACGCCCTAAAGGATAAGGTTATAGATAAAAACTCGACTATAATAGAACCTACAAGCGGAAATACGGGAGTCGGACTTTGTATGGCATCTGCATATCTTGGTTTAAAGATAATTATAGTTATGCCTGAAACGATGAGTGAAGAAAGAAAACGTCTTATGAAAGCATACGGGGCAAAACTTGTATTAACGGACGGTGCGCTTGGAATGAAAGGTGCCATAAATAAAGCAAACGAATTGCATAAAGAAATTGAAAACAGTTTTATACCCCAGCAATTTGCAAATAAATTCAATCCCGAAATTCACTATAAAACAACATCCGAGGAAATATTAAGGGATTTAAACGGAAAAATTGATTATTTTGTAGCAGGAATAGGTACCGGCGGAACAATAACAGGAGTAGGCAAAAAATTAAAAGAAAAAAATCCTGATGTGAAAATAATCGGGGTAGAGCCTTATTCAAGCCCGTTTTTAACAAAAGGTGAAGCGGGAGCTCATAAAATTCAAGGTATTGGTGCCGGATTTAAACCTGAAATATTGGATTTAAGCATAATTGATGAAATAATTACGGTTAAAAACGAAGATGCCTTTTCATCAACAAAAATGCTTGCTCAAAAAGAGGGAATACTCGCAGGAATTTCATCAGGTGCAAACATTTGGGCAAGTATCAAAATATCTGCCGAACATCCTGATAAAAACATAGTAGCAGTTTTACCCGATACCGGAGAAAGGTATCTTTCAACGGGTGTTTTTGAATAAATTAATTAACTTAAAATGCTGATAAATGCCAATTCAAATACTTTAAAAACCAAAGTTCTGATTGAAGAATATCTGAAGCTTATTCAATCAGGCATCGAGGCTGAAAAAATTCTCGTACTTGTACAAAATTCAAAAAAGAAAAAAGAATTTATTGATGAAGTAAAAAAAATAAGCCCCGAGGGAAATATCGGATGCTTAAAAATATTCAGTTTTTACGGACTTGCAAGGGATTTTATACTTGAAAACTGGGCATTGGTTGAAAATTCCATACCCGATGAAGCAAATATCAAAATAATTCCGTCACTATCAGGGTTGGAAATTACCCAGAAAATAATAAAAGATGCAATAGAAGAGGTTGATTTTAGCGGATACAATTCAAAAACCAGTCTGCTTCATCAATTGTTCAGAAGAATTTCTCTGATTAATCTGAATAATTTAACAAAAGATGAAATTGAAAAACGCTCCCGAATTTTAAAAGAAGGATTCAGCAGGGAAGTAAATTCGCTTATAAATATCTATAAAGCAAAAACAATAAGCCTAAGAGCATTTGACTATATAAGACAGCTTAATGTTTTTGAATTTTTATATAAAAAAGTTAAAAATAATTTTGAATATGTTTTCTTGGATGACGGGGATGAAATAACCCCCTGTGTTTTAGCATACTTAGAATATATAAAACCTGACGTAAAAGAGTTTTTTATTTCCTATGACCCCATGGGTTCTTCAAGGTTGGGATATCTTGGCGCAATAAATGTTGATTTTGAAAAATTTTTAGATAAAAAAGCAACAAGATTAAAAAGGCTTAATTTAAAAATTGAAGAAGAAGCCGTAAATATTTTTAATTCCGTTAAAAACAAAGAATTAATAAATATTAAATCAATCAAAACAAAAAGTTTTTTAAAACGAAACGAAATGACCGAATGCGTCCTTGAAGATATCAAAAAGCTGATACTATCAGGCGTTAAGCCTTATGAAATTTCGATAGTTACACCAAATTGCGACAACTTCTTAAAATCGGAATTTGGCAAATCGGGATTTAATTTTAACTTTATTTCAAAAAATGAAAAACTGAATGAAAATAAGCTTATAAGCTATATCCTAGAGCTTTTAAAAATAATAAACGATACAAAAAATACACCCGTTTCTCCCTATGTTTTAAAAGGTATTTTTATTGAACTTCTCAAAATTGATAAAAAAGAAGCATTAAAAACAATTCGTGAGTATATTTATCAATCCGAATTTAAAAATATAAGTATTTTTGAAATATTGGAAAAGAAAGAAAACGAAAAGTTTCAAAAGCTTGTTGAAATACATAATTCAATGCGTTTTAAACCGCTGTCGGAACAAATATACAAAATAGCCGAAGAATTTATTGTTTTTGAAAAAGATATTAAAAAAGACATTGTTAAACTGAATGAAATTTTAAAACAAATTTCCGATTATGAGAACGTATTTGG
>CADBOJ010000028.1 GCA_902796305.1 uncultured bacterium | reverse complement strand
GTTATACAAATCCAGATTTGCTTTTTTAAACTTTAATACATTTTCATCGGGCATTGAATGAAGCGCAACAGGAATTAAAATTGCGGACAACACTCCGATAATTGTTAAAACTATCATTACTTCCGACAATGTAAAAGCAAAAAAATCAGCAGGTTTTCTTAATTTACCCGACAAGATAGGGGTTGGAATTTTATTGTTCATAATAAACCTCAATTAAGCATTACTTATAAAAGTATCATTGATTTTACCAACAGAGCAATCATGTAATAATATTAAATTTTGTAAAAAAATATTTAAAACATGATTTAATCCCCCAAATAGAGGATTAATATAAATGTATGGAGATAGTAAAAATACTGAAAGATTACGCAAGAACCCCATTTGAAGCGGATTTAAGCAACTATTTATCACAGCAGTTTGAATCCGTTACTTGTTGTGAACCGATAAAAAATAAGGATTTTTTAATAAAATACATCCAACCGATAAACGACTTTATAATTCATACAACAACCGTTGCAGGGGCAGACGTAAAAAGAATACTGTATTAGACACCATCATCTTGACACAAGTTATCTTTCAACCTTGCCTCGACAGCCATTTTATCGCACAATTCATTAAACTTATTCTCATTATGCCCCTTGACCCAAATAAATTCTATATCATGCGGCTTAACTGCAATCAGAAATTTTTTCCATAAATCAATATTCTTAACCGGATTAGAGGTATTTAATTTCCAGTTTTTCGCTTGCCAGCTATCAATCCATTTTTGATTAACTGCATCGGTTACATATTTTGAATCAGAATAGAGTTTTATTTCACATGGACTTTTTAAGCACCCCAACGCATCAATTACAGCCATAAGCTCCATTCTGTTGTTTGTAGTATATTCAAAACCCTTGGATATATTTTTTTGATGAATTTTTCCGGATAAATCTTCAAACAACAAAACAACTCCGTATCCGCCTTTTCCAGGATTGTTAGCACAAGCACCGTCTGTATAAATTTTTACTTTAGGTTTATTCATTAACCAATCATATCATAAAACTTAATAAAGCATATACATAAATATGTGTTTGTGTTTAAATTAACTTTGCAAAACAACACTTTTAAATCGGAGATAATATTAATATGATTATCGTAATGGAGCAAAACGCTACACAGCAACAAATGGACCGTGTTACAAAATACATCGAAGATCACGGTATGAAATCATATATTCATAAAGGTGATTTATTAAATGTAATAGCGGTAATAGGTAACGAAATAACTATTAATCCCGAAAATATTGCGGCACTGGACGGTGTTAGCACGGTCAAAAAAATTCAGGAACCATATAAACTTGTTTCAAGAACAACCCATCCCGAAGACACGGTTATAACATTTCCAAACGGTGTTAAAATCGGCGGACTGGAAAAACCTGTATTGATGGTAGGTCCATGTTCTGTTGAAAAAGATTTTGACGGACTGATTAAAATAGCAAAAGCTGCAAAAGAAATGGGCTGCCAATTTTTAAGAGGCGGTGCATTTAAACCGAGAACCTCGCCTTATGATTTTCAGGGATTGGAAGAAAAAGGTCTTGAATATCTTGCAGCAGCAAGAGAAGAAACCGGACTTCTTGTTGTATCCGAAGTTATGGATACAATGGATATATCTTTGCTTTGTAAATATGTTGACGTTTTGCAGGTCGGCGCAAGAAATATGCAGAACTTTAAACTTTTAAAGGCTCTCGGCAGAATAAATAAACCTGTTATGATTAAAAGAGGGGGAGCTGCAACAATTAAAGAATTTATGCTGGCAGCAGAATATGTTTTGTACAACGGCAATCCAAACGTTATTCTTTGCGAAAGAGGTATAAAAGGTTTCGATTCTCAGTTCTCAAGAAATGTACTGGACATAGCCGCAGTACCGATAATAAGAAAAATATCACATCTGCCTATAATAGTCGATCCGTCACATGCGACCGGAAAAAGGTACTTAATAGAGCCCATGGGAAAAGCAGCCCTAATTGCAGGTGCACATGGTTTAATGTATGAAATTCATTATGACCCCGATAACGCATTATGCGACGGAGCACAAAGTCTAAATTTAGACCAGTTCAGACAGGTTACAAAATCACTAAATAAGCTGATTGGCAGAATAGACTATGATAACAAAAACAATGTAAAATAAGGAAAATTAAAGTGGCACTTACATTTCAAGAATTAATACTCAATTTATCAAAATACTGGTCAGACAACGGCTGCGTTATCCAACAACCCTATGACATCGAAAAAGGTGCAAGCACGATGAACCCTGCAACTTTTTTAAGAGCATTGGGCCCTGAACCTTTTAATTGCGCAATGGTAGAACCTTGCAGAAGACCGACAGATGCAAGATACGGCGAAAATCCAAACAGACTAGGGCATTATTTTCAATATCAGGTTATATTAAAACCGTCACCCGACAATGCTCAGGATTTATACTTAAATTCTCTAAAGGCAATGGGTATTGATTTAGAAAGTCATGATGTCAGATTTGTCGAAGATAATTGGGAATCTCCGACGCTTGGTGCAGCAGGAGTAGGCTGGGAAGTTTGGCTTGACGGTATGGAAATTACACAATTTACATACTTTCAACAGGTTGGAGGCATTGAAGTAAAACCTGTAGTTCTGGAAATTACATACGGTCTTGAAAGAATTGCAATGTATCTTCAAAATGTCGACAGCGTATTTGATATAAATTGGAACAATTCACTCAAATACGGCGATATATATCTTCAGAATGAAATTGAACAATCAAAATACAATTTTGAATATTCTAATTCCGAAAGGCTTTTTAAATTATTTGATTTGGCATCAAGTGAAGCCATGGATTGTATTGATGCAAAAATCGTACTTCCTGCTTACGATTGGGTGCTAAAATGTTCGCATACATTTAATTTATTAGACGCAAGAGGTGCAATCAGCAAGGATGAAAGGATTAATTACATAGGAAGAGTAAGAACGCTTGCTTCAAAAGTTGCACAATTATATGTAGAACAAAGAGAGAAAATGGGTTTCCCTTTGATAAAACAATAAAGAAAGTAGCATATGAACAACGACGAAAAAGATTTATTGCCTTTTTCAAGCGAAAAAGCGGAACTGGGCATAATAGAAAAATTATTAAAAAATCTGCTTACAATTAAAAATCCCGATAATATGTTAAAACAAGCAGAATCCGGCGGGCTTAAAAAAACACTTGGAGCGCTTGATTTAATAATCCTTGGAGTAGGTGCGATAATCGGAAGCGGCATATTTACTGTTGTGGGTATAGCGGCAGCCGGCTCGGCAGAATCGGCAGGCGCAGGCCCGGGTTTAATTATTTCAATGATTCTTGCATCCTTAGCATGCGTGTTTTCGGCATTGTGTTACAGTGAATTTGCTTCAATGATACCTGTTTCAGGTAGTGCGTATTTATATACATATGCTACAATGGGTGAATTTATGGCTTGGCTTATAGGATGGGTATTAATGCTTGAATATCTTGTGGGCTATATTGCTGTATTAAGCGCATGGACAGGATATTTTATGCAGTTTATAAAAGGTTTTTCAAAGTTTTTGCCAGATTTTATAGTTAATCCGCCCCATTACTTAATTCATGATTACAGTACAATAGCAAACACACCGGAATTGTCAAATTTGCCACTCCCACATTTTATGGGAATCCCTGTTTGTGTAAATTTACCCGGTATTTTTATAAGTATTTTTATAATTTATACTTTAATCAAAGGTATGAAAGAATCGACAAAAATGGCGGGAGTAATGGTTGCAATCAAACTCGGAGTTGTCGGTTTATTTATATTAACAGGAATGTTTTATATAAAACCTGAAAACTGGGTGCCTTTTGCGCCTAACGGTTTAAACGGAATATTTATGGGTGCATTTTTAATATTTTTTGCCTACATCGGGTTTGATGCAATAGCAACAGCAGCAGAAGAAACAAAAAATCCTCAAAAAAATCTTCCGATAGGTATAATAGGTTCACTTGCCGTTTGTACAGTAATATATGTGCTTGTTGCACTTGTATTAACAGGCGTTGTTCCGATAAACCAAATAGACACACAAGCCCCAATAGCTTCAGCTATGGCAATGGTCGGTCAAAATTGGGTAGCGGGACTTATTTCGATTGGTGCTCTAACGGGTTTAACTTCTGTACTGCTTGTTTTGATGCTGGCAGGAACAAGAATTTTATATGCTATGAGCAGAGACGGTTTCTTGCCTAAAATTCTGCAAATACTTCACCCAAAATTCAAAACACCTCATATTTTAACAATAATGGTTGGTTTGATATGTATATTAGGCTCTCTGTTTTTAAACATCTCAACAGCAGCAGAACTTTGCAACTTCGGTACATTTACATCGTTTATTATAGTATGTGTTGCGGTATTAATTTTAAGAAAGACAGATCCGAACAGGCATAGACCTTTTAAAGTTCCTTTTTCTCCCTTTGTACCTCTAATGGGAATATTTTGCTGCGGCGGTTTAATGCTTTATTCAATGAAGTTCTTAACAACATCAAAGCTACTTTTTCCAGTCTGGGTTGTAATGGGCATAATTTTCTATTTTATGTACGGATATAAAAACATAAGAAAAATGAATGGCAACGGAGAAGATAATGCCTAGGAATATAATAAAGAACATTTTAACAAGAAAGAGTGCGGATGAACTGTTGCAAAGAGCAAAAACAGGTTCTCTTAAAAAAACTCTAAACGCATTTGATTTGTTTGTTATAGGCATAGGTGCAGTTGTCGGAACAGGTATTTTAACAATTATAGGAACCGCAATTCAGGGCGGACCTGAAAGTGTAGGCGCAGGGCCGGCAATTATAATTTCAATGGTACTGGCTGCAATAGCCTGTGTTTTTTCAGCACTATGCTATTCTGAAATTGCAGCCGCAGTCCCAATATCAGGAAGTGTCTATACCTACACATATGCAACTCTGGGCGAGCTTGCGGCATGGCTTGTCGGCTGGGTTTTAATGTTAAACTATGTAATCGGAAATATTACCGTTGCAAGTTCATGGTGCGGATATTTGACACAGCTTCTTAAAGGTTTTTCAAATTATTTACCGAGTTTTATAGTAAATTTTCCCATTTGGCTTAGAAGTGACGTACGATCAATATACAATATGTGCGATAAATACGGAATAGATATTCATGATAAAATACCGTTTTTATTTGATAAAATACCGTTTGCAATAAATTTACCCGTTATTTGCTTAACAATATTTGTAACGTTGATTTTAATTAAAGGAATTAAAGAATCTACAAGATTTGCTTCCGTAATGGTATGTCTTAATTTGCTGATGATAATTTCCTTTATAGTGGCAGGCGCATTTTATGTAAAACCTGAAAACTGGGTGCCTTTTGCGCCTAACGGATTTAGCGGAATATTTATGGGAGCATTTATTATATTTTTTGCATACATAGGATTTGATGCAGTTTCTACTGCAGCCGAAGAAACAAAAAACCCTCAAAAAGACTTACCCGTGGCAATACTTGGTACATTGGGCTTTTGTACGATTTTATACATACTTGTGGCGCTTGTTCTGACCGGCATAGTTCCCGTTGGTGACATTAATCCTCAAGCTCCTATAGCTGCTGCGTTACATATGATAAATAAAGATTTTCTTGCCGGATTTATCTCGGTTGCCGCTGTTTGCGCACTAGCTTCCGTATTTTTAATTTGCCAGTTAGCTTCAACAAGAATACTATATGCAATGAGCAGAGATAAATTTTTACCGAGAATGCTGAGATTAGTTCATAAAAAACACAGAACACCTCATGTGCTGACATGGGTTGTAGGTCTTGTTATAATTGTTTGCAGTTTGTTTATGGATTTGAATATATCTGCGGAACTATGTAATTATGGAACATTTACAGCATTTATAGCTATTTGTATAGCAGTAATCATATTAAGAAAAAAAGAACCTGACTTAAACAGACCTTTTAAGGTGCCTCTTGTACCTCTATTTCCTATTCTTGGTATAATATCCTGCTGCGGTTTAATGTTTTACTCATTTAAACATCTTACGACAAGTACAATATTATTCCCTTTATGGGTATTAATTGGTTTTGCAATTTATTCTGTGTTTAGCTATAAAAACCTTAGAGAATAGTTTTATGATTCTTCAAAAACGTCATTTATCTGAAAGGTTGAAACACTGTCCTGTCCTAGCGGTGCATAAGCTCCATATATTTTCTTTTTTGATTTAACACCTGAAATCTCATGTGATATGGCATCTTTCAACTGATTTATAAGGACAATATTTCTCTTTTCAATTTCAATAATTTCATTTCTTATTCTAATAAGCTCGGAGTTATCCTTAATATCTTTAATTCGTGGTTTTTCAAAAAAAATAATTTTTCGAAGAAGAGCATCCTTTTCTGCCACGGCGTTTTCGACACTGTCCCAATCGTCAGCCTCTGCGAGTTGTTTGATTAATAAGCTGGATTTTTTGTATGTATCGTATAAGATTTTTAATTGATTGTAATCACTGACCGAAAGCATTAATTATTCTTCGTCCTCATCTTCATCTTCATCATATTCATCTTCTTCATTATCATATTCATCTTCGTCATCAGATGTATATTTGTCATCATCCGAAACATTTGTTCCGGAGTGCAGAGAATCGCTTTGCTCTTTCTTAGACAGGGCAATCGCTTTTTCCCAGGTAAGTTTCAAACTTTTTAAGTAACCGAGTACTTCATTTATCGGTTCAATCTTCTGTTTAACGTTTGCAAATACTAATCTTCTCAAAAAATAATCATAAAGGCTCGTAAGATTATCGGCTAATTGCGGTGCAACCTCTCTATCAAGAGAATTTATAAACTCCTGAATGATATTTTCTGCAGAAATTATATTGTTATTTGCTGTTTCAATGTCTTTTTGGCGCATGGCGGTTACTGCTTTATTTAAAAATTGAATTGCAGCATCATACAACATAATTAAAATCTGCTCTCTTGAAGCTGATTCAATGCTGGTCTTTTGATATTGTTTGATATATTGGTTCATTTTAGTACCTTTTACTTATTATCGAGCCTTGCGGATTAGATAAATAACCTACAAGACGTGACATTTGTTCGGCTGATATAGATTGGACGACTTCCTTTGTTGCTTTGTCAATTATATATATACAGTTTGTCTCGTTATCAATTTTTAGTGAATATTTATCGCTCTTAGATAAATCATATTTAATCGTTTCGACAGTATCAATTACATCTTCGTCTTCCTGATTTGTATCATTTTCATCATCGGAAGATTTTTTCTTTTGTTCCTGTTTTTCTTTTTCTTTTTCCTGATTAGGGTCAATCCTGTGTCCTTGAGATAAACCATCTATTGCACGTGAGTCATTATTCAGGTTAAATCTTGCTTGATTATTTAATTCCGCAGAATTGTTTTCCTGTGTAACACGCAACTGATTAATGGAAATACCGTCAAGACCCATAATTTATTCCTCATGTGATTAATATTATAACTTATTTTACAATTAAATTAATAAATTATATAATGTATTTATTCAAGATTTTATATGTATTATAATTTTTACGGAGTTAGTATGCAAAAAATATCCAGCTTATTTATAGAAAATATCAACAGTTTACCAATTTGGGTTAAGCAGGTTATAACAAAAGAAGTTTCTTTAAATCTCATAAGCAAATTAGGTGAATTTATTGAACTTGTGGGAACGGAAAATCTTTTTCAATATATGCGACCAAAAGCCACCCCGAAAGGCGAACAGGAAGTTCAGGATAAAATATACAGATTGTCGGACAGCTACTATTTGTTTTTGACTTCCGCACTGAATAATGAAACGATTTTTGAAATTACTCTAAAAAATAATTGGTCGCTTGCAGATAGTGCGAAGATTCTTTGCAAACTTGTAGAGCTTGAAATGATTGAAATATCCGAAGATAACAGTAAAGAATATGCAGTAGCCCAATTTATCGCAAATAAAATAAGGACGGGTGAATTTTTAAAGAAAATAGGAAAAATTAACGCTCTGCAACTTAACGAAGCAATAAAATATCAAAAAGATGTTCAGAGCGAAGGACGAAACGTCAAAATGGCAAGCGTCTTAATCAAAATGGGCTTCATAACTGACAAAGGGCTGGACAGTCTGCTTCTTTTAAAGGATGAAGCAAAAAGAAGATTAACGGTAAGTATGGGATTTACTTCCATTAAATATAACAATGAAGCGGATAAAAAAGATTATGTACTTGCGCTTCAAAAGGAAATCGCAAGACTGGAAAGCGAAAACCTTATAATGAAAAAGCGCTTAAAGAAAATTCTCAAGATAAATGACTAAAATTATTAGCACACCTGAAGCATTGCTTACAACATACCGTGACAATATTTTAGATTGCAGTTACTACGGCAGTGTTTATCTTGCAAAAAAAGGTTCGATATATTTCAGCAAAGGTTTAAAACCGGAAAATCATTTTTTTATGCGTTCTCTTGCCAAACCTCTGCAAGCTTCAATTATCTGCGATTACAATATAATTAACGATTTTAAATTAAAAGATTCGGAACTTGCTATTATGACAGCATCTCATTCCGGAAGCCCAAAGCACATAGAAATTTTAAAAACTCTTTTAAAAAAGTTTAAGATTAAATTAAGTATACTTGAACTGGTTCCTATTTTACCCTTAGATATGAGAAAGTTTAGCGGAAAACCGACAAAACTGCACAATAATTGCTCCGGAAAACATATTATGATGGTATTAATGTGCAAATATCTCGGTTTTAACATTTCAGGTTATACAAACGAAAATCACCCGTTGCAAAAATTAATAAAATCAAAGCAAGAAGAACTTTCGGGCGAATATAACGGCGCCTTGAGCTATGACGGATGTACAACACCTTTGTGGTCAATAAGTGCAAAAGGAATTATAAAAGCTTATTTTAATCTCTTGAGTAATGAAAAATACTCTAAAATAATAAAGCCTGCCATAAAATATCCTGATATATTCGGCGGTTATGACCGCACGGATAGCGAAATAATAAAACTGAGCAAAGGCAATCTTTACTCAAAGGTCGGGGCAAACGGCTTTTTAATCGTATGCAATATAAACAAAGACGAAATCTTGCTCTTAAAATTAACTCAAAACAATAATCCGATAAGAAAACTTATTGCATTGGATTTATTAAATAAATTAGGCTGGTTAAAACATAAATCAGAGCAATATGAATACAATCAAAAAAGATATCCGGTTGCAAAATATTGTTACGAAATAAATTTAAAATGATTTTTTTAGTTAATATTTTGAGTTAAAATTTAATTATGACAAACAATGATTCCAATTTAAAATCAAGAATACAAAAACAACAAAAAAAGAAGATAAGAAAAATCAAATTTTATCACTCTTTTTTAACAATAGTACTTCTGCTTTGCGTTGTACAAATTTCATATTCAGCACTTTTAAATCTGGCAAAAATTGTTGTATACCAAACCAAAATCCTCAAAGCGCAAGATTTAAAATCTCAGGCAGAAACAAGAAATAAACATCTTAAAAATGAAATTCAAAACTTCTCGTCAATGTATAAAGTTGAATCCATTGCAAGAAATAACTTAAAAATGGCAGCAAAAGACGAAGTTTTAATTATAATAAATCAGCCTGAAGAAAATGAAAACAATACAAACGAAATAAAAAGTAATGCATTTACAAGGTTTTTAGAAACATTTGCTTCTAAATTCAACAGGGACATGACACCGGATAAAGTTGGCGAGCAGACTATTTAACAACCCTTAAGGCTGTTTTTCTGTTGCAAACTGAGCTTATGGAACTCAAAGCAAATCTTCTTCTTTTAATCATAGCATTTGCAATAAGTTCATTGCAGGAAAAATTATTTTTAATTTTCGTTTTTTCTTTAAACATACCTTAACTTTAATCCTTGTCATTATATTTAACGGAAAAATTTAAAAAAAACTTTAATTTTTTATTAAAATTCAGTTAAAAAATTAAGATATGTTAAGAAAAAATTTTTTAAAATAACGGATGTATAATAAAACCATGGAAGTTAACATAATCGGAGCGGGTTTAGCAGGAAGCGAAGCAGCTATATATCTTGCAAATAGAGGATATACGGTTAATTTAATTGAAATGCGCCCAAAATATCAAACAGGGGCGCACAAAACGGGTTTACCCGCAGAGTTTGTGTGTTCAAACAGTCTTGGTTCAAGCGATACATTATCAGCGTCAGGTTTACTCAAAGAAGAAGGCTCAAGACTTGGTTCAACTTTATTTAAAATTGCAAAAGAATTTTCCGTTCCGTCCGGAAGTTCTCTTTCAATAGACCGTTTTGGATTTTGCGAAAAAATAAAAGAAATTATAGACTCAAATAAAAATATTAATTACAAAATTGAAAAATACGATAAAATTGATACTTCAAAACCAACAATTATAGCAACCGGACCTCTGACGGAAAAAGAATTGTCGGAAGATATTAAAAGGGTGTTCGGCGAAGAACATTTTCATTTTTATGACGCCATAGCGCCAATTGTTGAAAAAGATACGATTGATTTTAATAAAGCTTTTTATGCTTCGAGATGGGATAAGGGTGAAGCAGACTATATAAACTGTCCGATGACAAAAGACGAGTATGAAAGATTTTATGATTTTTTAATTAATGCAAAAAAAGCACCGTTAAAAGAATTTGAAGCAAACTATTTTGAGGGGTGTATGCCGATTGAAGTTATGGCATCCCGTGGAATAGATACTCTTCGCTTCGGGCCAATGAAACCCGTCGGCTTGTTTGACAGAAGAATTGAAACAGAGTTTAAAAAAAATCAATTTTATGCGGTTGTTCAGCTAAGACAGGATGATAAACAAGCTAATTTATATAATCTTGTGGGCTTTCAAACCAATTTAGTTTGGGGTGAGCAAAAAAAACTGCTTGAATTAATCCCCGGACTTGAAAACGCCAAAATAGTAAGGTACGGCGTAATGCATGCAAATACTTTTATAAATTCTCCAAAAATTCTTAATCCGTATCTTCAGACAAAAAAATATGAAAACCTGTTTTTTGCAGGGCAAATTACAGGTGTGGAGGGCTATTCCGAAAGTATTATAACAGGGCTATATTCAGCAATAAACATGGAAAGATATCTGTCGAACAGACCCAAGATAAAATTATCGCAAGATACCATGCTCGGAAGCCTTATTGCATATATAACATACGATAACCATAAAAAATTCCAGCCGATTAACTCCAACTGGGGAATAGTAAATGGTATCGACGGTGATAAAAAGAAATTAAAGGACAAAAAATACAAAAACTCACTGCTCTCAAAAAGAGCGCTTGATGAAATAGATAAAGTAAAATTACTACTGGAAGAGGAAACAAAATGAAATTTCAAACAAAAAAAATCGATGAATTAACGTCATCCTGCACAATAATATTTATTTTTGAAGATAATGACGAAAAAAGCAATCTTTTCAATAAATTTGATGAACTTACAAACGGCGAATTATCAAAACAAATATATGATTATAAAGTAATAAACGGAAAATATCTTGAAACATTCAAATATTCTATTGATAAAACAAATAAGGTTATCGTTACGGGACTTGGAAAAAAATCACAGCTTACAAGAAAAAAACTTTCTATTGCGATAACGAATGCAACAAGGCAGGCAAAAGCAAACTGTTCAAATGGAATAATCGGAATTGAACTTATCACAAATTCAAAAGAAGGAAATATGATAAGTGAAAAAGATTCTGCGCAAATTTCATTGACGGCATCAAGAATAGGACTATACACATTTAATAAATATATAAGTGATAAAAATAACGAAAACTCTGATAAAATTGAAACAATAGAACTTATATGCAATGATATTACAAAAGATATTGAACTAGGAGCAGAAATCGGCGCATTTACCTCTTTTGCAATGAAATTTACTAAAGATTTGGTAAACGAATCGGCGCAAATTGTTACACCTCGCTATGTAGCAAATCTGGCAGAGCAAATAGCACATGAGCACAAGCTTGAAGCTAAAATATACAATAAAGCACAAATAAAGGATCTTGGAATGAATGCTTTTTTGGCAGTAGGACAGGGCAGTTGTCATGAACCCTATTTTGTACATTTGACCTATAAACCAAAAAGCGAACCAAAAAGAAAAATTGCACTTGTAGGCAAGGGGATAACATTTGATGCAGGGGGGATGAATATTAAACCTGCAACCTCAATGCTGAATATGAAAGATGATATGACAGGTGCGGCAAGCGTGCTTGGAATAATTCAAGCAATCGCAAAATTAAAACCCGATATAGAACTGCATGTAATAACCGCATTATGCGAAAATATGACTTCAGGCACGGCTTACAAGCAGGGTGATGTTCTTGAAGCAATGAACGGCAAAACAATTGAAGTAACAAATACGGATGCAGAAGGAAGAATTACACTTGCCGATGCGCTTTCGTATTGTAACAATCTTGAAGTTGATGAGGTTATAGATATTGCAACACTTACAGGTGCAGTAATTACGGCTCTCGGGACAAATATAACCGGAATTATGGGCAATAATCAAAAACAAATTGATAATTTCAAAAAAATAGCAGAATACTCTTGTGAAAACGTATGGCAAATGCCTATCTTTGACGAATTAAAAGACAACTTAAAATCGGAAATAGCTGATTTTAAAAATACAGGAGGAAAAAATGCAGGTACGTCGACCGCTGCGTGGTTTTTGTCCAATTTTACAAATTCAAAATCCTGGCTACATCTTGATATAGCCGGAACGGCATACTTGGAAAAATCTAATAAAGAAACTCTTCAAGGCCCGACTGGAGTAATGATAAGAAGTTTGATTAATTATATCTTATCTTGAAAATCAGAAAGATATGAGCTGAATTTTTTATTAACGTCAAAATAAAACCCGCACCCATCGAGCATTTCAACTCCGCCATATATAAGTTCGGGATTGATATCAGGGTAATCACGGCAAAAAAGCGGACGGAACAAGTATATTTTGCAAGTATTATTCTTTGAAATATACTTGCATTCAAATGTTAATGCACCGTTTTGAAAGTCCTGTTTGTTTTCAACAACGCCTGAAATTCTGAAATTCCTGTAATATCTGTACTTTTTTTGCATATCTAAGAACAATTCTTTGGATTTTACATAACCTTTTTCGGTTGAAAATAAAATATTCCTGCAACAATTTCCACATTTTTTGCATTTGCCCTTTAGAACATATTTTGAAGAAAAGAGCTTGTTATGTATATCTAAAAACAAATCCTCAAAAAAATTCTTAAAATTATTCCGAAACAACTTTAAACCTCTCAATAGCAACCCACTGTTGAAGATTTGTTATATCAAATATTTGAATATAATATACACCCGCCTCACCAAGTAAGAAATAATCAAAATAGCTGTTTTTGTTTTTAAGACGGCAGGTAACGTTTCTGATTCTTGTTAATCCGCCTATATGGGCTTTATCATCCTGCTTTACTATCTGATATTTTATGTAATCAGACTTAAATCCTTTTGGGTTACTTATTGCAAAATAAATTCTTGAATTAACGGGAAAAACATTTTTTGACTGAACTTTCATAATATTTTCCGGACTATCCGAAAGAATAAGAACGCACTTAGCTTTCTTTCCCCAGCAAAAAGCAGGCAAACATGAAAGCAATAATATCAAAATTATCGAAAACAATCTTCTCATTTTGTAATATTATCATACAAAGATTTAATTTTATCTTCAACCCTTGCTTTTAATTCATCGTTTGTGCAAAGTTCAACATATTTTTCGTAAGAAAAAATTGCATCTTTATATTTTTCGCTTGCTTCAAGTATAAGTGCCTTTAAGTAATGCGAATCAGTCGAATTGTTTTTTATAAGGATTGATTTATCTATTGTTTTTAAAGCATCTTCATATTTAACAGTTTGATATTGGATTAAAGCAATATTGTACAAAATTTCAGCATCATCAGGAACAATATCATGAGCTTTCTCTAACACCGCAATTGCGGTATCATACTCTTTTAACTGATATAAAGCCTGTGCATAATGCACTAACGCATTTGAATCCGTATTATCCAATTGAATTGCCTGTTCAAAATAATTCTTGGCATATAAATTCATGCCCAAAGAAAGACAACAATCTGCAAGACCTGAATATATCCTGTAGTCATCTTTTTTTGTTTCAAGCAATTTTTCATATACAGCTTTGGCTTTTTTATATTCACCTGCACCATACAAACTTTTTGCATATTTTATCTGGTTATCGGTCATATCGTTTTGAATATCGGATATATATATATTATTTGCAAGTAATGTATCTTTTTCATATTTTAAAAGCTGATTATAAATATTGGATGCTTCCTGATATTTTCCAAGTTCACTCAGTACAACAGCTTTATTATACAATGCAACAGCATTTGTTTTATCCGTCAACAATATATTATTATAATCCTTAAGAGCATTTTCAAATTGAGCATCATTCTGATGGCTCTTGGCAAGTTCAAATTTAAGCTTCATATCATCAGGATTAATTTGTCTTGCTTTTTCCAGAACCTTAGAAGCCGAATTATAATCACCTTTTTTAGTATAAATAGATGCAAGACCAACGTATCCGTTTACGGATTCAGGATATTTGCTGATAAAAATTTTATATTGTTGAATTGCATTATCGGTTTGATTTTTCATTGCAAGCAAAGAAGCATAATCGCATCTTATTGCATCAAGGTCATTATCAAGTTCCAGAGCATGTCTAAAGGAATATTCGGCATCCGCCAGATTATCTTTTTTCATCTGAACTATACCGAGATTAGCCCAGCTCATTGAATCATTTTTATTTACGCCTACGGCACTCTTAAAAGCAAGTTCTGCTTTTGTTAAATCTCCCGAGCGAAGAAGCGCAAGCCCGTAATTAGAATAATCTCTGAATTCTTTAGGATTGTTTCTTAATGCAAGTGCGAAATTTTCAATTGCTTTATCATATTCTTTCTTTTCGAGATAAATATTAGCAATTGCCGATTGTCCCTCAAGATTGTTCGGATACGCATTTAAAAACTTATTATATGCCTCAATTGCACCGTTATAATCCCCGAGAAGATTTTTAACATTCGCAATGTTAATATAATTATATTTATAATCCTGTAGCAACGATTGCGCTTTTTCATATGACAATAATGCATTATTATAGTCATATTTTTGCATTAACACATTTGCAAGACTGATATATAAAAAACCGTCCTCAGGACGAAGCGCAATAGCACGATTATAAGCACTTATTGCTTCATCTATATTTCCGAGGGACTGATGCAAGCCTGCAAGCTTAATATTTAATACTGCATCATCAGGAGAATATTGCAGGGCTTTTTTTATATAATTTAAAGCCTCACGATAATTTCCTTGCTGTTCGTGCGCAAGTGCACTTGTATATAACTTGTTTGACTGCACGCTCATCTTTGCGGAACATACCTGAAAAGATGAAATAGCCAGTGCTAAACTTAATACTAAAAATAAACTTCTCTTCATCATACATAATATTATTAAACTTAAAAAGATAAATGCAAGAAGTAAAATTTGCTTTACAATTATAAAGTATGTTTGTAATATTTCAAATTTATATTAGAATTAAGTAAAGAGAGGTAGAATTTTTGCAATTTAATAAATTGAACACAAAAAAATTTGCAATTTTATTGTTTGCGCTCATCCTGTCAGCAAACACTTATTGCTTAGGAAATAATGAACAAATAAAGGAAACGGATGCAATAAGAAGCACCCTTGCGGGAATTGAGGATAAAAATTCCGATAAATTCTATAAATACAGACAAAAATTACTGAAATTTACAGAACAAAACAGAATTGACTATTCTTCAAAGGCAAGATTAGCCGATGTTTCAAGATTGATAAACGAAAGAAAATTTGATATAGCAGTTTTCGAGCTTAAACAACTAATTGAAGAACATTATCAAACAAGCAAGTGTTATGAATTCTTGGGTGATATTTGTTTGAAAATAGGTAAACCCCTAAAAAGAGCAGGTCATTATTACAATTTAGCGCTTAATGAAGATAAGAAAAATTATATGGCATCTTTTAAGCTTGCCGGTCTGTATTTTCAGGAAAATAAAACAACGCCGGGAATTACATACTTAAGTTCGGCGGTTGATGATTGTAATAATACCGAATTTTTAAATTATATGCTTCAATACATAAAAAACAAAGTCAATATTGAAGATAAGTATGAAGCAAACAATATATATGAAATTCTCGGCAGAATTTACCTCAAACTTAACAGAAAAAATGATGCGATTGAAGCATTTAAAACCGCGCTAAAACTTAATCCCGAAGATATATTTCTAAAATATTATCTCGGAGATTTATTATATTGCGATAATGATGATAAAAACGCAATCGTACTATATGATTCAATCTTGAATGAGAATCCGGAAGATACGGCAATAAGAACATCCAAAGCAAAAGCTCTGGCATCTGCCGGAAATCTTCTTGAAGCGGAAAAAGAATACAAGAAAATTTTAAGAGAAAATCCAAGGTCAAAACAAGCCAAATACGGATTATATAAACTGTATGAGAGAAAAGAAAACCCCGAAAAAATAATCGAAAAAATAAACGGGTATTCTCAAGGGTTTGTTGCAACAAGACAGGACATTCTTGATTTTGCAAGATTTTTAAAAAGTATGGGGGATATACAAGCATCAAATAACTATATTTCCTATCTGAACAGGCGCGAACAAGAAGAACGGGAAAGAATTGAAGCAAAACAAAAATTAATTCAAGAGGAAAATTTAAGAAGAGAAAGAGCCCTGCAAGAGAAAGCCGAGCTTGAAAGACTTGCAAAACTTCAAAAACAGGAAGAAGAACAAAGAATTGCAAGACAAAAGCAAGAAGAGTTTAAAAAACTACAGCAGGAAAAAATAAGACAGGAACAGCTTAGACAAGAACAACTTAAACAGGAACAACTTAAGCAGGAACGCTTAAAAAAAGAAGCGGAACTTAAAAAACAGGAAGAAATAAGACGGGCTGAACTTATTAAAGAACAGCAGAAAAAAGAACAGGCTGAAAGATTAAAAAAAGCGCAAGAAGAAGCTAATGCGGAAAAAGAACGCAT
>CADBOJ010000027.1 GCA_902796305.1 uncultured bacterium | reverse complement strand
GTCTTATATCTTCTAAATTTAACATTATATCTTACCTTCCTATTATTCAACAATTTGTACAATGTGAGGAACTTTATTTACCATACCAAGGATTGTAGCGCTTGGCATGTGTTCAACTATCTGGTCTTTTTTAGTTAAACCGAGAGCACGAACAACTTTGATTTGTTTTTCGGAAGCCCCGATAGTACTTCTTACCTGTTTAATTTTTATTTTTTTATCTGCCATTTTATTTTATCCTTAACTATTATTTTTTTAACATTTCTTTTACGCTGATACCACGAACGGCAGCTACATCTTTAAATGTTCTTAAAGATTTCAGTGCGTTTAAAGTAGCATTTGCCGCATTAAGCGGAGATTTTGAACCCAGAGATTTCGATAAAATGTTTTCAATACCCGAAAGTTCAAGAACTGCACGAACTGCACCACCTGCGATAACTCCTGTACCTTTTGAAGCGGGTCTTAATTTAACCGAACCTGCACCTGAACGACCTGTAATTTCGTGCGGAATTGTAGTATTGAAAATAGGTACCGTAACAAGATTTTTTCTTGCATCCGCAACTGCTTTTTGAATAGCTATAATAACTTCAGCAGCCTTAGCTACGCCCATTCCAACAGAACCTTTTTTGTTTCCGACAATAACGATTGCTCTGAATGATAATTTCTTACCACCCTTAACAACTTTTGTTACACGTCTGATTTGAACTACCTGTTCTTTCCATTCTGATTCAACAGGTTCAACTGTTTCAATTTTTCTTCTTCTGCTTTTTCTTTGATGTTTTTCTTCCTTAGCTTCTTGAACATTTTGGGTATTTTCTTCTGCTGTTTCAGTTGTTTCAACAGTTTCTTCAACCTCTTGTTCAAGGATTTCTTTGTTTTCTTCCACGTTTATTACCTTTCTTAATGTAATTTACTGTTTTTATTTTTGATTTTCAGGCTTCCCTGAATGTAAATGAACACCAAAAATTGCCCTGTTTTTCTCTATTATTAAACAAAAGCAAAAATTATGTTCGATGTTGGGATTTCTGACATTATTAATCTTATTACATCAATATTTTTTTGCAAGAATATTTTTAAAATAAAAAAGCAGAGAACTGATTATTCCCTGCTTTTTTGTATATTTAAAAGCGGTCTAAAAACCTGCTTTAGCACGTTCTTCTTCGCTGACACCTTTTATTGTAAGATTAACTCTTCCTTTGTCGTCGATTTTTTGAACTTTAACAACAACTTCTTGACCAATTGTAAGATGAGGTTCAATTGTTTCAATTCTTTCGTTGCAGATTTGAGAAATGTGAACCATACCGTCTTTTCCCGGCGCAAGTTCAACAAAAGCACCAATAGGAATAATTCTTACGACTTTACCTTTACATATCATACCCGGTTCGGGCTTAAAGGTTAAATCGTTAATCATTTTACGGGCAAGTTCTGCACCTTCTCTGTCGTTTGATGTGATTGTAACTTTTCCGTCATCTTGAATGTCGATTTCAGCTCCTGTTGCATCAATTATGCTTCTAATCATCTTTCCGCCGGGTCCGATAACCGTTCCAATGTCTTCTTGTGCTATTGTCATTGATAATAACCTCGGAGCATTCGGTGAAATTTCGGGACGTGGTTCTGAAATTGCTTCTCTCATACAATTCATTATATGAAGTCTGCCGTCACGAGCTTGCGCCAAAGCTCTTCTTAATGTCGGATTTGAAATTCCCTTAATTTTCATATCCATTTGAAGTGCGGTTATACCTTCTTCATTGCCTGTTACTTTAAAATCCATATCGCCTAAGAAGTCTTCAATGCCTTGGATGTCGGTTAAAACAATGTCTTGGTCTTCTTCATGGATTAAACCCATTGCAACACCGCCTATCATGCATTTAACGGGAACACCCGCATCCATTAGCGCCATTGAAGAAGCACATGTTGAACCCATTGAAGTCGAACCGTTTGATTCAAGTACATCAGATGTTACTCTTATTGCATACGGAAATTCTTCCTGGCTCGGCAGTGCGGGAACATTTGCTCTTTCCGCTAAATTACCGTGACCGATTTCACGACGACCCGGACCTCTTAAGGGTTTAACTTCTCCTACGGAAAAACCGGGGAATATGTATTTATGCATATATTCTTTTGATTTAACAGGGTCAACACCGTCAAGTTCCTGTGCCATTCCGGGTCCTGCCAATGTTGCAACCGACAATATTTGTGTTTGACCTCTTGTAAATACGGCACTTCCGTGAACTGTCGGCAATACGCCAACTTCACACCAAATTGGGCGAACTTCCGTTGTTGTACGTCCGTCAGCTCTTACGCCCTCATTTTTAATCATTGCACGCATTATCTTCTTTTCAAGATATTTAAATTCTTCCGCAACAAAATCAATTCCTGTTTCTTCAATCATTTTAGCTATCGGATGTTCTTCACCCAGTGCTTCGATTTTTTCTTTTACAACTTCTTTGATTTTATCAAGTTTTTCGCTTCTTTCATCTCTGTCAGTAGTATGATATGCATCAACTACTGCATCGTATGCGGTATCTTTAATTATTTGCGCTAATTCTGATGTATCGTAAGGATTAACAAATTCTTCACGTTTTACACCGCATTCGGCTGCAAAAGCTTCTTGTGCTTCACATTGTTTTCTGATTTCGACTTGAGCAAATTCAACGGCAGCCATAATATCATCTTCCGTAACGAAATTACATCCTGCTTCCACCATAATAACGGATTCTTTAGTGCCGGCTATTACGATATTCATATCGGATTTAGTGTCCTGGCTGTGTGTCGGATTTGCTATAAATTGTCCGTCGATACGACCTACTCTAACTGCTCCTACAGGACCTTCAAAAGGTGCGCCCGAAAGCATAAGAGCGGTTGATGCACCGATAATTGATAAAATATCGGGTTGTTCTTCCTGATCATATGCAAATAACTGAGAAACAATTTGAACATCATTTCTATAACCCTTGGGCCACAAAGGTCTTATTGGTCTGTCTATTAATCTTGAAATTAAAATTGCTTTTTCCGAAGATTTTCCCTCTGTTCTTGTATAACCTCCTGGGATTTTGCCTATTGCAGACATTCTTTCTTCATAGTCAATTAACAACGGGAAGAAATCAATCCCTACTCGGGGTTCTTTGCTGACCGTTGCATGAATAAATAACATTGTACCGTTGCATTTTACCGTAACAGATGAAGTTGCTTGTTTAGCATACTTTCCTGTTTCCACTTCTACGGTTTTCCCGCCAACCGTAAGCACCATTTTTTTTGTTTCAGGTTTAATCATTTTCTACTTCTTTCTCTTTTACTTACATTTTTGATTGTAGTATAAAGGTTTTTTATGTGCAATGATAAAAACATAAAACAAAAAAGTAAAAAATTAACTTAAATGCGGAGTTAATTTATCAAGAAGCTGTCCTTTGGTATGATATCCTGTTATTTGAGCAACCATATTTCCGTTTTTAAACAAAAGCATGGTGGGAAGTCCCGTAATACCGTATTTTTGAGCCAGCTCAGGGTTCTTATCGCAATCAAGTTTTCCTATCCAAAAACCGTTATTGCTTAAATCGTCCAGTACATCTTGCTGTTTTTTGCAGTATCCGCACCAGTCAGCATAAAAATCTACAAGTTTTAACCCTGATGATGTTTCGTTTTCAAAATTATTTTTGTTTAATTCCTGAAACATTATTTTCTCCTTTTTGAATATACGGGGTATTATTAATCAAACATTTAAAATTTGGTATGCCCCTGTCTTATATTCCGTATGCTTATTTTTAAAATATATGATTTAGTATGTTAAGAATGATAACACTATTATTGTATACATTAAAAAATTATTTTAAAATAATAATTATATAAAACCGGAGGGGAATTTTGGAAGAAAAAAAAGTTGTATCGTTTGGAAAGAAACATCCTAAGGATGCAAACAAGCAGTCTGTTAAGCAGGAAGTTGAATACTGCAGTTTTTGCAAACGTCCGAATACGCTTGTACCTAAAATGGTAAAAGGTCCGGATGTTAATATTTGCTCCGAATGCGTTTTGATTGCCGTGCAATATTTGATTTTACAGGATGGGCTTGCAAGTGCGGATGCACAGAGGATACTTGATTTATTGTGGGGTTCTGCTAAAAAATAATGACTCCCGCTAAAAACAAAATGCAATTAAGAGCCGAAATATTTTCCGTTTTGAATTATTATTCTGGCGATAATCCGTTTACAGAAGAAAAATTTAATTCTGATGTTGAAAAATTGTCAAATATTAAAGAGAAAGATTTTTTAGCTCAGGTTATATTCAAAGAAATATTTTCCGACAATAAGAAATATGCGGATATTTGTGCAAATATTGCTTTTTTGATTTTTGACAGAGATATTTTTCAAAAATTTGGTATTAAGTTTTTGGAAGATAAAAATTTAACGGATGCAAAAAAATTCTATTTTATATCATTACTTGACCATAAAGGAGTCAAGATTGACTATGAAAGTCTTGATTTTTATATTAAAGATCCGTCAGGTGTTGCAAGTGAAGGGATAAAAGAATTTTTATGCGATGCGATTAAAGATCCGGAATCAAGAATAGATTTATTGGATTTTTATTCAAATATTTCTTATGAAGAAAAATTATATCTTCTTGACAGCCTTTCAAGAGAGTATTCGGGTGATAATCTGGCTAATGCGTTTAGTATTTTATCTTCTCTTGAGCTTGATTTTGAGGAAGCTAAATTTATAGCTGATGCTCTTCTTGAAAACGATTCTTATTATAGTTTTAAAGCCCTGTCAAATATCTTAAATGCTAATTTATTAAAGGGTTCGGATAAAATCAAAGTAAGAACTTTTTTAAAAAACATTGAGCTAAAGTATAAAAATAAACCCGATTACAATTTAATAGGTGATTCTGTTCCGTACAGGTGCTATATTAGCTTTCTTGACGGTAATTCGGATTTTACGGTTGTATTTTCAAGAAAATATTCTAACGGTTCAATAGTTTCATTTCTTACCACAATAAATTTAAACCGAGGAATAACATCCTGTGTCGGATTTTATAATATAGACCATGATTATTTCGTAAAAATCTTTAAAAGATTGTTTACCGATTCTATTCCTGTTTTGGTTGATTGTTATACGGCTAATGCGGTTTTTAAATATTTTGAAAGTAAAAATATCGAAAACAACGAGCTTCCGCCTTATGAATTTCAGGTATGGAAAGAATTTACCGGCGATTTGAAACTGAAAAATATCAATATAATTGAATTTTTTAAATCTCATCTTAGTACGATGTTGCTTGATGAAACAAAATTTAAAAAGATGATAAAATCTAAACTCATTGAAAACTGGTATTTTGTAAAAAAACAAAATAAAACCGTTGATAAAATAATTGAATCGATATTAAAGCTTGAAATACCTAAAATTAAAGACATTGAAAATATAATTGAAAAAAACCTTGATATAATCTTTAAAGACAAGCTGTTTATTGATGAAATAAAATTCAGATTAACTATACAGGCTTATGTTGCGTTTATAGCCAAATTTACAATAAGCTCCTCTGCTTTATATTCTGTCTGTCTTGATGAAAAATATTTCAGAGAATTCGTGGCGTTTTTAATTTATAAAAGTGTTTATGTATACTTTATCAATAGCATAAATTCGGATGAAGATGATAATATATTTAGAAAAGATGAAAAAAATAACTTTACTAAAAATCAAATAAATAAAATAATTAAAGATATAGAAAATAAATTTGAATAAATAATATGGAAATAAAAAAAAGAATTTTATCTCTCGATATAGGAACTAAAAGAATAGGTGTTGCAGTGTCCGATGTATTTTGGATGGGAGCAACTCCGGTTAAAGCAATAACAAGAACAAATGATAATACTGCAAGAAGTGAAATAGAAGAAATTTTAAAAGAATACAATACGGATACATTGTTAATCGGTGTTCCTTATAATATGGATGGAACACTCGGATTTCAGGCTAAAAATTGTTTGGAATTTATTAAACCGTTAAGAGAAAAATATACCGTTTTAGAGCAGGATGAAAGGTTATCTTCATCTGTTGCCGAAGATATCTTAAAAAATCAGGGTAAGAAATATACCAGAAATAAACAGCTTGTTGATATAACCTCGGCTTGTGTTATACTTCAAGAATATTTGGAAAATATAAAAAACTAAGGAGAAATATTAATGGAAGAAACATCTCAAATAATTAAAACTACCGGAGAAAACGGCGAAGAAGTGTTTATGAAACTTCAGGAAATCGTAACGGTTGACGATAAAGATTACGCTTTACTATCCGTTGTTGAAGAAGGTACCATGCCGGATGACGAGGAAGCGGATGAACTTATTATTATGCGCATGAATAAAACCGATGAAGAATGCACTTTTGAAATCATCGAAGATGACGAAGAGTTTAATTATGTAGCAAAAGCCATAACCGATTCCGATGAGTTGGATGAAGAAGAATAAATTATATTTTAGATAATATTTCTTCTTCTTTTTGTCTTTGTTTCATAATCATTGCTCTTTTGTTTCTGTACAGCATATCGCAGAATGCTTCAAGTCTTGTTATAAAACCTGCTTCGCCCGTATGTTCATCTATCGTAAGATTTAAGAGAGCTTTATTGAATTTCTTTGCTTTTCTTTTAATATCTTCTATCATTAAACTGTCAGGTCCGCATCCGAATGCTGTCAGAGTTATAACTCCGTCGATTTTTTCATCCT
>CADBOJ010000026.1 GCA_902796305.1 uncultured bacterium | reverse complement strand
TCAAGGTTTCCTTCAGCTGTTGCTAACATTGCGTTACCGTTTTGTACGTTTTGTTGAGCAATTTTGTTACCGTCTAATTGAACTTGCATTTTTGCTGCGATAACGGTACCTGCTGCGTCATCCTTTGCGCTAACTACTTTCAAACCGGAAGACATTCTCTGCATTGCATTTGAAAGTTTGTTGGTTGCACCGTTTAAGATGCTTTGAACCTTGAGTGAATCAACATTGGTGTTAATAACTACTGACATAAATGAGCTCCTTTCATAAAGCTTAGTAATACAATCCTTGTGTTCTAAAAAAATTTAGTTACAACGTAACAATGCACAAAATGAAAAGAGTTCTAACAAATTAAGTGTAGTATTTACAAAATTAACAATTCTAAATTTTCAAAAAATATCAATTTTACTCAACTTTAAACAAAAATCAAATGTTAAGTAATGTTAAAAAATAAAATCAATGTTATAAATTTTATTTGATCGGGAATAAAGTTTTGACTAAATTTATTTCATCGTTTTTATTTAAAATTTTATTTGTATTAGCAAGCTTATACTTATATAATTCGTCAAATATGTCGGAAAAAAGCCTGCCTTTAGGATATCCGAGCTTAATTAAATCATTGCCGTTCAATAAAATTTCTGTATCTTTAAAGGAAAGATATTTAATCACATTATAATCTGAGGTTTTGTAATAATAATAGGCAAGACCGGCATTTGATTTATATTTTTTAAAACCGTAAAATATATCTAAATCAGTACAAAAGTTTTCCGTTATAACATCCCTGTTTAGAATTACTTTCATTAAAAAATCGACTGTTTCAGCTTTATCCGGCTTGAATAAGTCAATACATTTTTTTACATCGTCAAAATCAATATTAAGTTCAAGCGGCTGAATTATATGATAATAGCCTTTTAAAACTGCCTCGCAAAATACTTCATAAGGGGAAACTGAAAGAACATCGGAAAAAACCATCATACATCTGTCAACAGAGATATTTTCCCGATTTATGTTTTTTAAATATTCGGCAATTAAATCAATATCACAACTTGAAAAATTAAAGCCAAATCTGAACTTATAGCTCAACCCTCTTAATATTCTGGTAGGGTCATCAATATAGCTTTTATTGTGCAATACCTTAAGTTCTTTTTTAGCAATATCGTCGACACCCGAATAAAAGTCAATAAGTTCGTAATTTAAAACATTATCAGTTAAAGACAGCTTACAATAAAGAGAATTAACTGTAAAATCCCTCCTTGCGACATCTTCTTCAATCAAAACTCCGGTCTTGATTACCTGTGGCAAACAACCGCTATATGGATATCTTTCGGTTCTTGTTGAAGCAATATCAAAAATTCTGCCGTCATATTCAACTTTTACGGTCGAAAAATCACTGTGTATTGATTTAATTTTTACACATTCGGGAAGATTTTTAGAAAAACTAACGGCATCCCCTTCTAAAATCAAATCAATGTCTTTTATCGGCACCTTTAAAAAATAATCACGCACCGCACCGCCGACAATATATATGTTCAGATTGAACTTTTCAGCACAACCAACAATAATACTCAAAAATTCATTTAATTTTTCATCAAAATTAAACTTAAACAATTAGCACCTATTTTTTAACCAGAACTTCAGGAAAATTTTTCTCAATAAAGCTTGTATTAAAATCTCCTGTTATAAAATTGTAGTTATTCAAGATTTTTTTATGAAATCCGATAGTGGTTTTTATTCCTGTTATAACGTAATCATTCAAAGCACGGAGCATTCTTTTTCTTGCTTCTTCCCTATCTCTTCCCCAGCAGATTACTTTTCCGACAAGAGAATCATAATACGGGGGAATTTTGTAACCTGGGTAAGCATGCGAATCAACTCTTGTGCCAAAACCACCCGGAGCAATATAACCTTCAATTTCACCGGGGCATGGCATAAAGCATTTTTCATAATCTTCAGCATTAATTCGGCATTCAATAGCATGACCATTCAACTTTATGTCATTTTGTGTATAAGAAAGTTTTTCGCCCTGTGCAATTCTGATTTGTTCTTTTACAATATCGACATTTGAAATCATTTCGGTAACGCAGTGTTCAACCTGAACTCTTGTATTCATTTCCATAAAATAAAATTTCTTGTTATTTTTATCGGATTCGTCAAGCAAAAATTCAATAGTACCTGTTCCTTCGTAATTTATGGATTTTGCGGCATTTACAGCAGCTTGACCCATCTTTTTTCTAATATCTTCGGATATAGCAACACTCGGCGCTTCCTCAAGCAACTTCTGATTTCTTCTTTGGACAGAACAATCTCTTTCGCCAAGGTGAATAACATTTCCATAACTGTCGGCTAAGATTTGAACTTCAATATGTCTGGGGTTTTCAATAAATTTTTCGACATACACATCCCCGTTTGCAAATGCACTTAATGCTTCAGCACGACATAAATTAAAAGCGTCATCCAGTTCTTCAACACTTCTTACAATCCTCATACCTTTGCCGCCACCGCCTGCAGTAGCTTTTATTATAATAGGATAACCTACTTTTTTGACAAAATCCTTAATTGCATCTGTATTATCAACTATTCCAAGACCCGGAGTAACAGGAACACCGTTTGCAATCATTGTTGCTCTGGCATTTGCCTTATCACCCATTTTAAGCATAGCGGAAGCACTTGGCCCGATAAATTTAATATGATGTTCCTCGCATATATCAACAAAATCGGCTCTTTCGGATAAAAATCCGTAACCCGGATGTATTGCATCAGCACCGGATGTAAGCGCAACTGAAATTAGTGCCGGTATGTGCAGATAGCTCTTAGAGCTCTGGTAAGGACCGATACAATATGCTTCATCTGCGAGCAAAACATGAAGACTTTCCGCATCAGCCTGAGAATACACCGCAACCGTGGAAATTCCCAATTCCCTGCAAGCTCTTATTATACGGACGGCAATCTCGCCTCTATTTGCAATCAAGACTTTTTTAAACATAACTATACCTAAAATACCGCTGAATAAGCATAAATGCTATTCAACATACATTAATACCTGACCATATTCGACACTTTGACCGTCTTCGACACATATTTGAGTAATTTTGCCCGAAACTTCAGATTCGATTTCATTCATAAGTTTCATAGCTTCAACTATACAAACAACCTGACCGGCACTTACAGTATCGCCGACTTTAACAAAAGGTTTTGCCCCTGGAGCAGGAGATGCATAAAAAGCACCAACCATAGGAGAAGTAATTGTTTTACCTTTTGTTTGTTCGGTCCGGCTTTCTTCTTTGGCAACAACTGCAGGTTTGTCCTGAATTGGTGTATGAGAAGAAGCTTGTTCTGTCGGTTGTACAACTGGCTGAACGGAATGCAATTCTTTTCTAACAGTGATAGCCTGTTCGCCATCCTCAAGAATAATTTCCGATAACTCGTTATCTGAAAGTATCTTTGCAATTTTTTCTATATAATCTAATTCGTATTTCATTAGGGTATCCTTACACTCTATCTAAATACTCATTTGTTCTTGTATCAATTCTCAAAACATCGCCCACTTGAATAAAGAACGGCACGTTTACAACTGCACCGCCATCCAATGTTGCAGGCTTAGAACCGCCTTGAGCAGTGTTGCCTTTTTCGGCAGGAGGAGTGTCAATAACTTCAAGTTCAACAAAATTTGGCAAGTCTATACCGATTATTGACGAATCATGCATTAATATTTGAACAGTCATGTTTTCTTTCAGATATTTAATGCCGTCTCCAACTCTATCAGCAGGAACAGGAAGCTGTTCGTATGATTCTAAATCCATCATAACAAGGTCAGAGCCTTCTTTGTATAAAAATTGCATTTCACGTCTGTCAAGCATGGCTTTGGCAACTTTTTCTCCGGCCCTAAATGTCTTTTCAACAACTTGACCTGTCTGAACATTTTTTAATTTTGTTCTGACAAACGCCGCACCTTTACCCGGTTTTACATGTAAAAACTCAACAACCGACCAAAGATTATTGTCGATATCAAGTGTTAATCCTGTTTTTAAATCATTTACTGAAATCATATAATATTCCTGTTTAACTAATCATCATAGTAATTTTATCATAAACTTGAATTTTTAC
>CADBOJ010000025.1 GCA_902796305.1 uncultured bacterium | reverse complement strand
CCAAAACGTGATAAATTTATAACATATAGAGATATACAGGATGTTGAATTAAATCGTGAATATGCCAAACAAGGCATAGAAAATCTTGTAATAATTGATGATATGATAGGAGCAGGTGATTCATTTATTGAATTTTTAGACGATAAAACAAAAGAATCATTTTCTCAATACAAAAATATATATTATCTGACGCTTATAAAAGATCCTGACGGAGAAAAAAGGATAAAAAACCGTTTTCCAGAATTAAACATAAAATTCCTTTCGGCAAAAGAAGTTCATAAATACGATTCACCTGAAAATAAGGACTTTACGGAAGAAGAAAAGAAAAAAATAGCAAAACTTATTGATAAATATAACCAAAAAATAGCACCCGAACTTGCGAAAAAATATTCAAATTCCAAACTTTTTCTGGCTTTTGATTGGAACTGTCCCGGAAATACTCCGATGATGTTTAATATTACAAACGATAAATGGAACAGTCTTTTTGAAAGATACAACGGTTTAGAAAAAACCGATGTCGGTGTTAATTTTGATTTTCGTTGCTAGTTTTTAACAAGTATATTTTTGTTGCATCCGCTTGAGCAGTTTTTGTTATAGCAAAGAGGCTCAAGATGAATTGAAATCGAGCTGTTTTTATACAATATTTGAATTTGCTTTTCTATTTCATCGCATGTTTTATGGCATTTACAAATTGAAGTGTCGCTCGGAAATTGTAAAATCAAATCTATATCGTTAGTCGGCCCCGTTTGTCTTGCCTTAATGCCGTTTTCTTTCAAGGTGACATTATCATACGAAGCTATTATTTTTCTTATTTTTTCAATATCCTCGTCCGGAAGAGAGTAATCTAAAAGTCTTTTTACGGCTTTTTTTGATATCAAATATCCCGTATTTAATATGCACATAGCAATAAAAATGGCAATAATCGGGTCAAGAAGAGTATATCCCGTTATTTTTATTAAGAATAATCCGATTAATACGCCCAAAGACGAATAAATATCGGTTCTAAGATGTTCTCCGTCTGCATATAAAGATACCGAATTTGATTCACGTGCAACTTTAAAAAGCATAGAACTTACAACAAAATTAGATAAAACCGCAATAAACATAACGATTATTCCTAAGATATTTTCTTTTTCCATCGGGACGGAATAAATAATTTTTCTAAAGGATTCATATATTATATAAAAAGAAGCAAATATTATTAACAATCCCTCAATAAAACCCGCCATATCTTCATATTTACCGTGTCCGTACGGGTGGTCTGCGTCTGCCGGTTCCGATGATTTAACAACCGAAAAATAAGTTAATACTGATGCCAAAAAATCGCTCATTGAATGAATGGCTTCGGATATTATACTTATGCTTCCCGATAAGATACCTGCCGTAATTTTTAATATTGCAAGGATAACATTTGATAAAATTGATAATCCCGCTACTGCTTTTTTCTTTTGATTAATATGCATAAAACCAATCTATTGCTTTACTTCGTTTCGTAATAACTTATATATTTTTTTATCTTCGATGGTAGTTATATTTTCCGTACTTATTAAATTCATTATACAAGCTTCGCTCATTTCTCTTGAAAAAGTTTTGCAAACATTATATCCCTGTTCAAATTTGGCTTTTCTTGCCGTCCAGTATTTAATAAGCGGTAAAACAGTTTTCCTGTATTTTCTCGTAAATTTATCGGTTATTTCTTCAGGGTATACTTCCGGTGTTTGATAATCAGACGGTGCAACGGCTTTCCAGCTTGCTTCAAGTTCCCGATTAATATATGACTCGGGAACTGTAATCAATCCTCTTGTAATTTCAAATTTTTCCCGTTTCCAGCCGTATCTTGTTACAAGAGTAACTGCCGTGCCTTCTTCTCCTCTTATTTTATCTGCTATCGAGCATAGGCATTCTTTTTTTACTTTTTCGCCATTCACCGAAAGTATTTGCGAACCTGCTCTAATTCCTGCATGTTCAGCAGGGGTGTTTGGTAAAACTTCTGTTATTATTATTTTTTTATTGAAGGGTTCTTGAGTATATTTAATTCCTATTCCAAAAAACTGCTCACTGTTGGCATGTGCAGGACTTGATATAAAAAGTATGAATAAAAACAATAAATTTATGAATTTATTTTTTAACATAATATATGCTCCAATGTAGTATATTAATAAATATTTTAATATTCCGCCGTAAAATAAACAAGTTTTTAATTATAATAAATTAAAATAATCCGTCTGTTTTTGTTTTACAGAATTTACAGCATCCGTTTTCAATATTGTTTTCAATTAAATTATAGCCGTCACGAATAATTAAAGGTTTATTACAATTTTTGCAATATGTTGTCGAAGTTTCAATCGTTGATAAGTTTCCTGTGTATACATATTTAAGCCCCGTATTTTTAGCTGTTGAATAAGCGTTAAGTAGCGTATTAAAATTTGTTTGTTTTCTGTTTTTAAATTTATATCTCGGCACAAAAGCGCTTAAATGCAAAGGAACGGTGTCACTCAGGTTATTTAAAATCCATTCGCATTCCTCTTTTATATATTTATCATTTTCGTCTTCTATTAATAATGTTGTAAGTTCAACAAAGCAATTTGTTTCGTTAAATACGTATTTTATTGTATCAAGCACGGGTTCAAGATGAGCCATGCAGTTTTTGTTATAAAATTTTTCACTAAAACCTTTAAGGTCAATATTTGTTGCATCCATAAGATTAAAAAATTCTTTTCTCGGCTCAGGGTTAATATAACCTGCCGTAACAGCAACTGTTTTTATCCCCTCCTGCCTGCATAGTTTTGCGGTTTCAATAGCGTATTCAAAAAATACTATAGGGTCGTTATATGTAAACGCTACGCTTTTACAATTATACTCTTTTGCAATTTGTATAATTTCATCGGGTGTTACTTTTTGACAATTTTCTATCGGATATTTGACTTTTGTTGTTTCCCAGTTTTGACAAAACATACAGCCCATATTACATCCTAAAGTACCGAATGAAAGAGCTTTTGTAGCGGGATAAAAATGATACAACGGTTTCTTTTCAATCGGGTCAACCGCAAGTCCGGTATTATATCCGAATGTTTCAAGTATTATTTTGTTTTCGGAATTTTTCCTGACATAACAAAACCCTCTTTGATTTAAAGCAAGTTTACAGTATCTGGGGCAGATTTCGCATTGAATTTTATCGTTTATAACCTTTTGATATTTCATA
Source organism: uncultured bacterium (assembly GCA_902796305.1). GTDB lineage: Bacteria > Cyanobacteriota > Vampirovibrionia > Gastranaerophilales > Gastranaerophilaceae > RUG14156. Next base: position 5,591 of record CADBOJ010000025.1, on the reverse strand, counting down.
AAATGCATTATAATATTTGTATGGCAAAAATAAAAGAACCTGAAGTAATAAATATGTTTTATTCGGGAAATCCCGAAGTTTTAAAAAATCAAATTAAGGATTTTTCGGATAATATAAAAGATTATAATTACATTTCAAGAGCAGTAATAGTTCCCCATGCGGGACTTGTTTATTCTGGCAGGCTGGCATATAACGGTATTAGTTTACTTGATAAAAATATAAAAAATATTTTTATATTTGCTCCGGCTCACAGAGTTTTCTTTGAGGGGCTTGCTTTAACAACTTATGATGAGTGGAAAACGCCTTTTGGAAATATAAAAATCAATCAGGAAGTAAACATTGAACTTGAAAAAGACTTTGGTGCAAGATTTTTTGATGAAGGTTATAAAAACGAGCACTCTATTGAAATTCAAATTCCGCTGATACAAAGCGTTTTTGAAGATGTTAGAATAATTCCTGTTTTAATAGGTCAAGCCAATCCTGAAATAATAACAAAAATAATATCCCGTTACTATAAAAATAAGGATTTTGGTTTTATAATATCTTCCGATTTGAGCCATTTTTTAACGGATGATAAGGCAAAACATATTGATAATATTACGGCTAAAATGATAGAATCGGGAAATATTAAAAATTTATCCCATGAACAAGCTTGCGGAGCAACGGGAATAGCAGGCATTGTTGATTTTGCAAATCAAAATAACTATTCGCTTATAAGAGTTGATATGTATAATTCTTCTTTAGTATCCGATGATAAAACGAGGGTTGTAGGGTATGGAAGCTGGTTATTATATGAAGGCAGTAAAAATAAATTTATAAAAGAATATCATTCGGATTACTTATTAAAATTATGCAGGGATATAATTTTATCAAAATACAATAAAAAACAAATAATAACCCATCATGCTCCCGTATTTAACGAACCGGGTGCATGCTTTGTAACTTTAAAAAAGAACGATAATTTAAGAGGTTGTATAGGTTCGATTATTGCCCACCAGCCTTTGATAAATGATATAGTTAAACATTCGCTCGATTCGGCTTATAACGACCCGAGGTTTAATCCTGTCGAAGAAAAAGAAATTAAAGATTTAACAATTGATATTTCTCTTTTAAGCGAGCCGAAGCAAATGTTCTTTTTGAATGAAGAAGATTTATTAAATAAAATTGTTCCCTTTAAAGACGGAATAATTATAAAGGACGGAAATTATCAGGCGGTTTATCTGCCGTCAGTCTGGGAAGAAATACCTGATAAAAACTTATTTTTAAAATCACTTAAAGTTAAAGCGGGCATGAAACCCGAGCATTTTTCAAAAACATTTGAAGCATACAAGTTTGAAACTGAATATATTGAAGAATAGAATTATACATGCTCTAAAAACATGCATCTATCCAAATCACTTTATTAATTTACAGCAGTATCTTTTATTCTTAAATAAATTAAAATCATCTTCAATTAAGCCAAAATATTCAAAATTTAAACCGAGTTTTGTATTTAATTCTTTTTGAACTTTGTATTCTTCTTGCCCTTGATTAATAATAAGCATTTGACCGCCCTTGTTTAAAAGATTAAAGGCATGTAATAACATTTTTTCAGGTTTAAAATATTTCATTGGAAGCCCCCATTTTATTAAAGGATACTCTAAAATAAAAGGTAAAATCCAGATTATATAGTCATATCTTTCTTTATGCTCCATTAAATCACCTGAAATATAATTTGTATTTTTTAATCCTTTAGAATAGAATTTTGCAATTTCCGCCCTGCTGTAGAAGTTTGAATTCAACCTGTTGGAATCAAGCTCTATACCATTTAAAATGAAATCTTTTTTAAAAGAATTAAAGAATAAATATTCGCTTTTAACGTAAGACCAGTTTTTAGAGCCTATATCAAGAATTGAAAGATTATCGTTTTTGCCGGTTGAAAAGCATCTGTCAAAGATTTTTAAAAAATAAATATTTTCTAAAAAAACTCTCTTTGCGGAATTTTGAAGTAAACCTAAGTCATAGGTATTATCAAGAGTGTTGTATATAATTTGCTGTCTTTGATTAAAAATTTTACTTAAATCTTCAGGCTTTTCGTTGTAATTTTTGCGGGAAATTCCAATATGGCTTCTTATAAAAAAATCAAAACGGTTTTTTAGATTATCCAAAAAATACATAGTCTTATTATACTATATTTTCATTATTCTTATATTTAAAAAGAGAAAAATTAGTTTTAGCGGAATATAATAAATTTTATGATAGAAAGTTTACTTAATAATTTACCGAATTTTTTAATTGATGCGTTATCGGATACTTTAAAACTTATTCCGTCATTACTTATCATCTTTATTGTTATTGAAGTTTTTGAAAATTATTTTGCGCATAAAGTGGCAAATATTGTTTCTTTTTCCAAAAAATTAGGACCTGTGTTTGGTGCTTTGCTTGCGATAATTCCGCAATGCGGATTTTCCGTAATAATGACAACATTATTTATTAAAAGATATATAACAACAGGTACGCTGATTGCTGTTTATATTGCAACATCGGATGAAGCAATCCCTGTTTTATTTGCTAATCCTGAACAATACGAAACTATTATAAAAATAATTTTAATAAAACTTGCATTTGCAATTTTTGTCGGATATGCGACCGATTTATTTATTAAACCCGAACTTCATGAATGCAAAGAAAACAAGCCATGCTCTCATATTAAAAATGTTGAACCCGAAAATGGCTGTTGCAAACATAATCCGGCAGAAGATAAAATCAAGAATATTATTATCCATCCTATAAAACATACCTTTATTATTTCACTATTTATTCTTTTTGTTTGTATAGGACTGAATTTTATGTTTGAGTGTCTCGGAGAAGAAGTAATTAATAACTTAACTTTAAAAAACAGTATATTGGAAATTATATTCTTTGCATTCTTTGGACTTATACCTAATTGTGCGGTTTCCGTTCTTATAACAATGGCTTATACTAAAGGTTTTACAACATTTGCCTGTATTACCGCAGGGCTTATAACAAATGCGGGACTCGGACTGCTTATTTTATTTACAAGGAAAAACAGTTTAAAAAAATATTTGTTTATAGTCGGAATACTTCTTGTTACGGGAATTGGGGCAGGAATATTGCTTCAACTGTTGCTATAGAAGAAATTAAAAATTTATAAAGATTTTAAAAATTTATTTACAAGCGTCTTATACGGTTATAATATTAAAAAGTAAAATCAAGGATAAAGAATAGAAGAGGACTAAGATGAATCAATACTTAAACAAGGCACTTGAAGAAATAGAAAAAAAGAATGCAGGCGAGCCTGAATTTTTGCAAGCGGTAAGAGAGGTTTTTTGCACTGTTGAGAAATTGGTGGATAAAAATCCTCAATTTGAAAAGCTTGCACTTTTGGAAAGAGTGGCAGAGCCTGAAAGAATAGTAACTTTTAGGGTGCCATGGGTTAATGACGAAGGTCAGGTTATTGTAAACAGAGGATACAGAGTTCAATTCAATTCTGTAATCGGGCCGTATAAAGGCGGATTGAGATTTCATCCCTCGGTAAACCAAAGCATTATTAAGTTTTTGGGCTTTGAACAAATATTTAAAAATGCTCTTACCGGACTTCCGATAGGCGGAGCTAAAGGCGGTTCGGATTTTGACCCTAAGGGTAAATCCGATAATGAAATTATGAGATTTTGCCAGAGTTTTATGACGGAATTGTACAGACATATCGGTGCTGATGTTGACGTTCCTGCAGGGGATATCGGTGTCGGCGGAAGAGAAATCGGATATCTTTTCGGACAGTATAAAAGAATTAAAAATGCGTACGAAGGCGGAGTTCTAACGGGAAAAGGCATATCATACGGCGGATCGCTTGCAAGAACCGAAGCAACGGGATATGGCTTAACATTTTTTATGAGAGAAATGCTGAAAGCAAATGGACACGATTTGAGCGGAAAAACAGTAACAATATCAGGCTCGGGTAATGTTGCAATTTATGCTGCCGAAAAAATAACATCCTACGGTGCTAAGGTCGTTGCAATGAGCGATTCTAACGGATGTATTTACGACAAAAACGGTATAGATTTGAATGCTGTTAAGCAGATAAAAGAAGTAAAAAGAGGAAGAATAAAAGAATATTTAGATATCCATCCGGATGCCGAATATACGGAAAGAACAAGCGAAGATTCTCCTATTTGGTCAATTAAAACAGATATAGCATTGCCTTGTGCAACTCAAAACGAAGTAACTTTAAATTCAGCAAAGAAACTTGTTGAAAATGGAGTACTGGCGGTTGGAGAAGGAGCTAATATGCCTTGCTGTCAGGAAGCAACGGATTACTTCCTCGAAAATAAAGTATTTCTTGCTCCTGCTAAGGCAGCAAATGCCGGCGGTGTTGCAACTTCCGCTATAGAAATGTCACAAAATAGTATGCGTTTCTATTATACTTTTGAAGAAGTTGAAGCTAAACTTGACAGAATTATGACAAATATCTTCAAAGCATGTAAAGAAAATGCGGATAAATACGGATGCCCCGGAAATTATGTAGCTGGCGCTAACCTTGCGGCTTTCCAAAAAATTGCAGACGGAATGATAGCCCAAGGTATTGTTTAATAAAATATAAAAAAGCACAATTCTTTTGGTTTTGTGCTTTTTCTTTTTATTTTTTATATAAAAACAGGAAGTTAAATAACTTCCTGTTTTTGTGATTGATACTATTAGTTTATTTTTAGAAGAAACTCGGTTTTTTAATATTCTGGCTTGCTTGCATTGTTTCCCAGTTAGCAGCCATAATCTTCTTAAATGATTTTAATGCTGTATCTTCAAATTCGCCTAATTCTTCGGCATTGATAATAAGTTCTCTCAAAGGCAATAAAGCTCTTTGGTCACGAAGTACGCCGAGTGCTGCAGCTGCACCTGCTCTAACTAAATCATTTTCTTCCGTATTTTTCATAACTTCAATTAAAGCCGGAACTGCTTTTTTATCATTAAGCTTACCGAGTGAAGTAACTGCATAAATTCTAACATTTACCCATTCATCTTTTAGCATGTTGATGATTTTATCTACGCATTTGGGATTTCCGATTTCGCCTAATGCACGAGTTGCATCGCAACGTACATTAACTTTTTCATGGTCAAGTGATTCGATTAAAGCATCCGTTGCAACATCTCCTATTTCAATTAAGGCTTCGGTTGCTGTGATACATACCTGGGGATTTTCGTCATTTAATGCTTCTACTAACGGTTCTACAACAATTTCACCGCCTAATCTGCCGAGTGCTCTTGCTGCACGAACTCTAACATCAACATTTCTGTCAAGTCTTAATGATTCAATAAGAGGTTCTGTTGCGTTAACATCTCCGAGTTCGCCCAGCGCACGTGCTGCATAAAGACGAACAGAGCCGTTTTTATCGTTTTTTAGAACATCTATAAGAGGTTCTACAGCAGAAAAGTCTCCCATTTCGCCAAGAACTCTTGCGGCATTATATCTTACTTTTTCAGAATTAGAAGTTTTTAAATCTTTAACCAATTCATCAAAAGATTTTTTAGACGACTTTTTTCTGTTGTTCACACTAATTGTCATTGTTGTCCTCCAATAACATTGCTACACTACT
>CADBOJ010000024.1 GCA_902796305.1 uncultured bacterium | reverse complement strand
GTTAATGCTATAACCATTCTTTTATTACGGGGTAAATCAACCCCAGCCAATCTTGCCATTTATTTTCTCCTATTTTGATTGATTTTGTTAATATGTGGTACTGCCTTGGCACTCTTTATCCGCTTTTTACAGATGTACAAGTGCTGTTGCACACCTCTACCTTTATCATAGCTTACCAAGCATCGCTTTACAGCTCAAATAAAGGTTATCCTTGTCTTTGTTTGTGCTTCGGATGTTTGCACACAACTGTCACTCTACCGCGTCTTTTAATGATTTGACAGTCCTTACATATTTTTTTTACTGATGCTCTAACTTTCATTTTCCTGTCCTTATTTTAATCTGTATGTAATTCTTCCTCTGCTGAGATCATAAGGGGTCATTTCAACTTTTACCTTATCTCCCGGCAGTATTCTGATGAAATTTTTTCTTATTTTTCCGGATACATGGGCTAAAATTTCATGTCCGTTTTCAAGTTCAATTCTAAACATTGCATTAGGCAATGCTTCTAAAATTGTGCCTTCTAGTTCAATTACGTCTTTTGACATGCTTTTCCTTATCTAACGTACTCAGTAAATTAATCATACATGTTCAAGTTTTCATTGCAAGTTTAAAAACTAAAAAAATCCCTTTAAAAACCGTATTTTTTCCAAAAAATTAAAATAATTTTATTAAATATACAACTCTTTAAAAATGTATATGTTCCTCAGATTACACTGTAAATAATGTTTTCAACCCATAATTTAAATTTTTAAATTTGGTATTAAAAAACCTTACTTTAAAAAAATAATTTTATTTATTGTTACATTTCTTTACTCTTTTGAACTATTTTATTGGTGTAAATTTTTAATATAATGTTTTAGATATGACTTTGGAGTTTTATTGTGGAAAAAATAAAAAATCTTTTTGAATTAACTCGTGCATATGCACTTGGTGAAACATTTGCCTCTTGCTTTATAATATTGGCTTATTCGCATTTTAGCAACAAATTCTCTATATTTAATTTTATTATACTCACAGTTGCTCTTTGCTGTGTTCATCTGGGCGCCAATCTATTTGACGATTATTTAGACATAAAAATGAAGCTAAAAGACGGCACTCCTTTAAAAGATATTGTTTTTAATTCATTTATTCCGACAAAAGCAAGACTTATTATTAATGAAACATTTTCTTTAAGACAGACTGAAATGATTATTCTGTTATTGTTTTTTATTCCGCTTTGCATCGGTTTTTATTTTACATATATTTCCGGTTTTAAAATATTAATATATATGCTTCTCGGCGGAACTTTAGCACTTTTTTATCCTATTGCACCCAGATATTATCTTGGTGAAATAGTTATAGGTTTGATTTACGGACCTTTAATGATTACAGGGGGGCATTATGCTCTAACCGGTGAGTTCAGTTATAATTTGCTATTTATTTCAATTTCAATATTTTTTACCACTGTTACTTTACTTCATACTGATAATCTTATGGATTGGGAATTTGATATAAAAGAAAAAAGAAACACGCTTTGTGTATTATCGGGCTCAAAAGAAAAATCATTAAAACTTTTAAAATATATTATTATTGCTTCATATTTTATTATAGTTTCGGGTGTTTTATTAAAAGAATTTAACCCAAAAATGCTCTATGTTTTTTTAACTTTACCAATTGCAACAAAGTTGCTTGAATCCATGAAAGATTATATAAATATAAAAGATGTTAAATTTAAACCGAGATGGTACTGGGGATTTTTTGAAAATTGGAAACAAATTGAAGAATTAAATATAGCTTTTTATATGTTCAGGTTCTATCTTGCAAGGAATTTTTCATTCTTTTTTGCAGTGTTTGCGGCAATCGGAATAGTTGAATAATGAGAATTAAATTATGAGAAATATTTTTATACTTACAATATGTTTATATTTAGGAGGGATGATTATGTCAAATGCACTCGATAAGGCAGATGTTTTTACCGTTTTGAGTCCAACCATAAAAAATAATGCTGTTATGCCTAATGCTCTTGTATATAGCGGTTACGGATGTACAGGAGAAAACAAAGCTCCGGAATTAAACTGGATAAACGCTCCTCTTAATACTAAAAGTTTTGCAATAGTATGTCATGATCCTGATGCACCAAGAGAAAATGGCTGGTATCATTGGCTTATGATTAATATTCCAAAAAATGTAAATTCTTACAAAAATAAATTGCCTCAGGATGCACTTGAAACCGTAACGGATTTTGGTTCGGCAGGATACGGCGGAGCATGTCCTCCGAAAGGCCACGGTATTCATCATTATAATTTTACGGTTTATGCACTTGATGTTGAAAAACTGAGTTCTGCTAAAGATACAAAACCCAAGGAAGTTCATAACGAAATTTTAAAACATGCTCTTGCAAAATCTACCATAACCGTTACTTACGAAAGAAAATAGTTTAGTTATTTTTAGTTTTACCGATAATTCGGAATGGTTATACTTAAAAATGCTTGTTTATAAATAAAAAAAGGGTCGATATATTAAATATAACGACCCACTGTATTGCCATCACCAGTTAGATATCTATTTTATATCAAGCTTAAAGCAACTGATGGTGCTTGGTTTGCTTGAGCCAACAAGGAAGTTGAAACCTGTTGAAGTATTGAATGCTGAGTAAAGTCTGATGCTTCATTGGCAATATCAGAATCCATAATTACCGATTTTGCACTTGATAAGTTTTCATATTGAGTTACCAACGTATTAAGTGCTGATTCTGTACGATTTGCGGCAGAACCGATTGCGGATTTTCTTTGAGTTAAGTTATCAATTCCGTTATCAATTTTTTCTAAAGCATTTTGGAACATTGCCGTTGTTGATAAGCTTGATAAATTAAAGTCATTACCCAGACCGCCTGTTAATGTATCAAAGTCTACCGATTGGAATATCTTTGCATCTGCCGTAATTGTATTATCATCTTCTTTATTCGGACCAACCTGGAAAGTAACTCCGTTTGCCTGTAAGTTTTCATCATTAAATAATGCTAAAGATGAATATTTAGCCGAAGTTGAAATTCTTCCTACTTCAGCTATACGCTGGTCAACTTCTTCTTTCATTGCGGTAATTTCAGTTGCCGAATAAGTACCGTTTTTAGCTTGAAGAACAAGGTCACGAATTCTCACCATGTTATCTTCAATAACATCAAGGTTACCTTCAGCTGTCGCCATCATAGCATTTGCGTTTTGTACGTTTTGTTGTGCGATTTTATTACCGTCCAATTGAACAGCCATTTTTGCTGCAATAATTGTACCTGCTGCATCATCTTTTGCGCTAAGTACTTTTAAGCCGGAAGACATTCTCTGCATTGTTGTTGAAAGTTTTTTTGTTGCTCCGTTCAATATTTTTTGAACTTTGAGCGAATCTACATTGGTGTTAATTACTACTGCCATGGCAATATCCTTTCTAAATTTAGCTTATAATCCTTTATAAGCACTTCTATCTAAACTGATGTAAACTTTTTGAATATTTAATGTGATGGGGTTTTGTTTGTTTACATTGTTATGTTACGTCTTTTTTGCTTTAATAAGAATTACAAAAAAGTTTAAAATTCTTATAACTATAGTATGATGTTTTTGTGTTAAAATATGATTTGAGTTTAAGAATAGGATTGTAAAAATTAAGTATGGCAATAAAAGCACCCGCAAAAACCAACTCTGCAATTAAGCATGTACCGCCGCATAATCTTGAAGCCGAAGCGGCAGTATTGGGTTCTATTTTAATAAATCCTGAAAGTATGAATAAGATTGTTGAAATAATTGAACCGGAGTTTTTTTATTCAACACAAAATAAACTTATATATGAAGCTGCTTTTACTCTATATAATCAAAATAAACCGATAGACGGCTTATCTCTTACCGAATACTTCCGCTCCAGAAATAAATTGGATGAAATAGGCGGAGTTGAATATCTGGGAGAACTCGGTCTTGATACTGTTTTGTCTTCAAATATCGAATATTATGCTCAGATAATTAAAGAAAATGCCTTAAAAAGAAAATTGATAAACGCCGGAACAACAATCATTGAAGAAACTTTTAAAAATCCCGAAGCAGATGTAAGTCTTGAAATTGCGGAAAGAACAATATTTGAAATAGCTCAACAAAAATCATCTCAAGATGCAAAACTTATTACAAACCTTTTGATGGAAACAGTTGAACAGCTTGAATACAGATATACAAATAAAGGTACATACACGGGAGTTCCGAGCGGATATTACGATTTGGATGATTTGCTTGCGGGATTTCAAAAATCGGATTTAATAATACTTGCAGCACGCCCCTCTATGGGAAAAACCGCTTTTGCATTAAACATTGCTCAAAACATAGGAGTTGTCCAAAAAATCCCCGTTATGATATTTTCTCTTGAAATGTCAGCTTTGCAATTAACGCAGAGGATTTTATGCTCGGAAGCGGAAATTGATGCTCAAAGAGCAAGGACCGGCGAACTTGATGTTGTCGAATGGCAAAAAATCGGAGATGTTATGAATAAACTGCACGAAGCCCCGATTATTATTGATGATTCATCAGGCATTACAATGTCCGACATTAGAGCAAAAGCAAGAAGAGTAAAAACAAAATTTCCGGATTTGGGACTTATTGTAGTTGATTATTTGCAATTAATTGAAGATAAGTCTGTTTTAGATAGAAATCAGGCAATATCAGGTATTTCAAGAGGTTTAAAATCTCTTGCAAGAGAATTGAATGTTCCCGTGATTGCATTATCACAATTGTCCCGTAAAGTAGAGGATAGAACAGATAAGCATCCTATGTTGTCGGATTTAAGAGAATCAGGCGCAATAGAACAAGATGCCGATGTTGTTATGTTTGTTCACAGACCCGAATACTATGAAAAAGACAATCCCGAACTTAAAAACAAAGCTGAAATTATAGTTGCAAAACAGCGTAACGGCCCTACCGGAAATATTGATTTATTATTCTTCGGTTCGACAACCAAATTTAAAAATAAATTAAAACCCGTAGTTGAAATGTAGTATGGATATGACAGAAAATTACTTATATTTTTTAGATAATAAACCTTATATAAATATAACAAATATTTGTACCAACAAATGTGTTTTTTGCATTCGCAATCAAAAAAATGATGTACAAGGTGCAAATTTATGGCTTGAAAAAGATAATGCTCTTTCAAAAGATATAATAAATCAGATAGAAGAAAACAAAGATAAAGTATTATCCGCAGGTGAAATTGTATTTTGCGGATACGGCGAACCACTGGTTAAAATTGATGAAGTTGTCGATATCTGTAAATATTTAAAGAGTAATTATCCTGATTTAAAAATAAGAATAAACACAAACGGTCATGCTAATTATATACACAAGAGAAATGTTGCCCCGGAATTAGCGCCATATATAGATAACATTTCAATAAGCTTAAACGGTGAAAATGAAGAAATATACAATAAAATTTCAAATCCTCAAATCGAAAACGCTTATGAAGAAGTTAAGAGATTTATAAGGGCTTGTGTTGAAGAAAAAATACCGACAACAGCCAGTATAGTCACGGATGTTCCAAATTATCCGGTAAACAAGGAAAGATGCGAAATTATAGCTAAATCATTGGGTGCAAAATTCCGTGCAAGAGAATTTATCAAAAACGGTTATTAATTCTTTATTGACTTAATTACTTCTTTTACGGTTTGGACAATTTCTTCATAGCTGTTTTTATTGTATAAATTTCTGCCGACGCCGACAGCGTATGCACCTGCATCCAAGTAATCTTTTACTTCTTCGGTTTTAACAAAACCGCAGGGTAAAACATTTAAAAAAGGCATGGGTTTTATCATTTCCCTTATATACTCAACTCCGCCCATTTCATTAACGGGGTAAACTTTAATCAACGGTATTCTTGCTTTCCATGCGGAATATGCTTCATTTGGAGTTGTAACAGAGGGTATCAAATTTACTTTTAAACAGGTTGCAAGTCTTACAAGACTATTTTGAAAAATAGGGCTTGAAATTATTTTAGCTCCTGCCTCAAGTGCAAGATGTGCCTGATGAGCTGTTATTATTCCGCCTTGAATTACAACTCCCTGATTTAATTTTGCAAATTTTTCAGTCGCAACAATCGGTGAATTAAATTCAATAAATCTAATTCCGCCTTCATAATACGCTCTTGCTATTTCATACGCTCTTTCGGGGTCATCTTCTCTTATTATCCCGTAGATTTTTTCACACTTTATCCCCTCAAGAAAATTCATGAAACAAGCTCCGTACAGATTTCTTTTGATTGTTCAACCGTTATTTGTTCTATATTTCTCAATCTTAAAACGGAAATTGCATTCCTGATTTCATCATCCTGTACTATCCAGCATAATTTCTTTTTAAAATCTTTAATAAAACAATATGTTGAACACATTATCGCAACTTTTGTCGCTTTTAACAAATTCATTGAACTGATATCAATAATGAATTTATCTTGTGTGCTTTTGTAATTCAGTTTTAATGGGTTTTCACCTGCATTTATTATAAAATGCGACTTAGTGATGTTAATGTTTTTAATGTCGTTCATTTCTAATTCTTTATTCGCTACATTTTAAATATCGACAAAAAAATACTAATTTTTATTCATTCTGTTTAAAACTAATACGTTTAGTGTATAATTTTTTTATCTGGAGGAAATATGAATAAAGAAAAATTTGATTTTAACAGTATTGCATGCGGTATAAAACTTGTTGCATTTGATGTTGACGGTGTTTTAACGGATGGGTCATTAACTTTTTCGGAAGACGGAAAGGAAATCAAAACTTACGACGCTAAAGAC
>CADBOJ010000023.1 GCA_902796305.1 uncultured bacterium | reverse complement strand
TATTCACCCTAATTTTATCGAATTTTTAGAAGAAGCGCTAAAGTTTGATATCAGAAGAATAGTAATCAATACAAACGGACTTGCTTTTTTAAATAATAAAGAACTTTTTGAAAAAATTAAATCTTTGAATGAAAAACTTGATATTTATTTGCAATTTGATGGTTTTAGCGATGATATTTATAAAGCATTAAGAGGAAAACCTTTACTAAAAGAAAAACTTGAAATAATCAACAAATTAAATGAAGCAAATGTTAAAATGCACCTTGCCGTTACCGTTTACAAGGATAATCTGACCGAAATCCCTAAAATTTTAAAATTTGCAACTGAAATTAAACATATATCAGGAATAACTTTTCAAAAATTAACCAAGTCGGGTTGCGCTAAAGATTCTAAAATAGAATCGGTATTTCAGGAAGATATTCTGCTTGCTATGACCAAAAGCGATATGCTTGAATATAAAGATATTATTCCTCTGCCTTGTTCTCATGAAAATTGCACCAGTCTTGCATTTTTGTTGTGTACAAAAGATAAAATATACTCTATGGCGGATTATTTAGACTATAAAAACCTTAAACCCGCAATTTCCAATAGACTTGTCTTTGATGAAACGGTATTGAATTATATAAAAGATAATGTTTGTTCTTGTTTTATCGGAAAAATTTTCGGTAACAGCGAAGTATTAGACGCTCTTAAAACTTTTGCAAAAACAAAGCTCACAACAAACGAAGATATGAAAATAGTCAGAATTATTGTTAAAAACTTTATGGATGTTGATAATTTTGATTGGGAAAGAGCCAAAAAATGCTGTACGGCAATTTCGGTCGGAAATAATAGAATTATTCCTTTTTGTGTTAATAATGTGTTGAAGGGGACAACATGACGTCGGAAACAATAATTAACATTGTGTTTATAAGTATAATTATTATATTGGTAATTGGTATCTTATTGTCTGCCACCAATAAAAAAATTAAACTTATAGGAAAAATATTGCTGGGAATTATTATTACCATTTTAGCAATTGGTATTGGCATAATTCTTCTATTTATATTGGTTTTTATGACTTGTGTTGGGCTTATAAGTGGTAGCTGAAAAAATATATATATTATTTACTATAATTGGAATTATCGCAGGCGCTATTATTGCAAAACTCCAAAAAATCAAGCGTCCGCCTAAAAGTGTTCAGTTTGATATGTATTTAGCAGGCGGAGTCGGTTTAATAATAGGAGTAAAAGTTCCTGTTTTTATCCTTCATGGAATTTCTCAAAGCACAATTCTATCAGGAAAAAGTGTTATGGGTGGATTATTAGGAACGTTTATTGCAATTCACTTGTATAAATTTTTATCTAAAAAAAGAGGCGAAGCATTGGGCGGAGCCTTTGCAATTCCTTTTGCGGTTGCTCTTGGTTTTGGAAAAATCGGTTGTTATTTTAACGGCTGTTGCGGAGGAGACTTTTTTATTCCAATACAATTAATTGAAAGTTTTGCCCAATTTGTTGTTGCGATTTTATTATATATTTTTTACAGAAAAACACAGAGAACGGATTTGCTGTTTCCTATATATATGCTAAGTTATCTTATTTTAAGGTTTATAGCCGAATTTATAAGAACACCCGAAAAACTTTTTTACGGTTTAACACTATATCAGTGGCTTGCTATAATGTTTTTACCCGTAGTATGTTATATTATTCTAAAGAGGATAAAGAAAAATGCTGTTTGATACTTTCTTAGCAATATTTGACAAACTTTCACTTCAATCCGTTAATCCTACGTTATTTAAAATAGGTTTAATTTTTATTGATATAACAGGTGTTATTCTTCTTATTGCGGTTGGTTTTAAATTTTTCGAATATTATCTTAAAAAACAAAATGTTCAAAAAAAGAAAGGTTCAATGTTTTCGACTTTAGCAATGACATTTTTTGTCATTGTTTTATTTAATTTTTGGGTTGGTTCCATAGGGCAATTTAATATTCAGGATAAAATTTTGCAATATATATATTTTGTCTTTGGAATAATTTTATGCTTTTTGGGCATAATTTGGCATATTAAGGCAAAATTTGACATAGGAAGATTTTGGTCTGATGAAATAGAAATAAAAGAAAACCATACAATAGTGCAATCAGGCGCATATAAATATGCACGTCATCCGATGTATGCTTCGTTGTTGTTGTGGTGCTGGGGTGCAGGATATATAATGTTCAATTATGCAACATTTGTTCTAACTACTTTAGTCTTTTTGCCTTTGATGATAAAAAGAGCCCGTATGGAAGAAAATGAACTTACCGAACTTGATATTGATTATAATTTATATAAAGAAAACGTAAAAATGCTGAATTTCACCCTGAAGAATAAAACGGCAGTTTTTGTTAAAATTATTGCACTTTCGATTTTTGTATATTTTATTATTAATGGCATAAATATTCAAAACTTAATGCTTTTATTCTTTATCCATTTTTATTTGGGATATTCATTGACTCCCGAAAAAGTGGCATTTTCGTATCGTTCAAAATCTTTTATGATAGTAGTTGTATGGCTGATTTCAAATTATTGGTATCCGATTTATTATTTTTACTACGTT
>CADBOJ010000022.1 GCA_902796305.1 uncultured bacterium | reverse complement strand
CTCTATCGGAAACCGTAGAAATATAGGAGTCTACGGAAATATTGAGTATATACCATTACCAAAAAGAGAGGCAACCGGATATGACACATACAGCGCATACTGGTTACCTGATGCACAAGTAGCTGTGATGGGTAGAAACGATAGAGCTGGTTTTCAGGTTTGGTCGGCTGCGGACGGTTATCCGGGCGACGGATGTTACAGAGAATTTCACAGAAAAGATTGTAACTCCGGTATGCACTATTGGAGAATAACTTCATCGACTACCGACCTTGGTGATAAGATGCTCTATGACCCTGTGTTAGCCATGAATCAGGTTAACTCAAATTCTGACCATTACACAAACTTGATTTATCATTTACTAAATGATTACAAGAATGCACATAATGGAAAACAAGGTCTTGTTATGGTTTCGTTTGATACGGAATTATACGGACACTGGTGGTTTGAGGGAATCGAGTTTATTAAACAGGTTATAAGAAAGCTTAATAACTACGTTCCTGAAGTTGAAATGATGACAGCAGGCGAATACTTGAAAGCTCATCCGCCGACGGAAGCTATTCAAATCCCCGAATCAAGCTGGGGACAAGGCGGACACTTCTGGGTATGGCAAAACCACTTAACCGAATGGATGTGGCCGATTATTCATGCTTGCGAAAAACGTATTATTGATGTTGTTTCAAAATATGAAAAAGTTCCGGAAGATAAACTTCTTGTTAGAGCTTTAAATCAACTTGCAAGAGAAAATCTGCTTCTTCAAAGTTCGGATTGGCCTTTCCTGATTACGACATGGCAGGCTAAAGACTATGCAACAGACAGATTTAGAGAACATGTTGCAAGATTTGAAAAAATTGCTGATATGATTGAAGCAAACGCAATAGATGAAAATGCATTATCGGAAATAGAATCTATTGATAATTGCTTTGATACTATTGATTATAGAGTGTACTTACCGATTGACGAAGGACTTCTTCCTCAACAGGAAAAAAGACTCGTTCCTCTTTACGGAGAAAAGAGAATTAACGAGTTTCGTGCACTCGGCGCAATAAAATAGTTTTTAAAAAAGTGTTTAGGTAACAGGCAGAAACAAAATGTTTCTGCCTGTTTTTATTTCTTGTTTAACGGAAAAGCAATGAAAAGAAAAACAAGAAGCAAATGAAAACAGGCAGAAATTCTTGAAAGAATTTTTGAAGATACACATGGATTAAATCAAGTTCAAAAAAATGAATATTTAACAAATTTAAGTAAGAATGATTACAATACATATATTGAGTATGCAAAATTATGTGATAAATATTATAATACCAATAATGAGGTAGCAGCAAGGAAAGCAGGCAAAAATGCAGAAAGAAAAGCAAAGAGTTTTAACTCCAGAGATTTTGAGATTGCACAATCAAGTTATGGAAGATTTAGAGAGCGGTATGCTGGAACAGGAATTAGGAATAGTCTTAAAGAAACGCAAAACGCAAGATACCAAAAAGGAAACGGAAGAAACAATTTAAGATACCATCAATTTGCAGGAGAAAAATCTAAAACTGCTGATAAGCATTCTTTACTTGAATGCAAGAAAATAACATATTTTAAATTAGCAGTAAATCAAAACCTTTCTGATGCGGGCGATTTATTGATTAGCCGTTATAAACTATTGTTATATATCAATAGCAAATTTTATTTTTTTGTGTTTTATAATAGTATATGTGTTGTTAAAGGGAGAAGATATGAAAATAAGTCAAATTTCAGGTACATATTTTAGCGGTGTTAAAAGACCTTATTCCAGAAACGGTTATGAAATTAAACCCATTTATGCTAATCCGAATGAAGATGAAATTAAACAGGCAATTGACGCAACAAAAACCACAAGTCCTTTTGGCAAGGGGCTGAACGGATATACATATCCCTATTCTTATCTTGGCAGGGATTTGGTTGTAAAAAAGTATCTTCCCAAAAGTGAATCATATAATAAAAATGCGTATGATACGGAATCTGAAAAACTGGATTTATTGTACGAAAGCAAAATTAGCTCAGACAGCATACAGCAGGGTAAATATGCTTTTAGAACTCCCGAGGGCGGGGAATATCTTGTTTCAACGATGATACACGGGGAAAACCCTGATACTGTAACAAATAAATTTAATAAAGAAAATTTATTTCAACTGGTAAATACCATTATTGAATTGGATATGCCGATAAAAAACAATAATGATAACGATTTTCCTTATAGTGTTTTAATGCACTATGATTTATGCGGTGGAAATATCTTGATGGATAAAGAAAATGCGGGAATTATTGATTTTGAATATTCAAAATGCGAAGATTTGAATGAATATTATATGAGAGGAAAGCAAAATATTCTAGATGCAAATTGTAATTTTTCGGATGTTGCGTGTTTGCCGTCGAATTTAAGGGGATTTGAATATAGAACACTTTTGCTGTATTTATTAAAATCCAATGAAAAAGAAGCCTCTGAATTATTTGATACTTATTTGAAGTATAAAAGCAACTATCATCAGGCAATGGGAGATTTTTACAGAGCAAGTATGGATATGGATAACGAAAAAATATTTGATGAATTATCGCTCAGGGAAATTTCCCATGCCAATGTTTTAATTAGTCCCGACAGAGATGTTAAAAAAGCGGAAGCAATGAAAATGCAGATTGCAAGATTTATGTATGTTCAAAGTCCGTTTGAAATATATAAACTTAGAGTTAATGTTAATCAAATTCATGAATATTTGGATAATGCACTTGCTTTCTTTGAAAATAAAGCAAATGAAGAAAATCAAGACAGATATCATAAAATATATTACCAAGACGGTCTTGAGCTGGTTAAAAAATGGCAGGGTTTACACAGCCTTATGGAATATCAGGCTGAAAACTCCGACAAGCTTTTCCATTCAAAATTGACTGATATGCCCGTAATAACATTAGAAGAACACTTAAATTTACTTTAATTCGAACACACCATAATATTTACAAACGGTTTATATAAATGTTATTATCGGATAATAAAGGTGCAGGAGGAGATTAGATGACAACCGGTATATCAGACAAGGTAGAAGAAATACTTGAAAAATTAAATAACGAACAAAGAAAATGTGTTGAAAATATAGACGGTAAATTTCTTGTCCTGGCAGGTCCGGGTACGGGCAAAACATACACTGTTATTAAAAGATTACAGGCAATGATTTTAAACGGGGTAGAGCCCGAAAGAATTCTCTGTATGACATATTCCCGTGCCGGCGCAAACGAGATGAAAAAACGCGTACTTGAAGAATTGGATGAAAACAATAACAATGTTGAAATCCATACATTCCATAGTTTTTGCAACAAAATTATCGGCGAATATGCAGAAGAATTTGATGTTCCGCCTTATGTACAATTAATCCCCGACAGTATTAAAAGAGCATTTATAAAAGAATGCATTGATGAAAACGAAAATGCCAAATATTATAAAAGCACTAAAGCCAATAAATATGCCTGTTTTGATTCAATTAAGACAGGAATTGAATATTTAAAAAAATACAGGATAAACACTTTAGAAAAACTTGAAGATAATATTAAAAGTGATTTGGAATGGTATCCTGCCATACGAAGCCTTGAAAATGAAAGAGATACTAAGCGTAAAAAAAACAAAAATTATGAAGCTAATATTGAAAAGATTAAAGAAAAAATAGAAAAAGTAAGAGAGCTTTTTAAATTTTTTGTATCATATAAAGAAAAAATGGAGCTTGGCGGATATATTGATTATGATGACATGATTAACTATATATTGGAAAAATTTGAAGCCGATTCTGTTTTTGCGCAAAAAATATCAAATCAATATGACTATATCATCATTGACGAATATCAGGATACAAACAGAGCTCAAAATGAATTAATATTTCATCTTGTCGATAATTCTTTCAAAGGAAATGTTTTTGTAGTCGGAGATGATAAACAGATAGTTAATGCTTCACAAGGTGCAAGAATAGATAGTATTAAAGCTTTCTGGGAAAAATATAAAGAAGAAATCAAAACCCCGATTAAATTTATTGAAAACAGACGTTCAACCCAAACTATTCTTAATGTTGCAAAAACCGTTGCCGAACAAAATACCGAGCTTTTGGATAATGAAATTAACTTAGAAGCTAAAAACGATGAAGTTATGGCAAAAGATAAAAAAGTAAGATTGAATATCTATAAAGACGAAGTACAGCAGGCATATGACATTGTAAAAGAAATAGATGAACTTGTTAACTCGCCGGAGTGTCCCGTTGATAAAGATACCGGAGAAAAAGATTATTCGCAAATAGCAATACTTTCAACAAGTAAGGATGAACTTGCTTATTATGCTGAAATGCTTCATGACAGAGGGATTTCTTATGAGCTTAAAGAGGGGAAAAATATTTTTGAAATAAAATCCTCCGTTATGTTGTACAGCTACTTGCAAACACTTGTAAATCCCGATAACAATTCAGATAAAATATTCAGGCTTTTACTTTTAGAGCCTTTCAATATTTCCCCGAAATCTTTTAATTTGCTTCAGGAAGAAAACTCCAGACACAAAAATTTCATTGAAGCAATGAGGGAAATTGCAAAAGATAATAATGCGCCCGACGATATCAAAAAATTTATAAACACTTATGAATATTTAAGAAATATTCTTCAAGGAGAAACGGTATACAGGATTGTATCTCAATGCGTATCGAAAACCGGAATATTGGACTTCTTTTTTAACCATGAAATAAATAAACTTGAAAATACACTTGCCCTAAAACGCTTGCTTGATGAAGCTTATACATATTCAAAACAATATAAGGCAGTTAATTTAGAGGACTTTGTTCAATATCTTGATATGCTTCAAAAAGAAAATACTCCTTTAAATATTGAAAAAGATTCAATAAAAATAAATGCTATACAGCTTACAACATACCAGAGTTCAAAAGGTCTTGAGTATGAATACGTCTATATGCCGTCTTTAAAACCGAGAAAATGGGAAAGCAATTCTCAGCCGATTATTAAACCGTCCGTACCGCTTTCAAAGGAAGATTACAGGGATGAAACGGAATGGGGTGCATATAAACTTGCGGATAAAATCAATAAGATGTATGTAGGTATGACAAGGGCAAAGCATACTCTAAGATTATCATATGTCGGTACAAACGGCGCCGAAGGGCACACAAGGCTGTTAAAAGTCAGCGATATTCCAAAGGAATATTTAGAAACCAATCTGTTTACCGAAGATAAAAAGACAAATCGGGTGAATATGCCTGTTGAATACCCCGTTATTAAGGATTTTGACTATGTAAGCGAATATAAAGAGAATATAAGCGAAGCAATTAAGCAGATAGAATATTATTCGCCATCCCTTGTAAATCCTTATATTAAGTGTCCGAGAAGATTTTTCTTTGACGAAGTATTAAAATTAAGTTCTCCTAATTTTTCAATACCCGATGCTTTAAATTTCGGCAAAGCGGTTCATAAAGCCTGTGAAAATGCGGTAAAAGAGGCTTGTTACAAGAATGAATTTTGGGATAGTGAAAAATTTACCGAAGAAGTTAAAGCACAAATTGACAAATATCCTTTCTCAACTTTTGAACAGCGTAATCAATATAAAGAAGTTGCGGAAACAAATATTAGGGAATTTTATGAAAAAGATTTAAGTTTAACAAAAATCGACACTGTTTATGAAGTAGAAAATGACATAATAGCTGATTTTGAGGGTGTTAAATTTAAAGGACTTCCCGACAGAATTAATCTGGTTGACGGAAAGTTTAAAATTTACGATTATAAAACGGGAAATGCAAAAAGTAAAAAAGAAATATGCTTAACAGACCCTGAAGATGAGAGTGTCGGAAGTCATGAAGATTATTATATCCAGATGGGATTATATAAATATTTTCTTGAAAAAACAGATGAAAAAGGAAGAAAGGTTTCAGAAGCTACATTTATATTCCCGCAGGAACTAAACAAACCATATAAGGTAGAGTACACCGATAAAGACATAGAAAAAATCCTTGAAAAATACAAGAACGCAATAAACGGAATAAGAGCGTGTGAATTTAATCCGACTCCAAGCAAGGTTTCATGCTTGTATTGTCCTTATAAAAATACTCTTTGTAGCAAAGGTAAGTAAGCTTTATCCGTATTCTGTTTAAAAGTAATATATTAAGACATGTTAAATTTTAGCTGATATGTAAAATTCTCCCAAAATATCGGTTTTTATATAAATGTAATAATCAAGGAGGGAGATATGAACATGGAAAACAATCAGTTAGAATTAATTGTTGGTAAAAATTTAGCAAGGATACTTTTAGAGGATAATGCCGACTATTTAATTAAAAGTATTAAAAAACAATAATTAAAAATATTGATAATATATGCAAAATTTAAAAAATTAAGTACTAAAAAACACCTAAAAACAGGTGTTTTTTAGTATGCTGTTATATTTTAAAACAATGCTTTTATTCCAAGCAGAATAAGAAGCGTACCGCCTAATATTTCAAGAAATTTCGACGGTAATTTTTTTAATTTCAACCCTGCAAAATATCCCAAAGCTGAAATTATAAAAGTGGTAAAACCTATTAAAATTGCAGGTTTTAGAATTTTATTTCCGAATAACGAAAGGCTGATACCGGCTGAAAACGCATCAATACTTGTTGCAATACCGATTAAAAAAAGAGCCTTAGTATTAATTGTACAAGATTTACCGTTCTTATCTTCATTTGATTCCAAAATAAACTTTATTCCAAGATAGGTAAAAATTATAAAAACAATATATTTTGAATAAGGCTCTATATATGTTTTAATGATATTTGTCAGATAATAGCCTAAAATAGGCATTAAAGCTTGAAAAAAGCCCGTACAGGAAGATAGCGATAACGAGTTTTTAAAATGCGCCTGCCTGAATTTTAGAGCACATGTAAAAGAAACAATGCATGCATCAATTGATAAAGCTATTGCTAAAATAAAGATTTCAAAATATGACATAGAATTATTATAGTATAAAATACTTTTGCTTTGAATTTTTATATTTTGTATTAAAAAACAGCAATTTTACGATAAACAATAATTCAAACCAAAATCAGATTACTTTATTATTAGCGGTTTATACTTTAATTTTTCAATATTGTATCGTTCTTTCCTGATGTTTTTTAATTCTTTTCGGTAAGAATTTTTGCTTAATTCTATCCAATTATATACATGCTCTTTAGAATATAAAATTCCGTAGCATTTGCCTCCAAGTAAACCGTCTTTATTTTTAGTTATATTATTATCTGTCAAACAAATTATGTTATCAGCTATCAAACCTACATGAAAACGATTTTTCGGAATTTCAAACGTAAACATTTCAGCTGAGTACGGTTTATTTTCTTTTTCGTCATAAAGATTGTAAAAATCAGCGAATGACGGCAGATTTGTACAACCCATTGCAATAATTAATAGTATAATTGTATATGTTCTTTTCATAAATATATTAAAAACCGCAAAATTGCGGTTTTATGTTTTATGGTACCCCCAAGCGAATTCGAATCGCTGTCTACACCGTGAAAGGGTGTTGTCCTAGGCCTCTAGACGATGGGGGCATATAGACAAATAAATTATTTTCTTTCGCTATATACAAATAAACCGATAATGTCGTTTAATCTGTTTAATTGTTTTTGATAGCTTGCAAGCTGTTTTTCAAGAGTTTTGATATTGCTTTTGTATTCTTGAATAGTATAGTTGCAATCTTTAATAGAGCTGTTCAGGCAATCACGAACTCTCTGTGCATCCTGCAAAACCGTTTTCATCGGTATACCCAGTGCTTCAATTGTTTGTCTGATAATTTGTGCACCGGTTTGTCTGGGAACACCTGTAGGCAATTGTGAAATCAATCTCTTTAAGACATTGATGTTGTTTGGCATTTCAAACTCTTCAACATCTTCTTCATTTTCAATGGACAATTTTAAATCAGGATTTACGACAGGTTGATCCTGACCTACTTGGAAAACCGGCTGATAATCTTTTGCACTTGCGCCAAAATCAAAAGCAGTGTCCTTGGATGTATCTTCCAGTTCGTCTAACGAAATATCATCACTTTCTTCAAAATCAAGATTTGACGAATTATCAGATAATTCGGAATTATCTTCAAAGTCCTGTTGCTTCAGTGCATCTACTATTTTTTTACCCATATTCTTCGGTAATTCTTTATCCTGCATTCAGCAACTCCTTATATTTACTCTTCAGATTAATTCTGTCTATATAAAAACAAAAAAATAATCTTTTGTCAAACGCATTTTACAAAAAATAGTTTATAAAAATTAATATCCCATAAAAATACGCTATATTTCACCATTTTTTGATTTTTCCGCATTGTTTGAAAGTATGTTATTAAGTTCATATATTAACAATTTGTCATCAAATCCCTGCGACATTGTGTGCAGTGATGAATTTTTACAAAATTCTATTCTCCACTTGTGTAGCAATTTTGAGGCATATTTTTTATCGCACGAAACAAGATTAATCCCTAAGTCCCTGAATACTTCATCAGGTTTTTTTCCTTTGGAATATTCAATAAGAGCTATTCTTTTAAATTGTTTTGTATAAGCAAAACGCTTTTTTCTTTTACTTAAATCATTATCAATATCCATAATATTAATTTTTGTAAAATATATAAAATAAATGTTGAAACAATATCTTTATGTATTATTATACCAAATGTGATGCGAATTTGAAAAATGTAACATTACAAAAAGTAACAAATTGTCAGAAATTAAAATTATTACTTGACACAATTTCTTGACATGATAATTTAGTAAATGCGGTTAATATATCCTTTGCCGCAGTGAATAACAGGAAGTCATTAAACATT
>CADBOJ010000021.1 GCA_902796305.1 uncultured bacterium | reverse complement strand
TCCTGCATTATTGCGTTAATCATTAAATCCATATTTTTATCCTCTTTTTTCTTATTTCATTACACTATTTATAACATTATAATCAAACGTAAATTCAATAGGAACCGATTGTCCTTTGAATTCGGGCGGAAGCGGTCTGAATGGTGCCGTTACTTCTATTGCACTCATGGCGGCTCTGTCTGCAAGCGGAACACCGGAAGATTTTGTTACCCTGTGACTTAAAAGTCTGCCGTCACGCCCTATTGTAAAGGTTATTACTACCCTTTTTGAACTGTCGCCTTTTGGTGGTGACCAGTTTTTCTTGATTCTCTGTTCAAGGTCACGCATGTATGGTCCCCAGTTTGGTTGTTTTATGGCATCAATTCCCGGTGTGCCGTTAGGATTTCCGGGACTCGGGTTTCCGCCCGTTCCATATCCGCCTGTTCCTCTTGAAGCATATTTTGAACCGCTTCCGCCTGTTCCTCCGCTCGTGCCAGATGAGCCGGAGCCTCCGGTTGAATTGCTGAATTTCGGGGCAAGAGCAGGGGCTCCTGTTCCTTTTGAGGATGGAGTACCTCCGCCGTTTGTCGGCATACCGGCAGGTTTATAGCTTCCGCTCGTATTTCCCGAATTTGCTGGTACGGGTATACTAAAAGGACTTTTTGGCGCTGATGCAATTTTAGGCGCTGTAGGACTTTGAACTCCGCTTGGTTTGACAGCAGGTTTTACAACAGCAGGTGCTTTAACTGCCGACGGTTTAGCAGGTGCTTGATTTTTTGTAACCGCAGGCTGGCTTACTGCTTGTTTTACAGGTTGCTTAACAGGTTGTTTAACAGGCTGTTTAACAGGCTGAGGCTGTTTTTGCGCTATTTGCTGTTTTGGTTTTGCAGGAGCACTTATGGGTTTTTGAGCCTGTTTTTGAACCGGTTTACTTGGTGCGGGACTTGGCTCGGATATTTTCTTAGTCGGATCATGCTTTCCGCCTGCCTGTGAATCTCTGTCGGACCTTATCTTTGTTTTTTTGTCAATCGGCGGTTTGGATTCATTTTGGACGAGCTTAAATTCTATATCCCTGTTTGGGAGTTCCGGTTTTGGAAGATGAGGCAGTATAATGCCCATCAATAAATTCAAGCAAACCATTACAAAAATGAATACCAGATGGATTCCGCAGGAAAGTGCCGTTCCCAAAAAAGGGTCAATTTCATCTCTTTTGTTGAAAAAATTCGGGAGTGACTTATTCACCGTCATTGTTTCATCTTCTATTGTTTCTTTTATGTCGAATTTATTTTTTATTTGTGCCATAGTTCTTTTATTTTCTTGATAAATTATCATTTATATCTCTTCTTTTATAAATTACCCGAAAGGATAATTATTTTGCTCCTACTGTAATCGGCTGACTGAAGTATAGATTTATTTTGTCGTTTGCAACAAGTTTCTTTGAGTCCGCATCTCCGTTTAAAACAACAAGAGCGTTTACGGGTATTATATTATTATATAATGTTCTGATTGAAGTAAACCTGATTTTCAAACCGAATACTTTGCCGTTTTTTGTATGTTTATCCGTAATTTTACCTTCAATTACACTTCCCGACGATGCGATTATTTTGTTTTTATATTTAAAATCGTTTAACAGAATTATGTCTACATTCTGTCCGGTAATTACCGTAGAGTAATCTACGCTTTGTGCTACAATTCCTTCACAGCTTGAACCAGCCGGAATGTATATGTAGCTTGATTCTTCGTTGGTATTATCGGATGATGCAGCTGCGTGTGCTATACCCTGTGTGTTTAAAAGTAAACCGCAGAGCATAAGTAAGAAAAATATATAATATAATCTTATTTTATTTTTCATCAATCCTCACCGCATCTATTCAAAAGTTATTCTAGCATAAGAATACTATTTTTTTCAAATTATTTACATATAGAAATTTTCATTCAATTCTACAAAAATACTGTCACGTTGAGTTACTTCAACATGATGACCGAATTCGTATTCCCCGCTCGGTACATACTGCAAAGTTCCGCCCCAAATATTTCCGTATACTTTTTTAGGATGAATTGTTTTGTTGTATGATGCGGGATTTGTTAAATTGCCTCCGAGAACATCTCTTGAGCCGGGAAATATTATTCTTCCGTTAATATTTTTTTCACTGCCATCGGATGATTCAACGGAAGTTATTTTAATGCTCATTGCGGCATTAACTCCTTCAACGGGCATTTTTAGCATGCTCACATAGCCGTGAAAAATATCGCCTTTTTTTATTGCTCTTTCTTCCAATACCCATACATCCGCAGGTGCAATAAAATATACTTCGGAGCCTTCTTCCAGGTTTGAAGTATTCAGGGGAATTCTTGTATATACTTTTATTAAAGAGCCTTTCGGCAGACAAAGGTCATAAGCCGAAGTTGTAATATTTGTTACAAATAATGTTAAAATTATTAAAATAAATTTTCTTACCATAATTCAATATTAACGGATTTTTTCATAATTTCAATATTATTTTTATAAAATTTCCCAAAAAAATACGACATTACCTAACAATTGAAATTATAATAAATTATATATGCATAAAAAAATAAAACTTTTTTTGGATAATATCGGAGAACATAATAAATTATCGGGTAAGATGCTTAAAATACTTCTTATTCTTTTTGCGTTGGTATTGTTATTATATGCTGCCGCCGTAGTGTTTATAAATTCTCTTTCTTATTCTTTGCTTGAAAATGCGGTAAAAAATTATACGGGATTGAAAATTGAGCTCATAACACCAAAAACTACTCTAAGCCCCGAATTGAACCTGAATTTTAAAGCTTCTGAAATTAATCTATATAACGATGATAAAAGTATTAAATTTATATCGGTTAACAATCCTGAAATTACGATTAAGCCCTTTTCTCTTCTTGTAAAAAGAGTAAATTTTAAAAAAATCAATATTAAAAATATTCAAATTAATGTAAAAAGAGATGCAAACGGGGAAATTGATTTTATAAAAGCATTCAAACAAAAAAATAACTTTAATCCAAAAGGTTTTATTATATCCCGAATGTGCGGGCGTATGGAAAATGTAAATTTTATCTTTGAAGATAATTACATTACAAAAGAAAAGCTTACAATTTCTTCAAACGATATTGATGTAAAAATATCAAAGCGGAAAGACTATTTTAAAATATCAGGAGAGGGCTTAATAGAAAACAATAAAAACGGAATCGTAAAAAAATCACCCTTTAGCTTGAATGTTGATACAAGATATTCCTTGAGTAATCTTCAAAACGGTAATATAAATGTTAAAATAAGCGATTTCGACTTAAATATTTTAAACAGTATTTTTAAAAAATATATATCTTCAGATATTGAAAAAATAGAGGGGCAGTTAAATTTATCCGTAAAGACAGGTGATAACAGTACTTACAAAACGGATATTCAAATTAAAAATCCGCTAATGTTATATAAGAATAAATTAACAGTATTATCCAAAAATGATATTAATGTGTCATCCGAGTTCAGTTACAATAAGCTGTTAAAAATTAATTATCTGAATATTACGGGCGATAATTTATTTTTAAATGCAAGCGGTGAAATAAATAAAGTATTTTCTAAAAATCCGGATATAAATATTGAAACCGAAGTAAAAAATACTCAAATCAATAATCTTATTTATTTACTTCCGGATAATTTAATTACATATCGCCCAAAAGGCATTCCCGTTTTAAAGAATTCAAATTTTCACGGCATTGCGGATGGAAAATTAAATATTAAATTCTCCCCTTTGAATATAACGGGTAATTTAAAAGTTTCCGATATTCATATACCCGATTATCCGAAGCCATCAAGACAGAACGATGTAAATGCCGTTTTCATGAAAGATAAAGTAAGGATTTATACCAGAATTTATACTCCGGACAATGAATATATAACACTTGACGGTATATCAAATCTCGATAATTCATTCTGGGGTAAGTATTCCGTTAAGTCTACGCCTAAAATTGACCTGAAATTTGCAAAGATGTATCTTGTTCCGATTCAGCAGGTAATAGGATTTAATATAGGACCTGTGCCTAATATGGATATAACGGGTTACGGTAATATAGATATAAAGACTCAGGGGACAATTTTCGATGCGCAAATTTTCGGAGAATTTAATGCGGTAAATGCTACGGCGAGAATTGAAGGAATTGATGTAAAGCTTGAAAAAGGAATATGCAAATTAATATTTGATAACAGAAATTTAATCTTTAAAGAAGTAAAAGGCAAAATTCAAGACGGTGCATTTATTTTAACGGGTAACGGAAATACAAAAGGGGAAGTTTCGCTTAAGGCAAAAATTGATGATGTGAGTCTGAATTCAATTTTAAATATTTCCAATAACAGTTTAATGACAGCCTCTTATACTGTATTTACAAAAAATATTGCCGCAGCTTCGGGTAAAACCGATGCCGAAATAAATTTAAAAGGAACGGTAAAAGATTATGAAGATCCGAACTTTTTATCCATGCTCAAGCTTACGGGCATGTTAAGATTTAAAAATAACAAAATTATATTAAATAACAAACTGCAAGCTAAAAATATATCGGGTATTATAAATTTCGGAGAATACCAAAAAGGTGCTTTGAAATTATTTATTAACGGTTCTAAAGCAGATATTAATTTTGAGTCAAAAGATAGCATTGAAAAAATTGAATCCGAAAAAAGAATGCATATAAAAAGTGAAATTCATTCGGACTCATTGGAATTTAGCGACATACTCGCAGAGGTTAGGAAGATTTTACCCGCACAAAATGTTTTGCGCCAGATTGAAAATCTTAATTTTATTTCAAAACTGAATATAAAATCCGAGGGTATGATTGATATATTAAATTCCGATTTTTCTAACCTCAAACACAACGGATATTTAATCGGCTTAAACAGCGAAAAAAGTAAAAACATAAAGTTTAATTCGGGTATAGTAAAATTTGAAAATAATAGAGTTGTATTTAACAATCCTGATATTTCAGTTCTTGACGGAAGATTAAAAATCAAGGGAGATATATCAAAATTTTTGAGTAAAAATCCTTATTTTAACCTTGATATATTTTTGGAAAATTGCGATTTAAAAAATGTTTCATTATCCAAAATAAATCTTTCTCAGACAAAAATCAAAAACGCCCATATTGAAATCAAAAATGATACATTAAAGCTTAATCCCCTTTCTGTTGAATACCAAACCATGCCTTTATTTATAAAAGCGGTATTAAAAGATATTTACAAGTCAAAAATTTTGGAAGCAAATTTTTCCGCAATTTTAAATGAAGCAACAAGCGATGCGGTTATAAACAGATTTTTAACTACGCCCGTTAAAATTAAAGGCGAAGTTCCGATTAAGGGCTATTTTAAAGGTAAAAATGATGACTATTCAATAGATTTTACTGCATCTATCCCCAAAGATTCAGATATTTTGTATAGCGGGGCAAATATCGGGGATGAAAATTTAAAACGTGAAATATCAGGCAGAATTAACGTAAATCAAAACACTGCAGAATTAAATAATATAAGACTTATTAAATATATTTCCAATCAAAACGGTAAAATTAATCCCGTTACCTGCCTTAAGGTTATGGGAAAAATTATTCAAAAAGAAAACGGGTTGATTTATGACAATTTAAAAATTTCAACTTTATCTCCCGTAAATGTCAGAGTTTTAAATTTGTTTTTCAAAAAATCGATACTTAAAAAAGGAAATATGGAATGTAATATAAATTTAAACGGCAGTACTTTAATGCCGAAAGCAAGCGGAAGAGCTTATTTTCAGGATTTAGACATTCCATTATATAATACTTTGATTGATAACATAAAACTTTCCCTTACGGACGATAGGGCGGATGGGGAAATATTTGCTAAAAACAAGGAAAGCGATTTAAAAATTGCAATTAAGGCGAAAAACAATCTGCAACCGCCATATGTTGTTGAAAATATTAATATAATATCAAACAAGCTTAATGTGTTTGAAATTTTGGATAATGTCCCTGCTGTTTCATCAAAAACGGATATAGATATAAAACAAACATTAAGCTTTAAGCCCGAGGATATAATAATAAAATCAGGGAATTTTGATTTCAAGGAGGTTGATTTCAATAAGATAAAGGCACAAAATTTAAAAGGTAATTTTGACTATAAAGATAATTTATTTAATCTTAAGAATATAGTTTTTGATATTGCAAAAGGCAAAATAAATGCAAACGGAAAATACAATTTAAAATCGACTGAGCTAAAGATTAAGGCAAAAATGGAGGATTGTGATTCAAATACCCTGACGGAAGAATTTTTACAGATGAAAGGACAATTGTATGGAAAAATCAACGGTTCGGTCAATCTTGAAGCAAAAAATATTACCGATGCTCAATCTTTTAAGAATATAAAATCGAATGTTATTTTTTCTGTTAATAACGGCAGGATGCCGAAACTCGGCTCTCTTGAATATTTGCTTAGAGCAGGTAATATGTTGAAAAACGGAGTGTTTGGAATTTCACTTAATAACATAATACAAATCCTGACCCCGTATAAAGCAGGAGAATTTGAAACTATAGCGGGAAGTGTTTCGATAAATAAAGGTGAAGTGGAAAAACTTGAGGTTACTTCAAAGAGCAAGAATTTAAGCATCTATCTTGAGGGGACTTACGATATCCTTGACACCTTTGCGGATATAAGAATATACGGTAAGCTTGCTTCAGGTGTTTCTAATGCATTGGGAGCAATAGGAAATGCTTCAATGGGACAGCTGATAAATTCAATTACATCTAAAAATAAACAAACGGACGAAAAATTAAAAGAACAGCTTAATAAAATTCCGCCTATTGAAGTTGAAAATCCTGAACCAAAGTATTTTAAGGTAAAAGTACTTGGTGATATAAACAAAGATAATTACATCAAAAGCTTTTCTTGGATTTAAGCTTTCGTATAATCTAATAATTTGTTTAGCTTGACAACGGATTATTTATTTAATACCATTAGTGTATAGTTCAGAGGTTCGGCGACATGGCCAAGTGGTAAGGCAGGAGCCTGCAAAGCTCTTATCCCCCAGTTCGAATCTGGGTGTCGCCTTTTTTATTTAAGAACAATTTTTCATTATTTCTTTTTCGTCTGCTTCGACAATATTTGCAGGATATCCGGCATGATGAAGTTTGGGCAGAAGCCAATCTGCCGAGTATTCGACAAAATTGTTGCTGTCGTCGTCAGTATCAATACATATAAACGTAGTTTTTCCATTATCGTCCGTTTTATAATCAACTATTGTAATTTCATGACCATTGATAACTTTATTGGGCGCACCGTCCGTGTTTGGATTATAGTATTGAGAAGCAGTTCTTCCCGATGTTTCATTTGTTAAAACATAACCTATGATAACATCATCCCCGCCGTCTATTGTATCTTTTATATGTTTTTCCATTTTATCAAAAGAGCATGTGTAACCTATCAGATTTTGGTTATCATCAAACTTTTGATATACAAGAGAGGTTATTTCCTTGTCTTTAATTAAAGATTCCACAAAGGTTTTTTCTATTTCTATAAGTCCTTGAAGATTTGAATTAAGACTCCCGCCTCTTATATCGGTTAAGGAATCATAAGTATTTTGAGAACCTAATTGCATAATTGCACTTTGCACAAGAACATCCGCAATATTTCTTTCCCCCGGATCCCAGTATTTATTTTGTATTCCGGCTCTTATTCCGACATTCTTATCGGCATTAATTTTGACTTTTACTTTGTCAAACGAGAAATTTTCAGTTTTTGCATCAAGCAAATTTAAAATTGTAACCGCATCAAGTCTGTTTTTTGAAATTGAACTTAAATTTATATTCAAATATAAGGGGTCATTTTTTGCCGATAATTTAGACACCCATCTTGCAAATTCGGCAGGATATTTATCTGCAAGGTTAACTTCATTTGATGCAGCGGCGCATGTGCCCGATGCTGTTACATCCATTAATGCCGGATTTTTCTTCAAATTTTCGTCATTCGGAAGTTCGGATAAAATTCTTTGCTTTTCAATATCCGGTATATCTCCGAAAGTTTGTGTTATTATCCTCGGGTTGCAAAGTATATCAAGGGTATCACTAAGTAGTCTTTTAGGGTCAAGTTCGTATTCTCTTTCTTTTGTTGCTATATCATACAAGTTATCAAGAGTTGTGGTTCTGTCATTTTTTGATTTAGACAGCAGTCGTCCGTTTTTAAGCAAAATATCCAATTGCTTTTTGGCAGGTGTGTTTGAAGAATTATATGAAACAGGTAAATCTTTTAAGTAGTCAATAAGAAAAGTATATTTTTTCTTATCTGAGGCATTGAGATGAGTTAAAATATTTGCCGGTTTTAAACCGAAAGTTTTTTGAGCATTTCCTAAGAAAAACTTTTTTTGACAGTATGGCTTAGATGCATTCTTTACAGGAATGCTGCAATTTAAAGATGTAATACCTGAAACACTACTTATCATCTGGATACAATTTTCCCTTACATAATATTAAAAACAAAAATAAAAAATATATTGCTATTTTTAAGAAAAATTTATATTAATTTTTACAATAATGCAAAAAATATACAATATTGTAGTAGAATGAAATAAAAGGAGCGAAATGCGATGCAAATGATTAGTAAACTGCAAAACAGCGATATATTATCCGCAATTAAAACTATTGATACGGAAATTGACGCAATTAACGAATTAAAAAATTTATTGGATGAAAACTTGACACTTGCACTTGATATGATTGAAAATGCAGGCGGAAGAATAATCTTAACAGGAATGGGAAAATCGGGACATATTGCAAAAAAAATTGCGGCATCGCTAGCTTCAACCGGAACTCCTTCGTTTTTTATTCATCCTGCG
>CADBOJ010000020.1 GCA_902796305.1 uncultured bacterium | reverse complement strand
CATTGGGACGTCGCCAAGTGGTAAGGCACCTGGTTTTGGTCCAGGCATTTCGGAGGTTCGAATCCTTCCGTCCCAGATTAATAAAAGAGGCTGAATAGTACAGCCTCTTTTACTTTTTGTATCGTTAATTGCTTGATTTTCTTTATGCGTTAGGTTGTTTTTTTATTTTGAAACCGAATTTGTTGAACGGATTTTTGCCTACTTCGTCTGAATCATTAGGTTCATAGTATCCATCGCCATCATTATTTTGTTCTTGAACGAATACATTGCCATCATTATTTTGTTCTTGAACAAATCCATTGCCATTATTATTTTGTTCTTGAACAAATCCATTGCCATTATTATATGATGAACCTTCATTAGTATTTTTATCGCCCGGATTCGGAAGTGGAGCGCAGTTTGGATTCGGAGTGGGCATTGCGGGACCTGTTACTATTACCGCATTTGTTGCTTGCGGTTTAGGATCAGTCGGAAGCGGAACACAGGTTGGATCCGGTGTCGGATTTGGTGTCGGATTCGGCGTCGGATTCGGCGTCTGTCTTGGAGGTACAGTAGCAGCTGGTATCGATTCTGGTACACCTGTTGCTTGCGGTTTAGGATCAGTCGGAAGCGGAACACAGGTTGGATCCGGAGTCGGTGCAGGTGTTGGATTCGGAGTCGGTGCAGGTGTTGGATCCGGAGTCGGTGCAGGTGTTGGATTCGGAGTCGGTGCAGGTGTCGGATCCGGAGTCGGTGCAGGTGTTGGATCCGGAGTCGGATTCGGCGTCGGATTTGGCGTCGGATTTGGCGTCGGATTTGGCGTCGGATTTGGCGTCGGATTCGGCGTCGGATTTGGCGTCGGATTTGGCGTCGGATTTGGTGTCGGTCTATCCGTCGGATTTGGTGTTGGATTTGGTGTCGGTCTATCCGTCGGATTTGGTGTTGGATTCTGTGTCGGATTTGGCGTCGGTCTATCCGTCGGTTCAGGTTCCCAATTATATACAGGTTCCGGTGTTGCCGTCGGTTTTGGTAATCCGTCTATTTTTAAGAAAGCTGCCCTTTCGAGATTAAACGTACCGTCACCGACTTTATCTGCGTATTTTTCGGCAAAGTTTGTTGTTAGTAAATCTTGCGGTTTTAATTTGCCTGAATCAAGATCGGCTTTAACAGCGGCATATAATTCCGTATTATTGCCAAGTTCTTGCAATATAGTATTTACTCCGACACTTTCAAGAGCTGATTTTTTAGTACCTGTGGCATTTTCAATAGCTTCTTTAAGTGTTATATCGCCCCATCCTATTGAACCTAGAATATCCATACCGGTTTGATTATCGTTAAGATTTACGGATGCTTCCGTAGGATTGGCATATACTATTGTCGGATCTTCACATGTTTTATTTAATTCTTTTTTAATATTTTTTTCGCTTAATTTTTCCTGCATATCAAATGAAATATCAATCGGCGGAAGGTGAAGATTTTCTTCTCCGGATTCAATTGCTTGTCTTGCATAGTCCATTAAATTTTCATCTGCAAGCATAAAAGCTTCTTTATTTTCAGGATCTATACCGAGGGCATGCATAACCGCAGCGCCTGCGTTTGTTAAGTTACCCTTATTATCGGTTAATGATATACCTGCTTCTTTTAAGCCGTAACTATCTTGAAGTTGATTAAACAGCTGTGAAGTTTTTTCTTCCAATGTACCTGTAAGCTTTGTTAAATCAATTGTTTCTTTACCTTCTTCAGGTGTTATCTGTGCTGTTGTTACAGGATTATTAGGTGTTCCTTTATCCGGTGTTATATAAACATTTTGTTTTGGAATAAGGAACAGGTCATCCGATTCGATTTCATCCGTATCAATATTGTTGAAATCTTCATTTGTTACGGTTTCAGGATTAGCTTCCGCTTTTTCTTTTGCTTTATTCAATGCATCATATAATACCGAATCGGGATTTTCTTCAAGAAGTCTTACCTGTGCTTCCCGCATATCGCCTTTGTTATCAGGATTAACGCCTGCATCAACTGCAGCCTGCTCTGTACCGTCTGAAGCGCCTACAAATACGCTTTCATTTGCAACACTTGATTTAACTTCCTCCTTGGGACTTAAAGTAATGCTTGCCCAGTTATCGGTTTGCTGTAAATCTACATTAAGTTCAAAACCCATCTTTTTTGTTCCTTCCTTTTTTGTATAAAACACTATATGTTTTTTTATATCCACGAATAAGTGTTTAAATAACACAGGACAAAACAATATATTAAATAATGTAAACTTACATTTCTTTAGTTTGTATTCTTGAACTGTACCAGAACGTATTTACGGAATATACTATAAGATTAATAAATATAAATGTCAGGAAATATAAAACAATATTAACCGCACTTATTACAAAACTGAAACCCGAAACAATAAATGCTATTATAAAGCCTGTTAAATCAAGTTTTTTGTAACAATTTAAAAATAATTGTATAAAATTTTCGTCTTTTTTAAATGTATATGCCTGTAAACTAAAATTTAAAAACGGAAGCAGAACAAGAGAATTTATAACGGATACTATAAAAACAGGAAGCATTGTATTAATTATATCAAACGGATTGTTTATTATTGTTGCTAAATCGGTATTTCCAACCGAAATAACCGTAAAAATAATTGTGGGAATATATCCTATAATTGTTGCAAGAGCATAAAATAATACATACATTGCAAATCTTTTCTCATCCTGAAGCACTGCTTTATAGCAATTTTCAAGGCTTAATACTGCGTTTTTTTTAATAAAGTTATAGGATGCCAGATTAAGCGAATAAGTTATTAAATATCCTCTCCAAAAACTATAACATATACACGGAATTGAAATAAAAAGCGAAACTATTCCGAAAATCGGGTCGATAAAAGCAAGAAGTACGGATAAAATACCTATAATTCCGATTAATAAAGGCTTAAGTAGAAGTAAAAAATATTCTTTTAAATATCTTTTAAAAAATTTACCGCTCAGCTTAAATAATATTAACAGTTTATTTTTATCCATATTATTCCTTTTAAGTCGTTTTTGAGTGATTTATGATACGATTATATTATTGTGATTATAAAAAAAGCACATAAATATGGATGATATAAAAAAACTTATTTCAAATTTTAAAAAAGAGGACTTTTACAAGAAAGTTAATCTCCACATACATTCAAATTTTTCGGACGGAGAATGCGATTTTGATAAATTGGTTGAGCAGGCTGTTGAATTAAATATGAAATATATTTCAATAACCGACCACAATACGGTTGAAGGGTATAAAAAATCAAAGTATAAAAACAACCCTCTTTTAATTAAAGGGGTGGAATTTGATTGTATTTACAGGTTTTCGCTTTTGCATATACTCGGGTACAACATAGATATAAATAACGAAGAATTAAATAAAATTTGTGCCAAAAACGAAAAAGAAACAAAGAATGATTTTATAAGACTTTTTAAATCAAGACATCCTAAACAAGTAATTAACGCAATACATTCCGCAGGCGGAATTGCCGTTCTTGCTCATCCCTGCTGTTGTAATGTTTTATTTTTAAATAATTATATTAAAAGTTTAAAAAAGCTGGGTCTGGACGGGGTTGAAGTATATTATCCTTATGACAGATTCAGGGGAATAATAAAATTTTCATCAAGAAATCTTCCTTTTGAAATTGCGGATAAATTAAATCTTCTCAAAACGGGAGGCTCTGACGAGCATAAAGATTTATATAATCACATTAATCAATGATTTCTTTGTAAAGTGTTGAATATTTAAGATAATATTCTTCGGGATAATCCTTTGCGGATTTTATTATACTTTCTATTTCAACAAATTTTTGCGCCATAACGGGATCAAATTGCGTTCCTGCGCATTTGCTTATTTCATTTATTGCAATATCATGGTCAAGTGCTTTTCTGTAGGAACGTGTTGAGGTCATAGCGTCATATGTATCGGCTATTGCTATTATTCTTGCAGAATAAGGTATATCTTCACCTTTTAAACCGTCCGGATAGCCTTTTCCGTCCCATCTTTCATGATGATGCTTAACTCCGGGGGAAACTTCATGGAGTTTTTTAATGCTTGCAATAAGCCTTTCCGAATTAGCCGGATGCGACTTCATTATTGCATATTCGTTATCATCGAGCTTGCCCGGTTTGCATAAAATTGATTCCGGAATTGCAATTTTTCCTATATCATGCAACAATCCTGCAGTTTCTATTAATTCCAAATCGTGTTCGGGGACATTGAGTTCTTTTGCGAGTATTATCGAATATAATGTAACACGCATCGAATGACCGTGTGTATAAGGATCTTTGGCATCAAGTGCCGAGGCTATTGATTTAATTGTTTTATAAAACAGTTCTTTTAAATCTTTTAAAATAAGTGATTTTGAACTTACAAGGTCAAATTTATCCACTCCCGTTTTAACAACTTCCTGTAGTTCATCGGGATTAAACGGTTTTAGCATATACTGGAATAAATTACATTTATTAACGGCATCGGTTATTATTTCAATATCCGAAAAGCCGGTCAGAAGAATTTTTATAACATCGGGAGCAATTAAATTTGCTTCTTCAAGAAATTTAGTACCCTCCATAATCGGCATTTTATGGTCGGAAACTATTATAGAGATATCGTTAATATTATTTTTAAGCACCTCTAACCCTTCAAGTCCGTTTGAAGCGGTTAAAATATGATACTTATTTCTAAAAGTTCTTTTTAATAATTGAAGATTATTTATTTCATCATCAACAATTAATATTGTATGTTCTTTTTGAAGCGAAGTAGCGCTGATAAGCTCTCCAACACTATTTAAAAAGAAATCATTTTTTACATTTAACACTATTCATATCCTCATGTGATTATACTATTAATCGACACAAAATTAAAATACTTTAATTCCATCAATCAACAATTTGTACTATTTTTTTTAAAAAAGCAATTTGCAAAATAAATTTCAACATAATATAATTGATGAAAAAAGAGGTAAAAATATGAACAGTGCTATTCTGGTTGGGCGTGTGGGACAGGATCCCGAAATAAAATATTTTGAAAGCGGAAAAAGCAAAACAACTTTTTCAATTGCTGTGGACAGATGGAATTCTAAAACCAAAACCAGAGAAGCCGATTGGTTTAATATCCAAATGTGGGATAAAAAAGCCGAATCTGCTGCCGAATGGATTAAAAAAGGTTCACTCGTAGCTATTGAGGGTAGGATTATGGTTTCAAAATGGCAAAATCCGGAGGGGGAAATGGTTGAAAGATATTTAATCAATGCCTCTGATTACAGTTTTGTCGGTGCAAAGAAAGATTCTCAAGCAAGCGTATAATTATGTCGATAAATAAATCAACGGTTATTGTTGCAGATGATTTAACAGGAGCAGGCGATACTGCTTTGCAATATTTTAAAGCCGGTTTTAAAACAAAAATTATTATTGATAATTCCGAAGATTTTTCAAATTCGGATGATATTGACGTTTGGGCTGTTTCAACAGAAAGCAGAAATGTATCTAAGGAAGTTGCGCTTGAAAGAGTTGTTGCGGTTACGGATAAACTTAGAAAAAGCTTAAATATTGATAATTTTTACAAAAAAATCGACTCAACTTTAAGGGGAAATGTCGGTGTTGAAGTTGTTTCCATGTTTGAAGTTTTGCAAAAAGATGCGGTAATAATAGTTCCCGCCTATATTGAAGAAGACAGAACAACAATAGGTGCTTATCAGCTTTTAAAAGGAATACCGATAGAAAGAACTCAATGTGCGCTTGACCCTAAGGCTCCTATTTTTGATTCTTACATTCCCGATATTATAAAAAAAGATTTGAATGAAAAATTCTATGATTTGATTGATGTAATTGACTTTAAAACGGTTACAAAGGGTGCAGGGCCTATTACTTTAAAATTAAACGAATTAATTCAAAAGGGTAAAAAAATAATAATATCAGATGCTGTTTCAAATACGGATTTGGAGCAGATAGCCCTTGCGATAAACAAAAGTAATTATGATATTTTACCTTGTGCCAGTGCAGGTCTTGCACAGGCATTCAACAAGCTTGAGGACGGAAATGAAGAAGACAGAGAAGAATTACCCCCAATAAACTTGCCAAGACTTATAATTTCAGGTTCTGCAACTCAATTAAGTTCAAATCAAATACAAAAATTAAAGGAAAATTCTAAAAATATATTTTCACTTGACCTTACTCTCGAAGATATCATCAGAGGGCAGGATGAAAATATTATTAATAAAATAAGTGAAAATCTTTCAAACGGATATGATGTTATTATTCATACTTCCAATATAAAAAATGAAATACATAATGAGAATGCTTCGGACTTATTAATTGATGAGGGAATTGCAAAAGATGAACTTCCGTCTAAAATTACCGAATATCTTTCGGATGTTGTATATGAAATCAATTATAAAAATAATTTTATTTTGATTATTATAGGCGGAGAAACTTCTTATAAATGTACTAAAAAAATCGGTTCAAAGTATTTGCAAATCATTGATACAATTTTGCCGGCTGTTCCTTTGTGTAAAGATATAAATGATAAAATAATAGTTACAAAATCAGGAAATTTCGGAACGCCAAATACGCTTGTTGATATTATAAATTATTTTGATAAATTGAAATGAACTATAAAATAGCAATAACAACGGGAGATAAAAAAGGAATAGGCAAAGAGATTGTAAAAAAAGCTCTCGATATATTAAAGCCTGAAAAAAAAGACATTTTAATTATCGGAGAAAAGATTGATGCCGATTACGATTTTTTGCCCGTAGAAATTGAAAATAACGGAGTATTTTGTTATAAATCGCTTGAAACAGCCTGTAATCTTGCCCGTGAAAATAAAATAAAAGGACTTGTAACTTCACCTGTTTCGAAATTTGAACTGAATAAGGCAGGATATAATTTTAACGGACAAACCGAAGTAATTGAAAGTTTGCTTGCAAAGGATAATCAAAAAGCCCAAATGCTCTTCATTGCAGATAGCTTAAGAGTTATGCTTTTAACAAGACATCTGGCTCTTAAAGATATAGC
Organism: uncultured bacterium; assembly: GCA_902796305.1. Taxonomy (GTDB): domain Bacteria; phylum Cyanobacteriota; class Vampirovibrionia; order Gastranaerophilales; family Gastranaerophilaceae; genus RUG14156. Next base: position 758 of record CADBOJ010000020.1, on the reverse strand, counting down.
TTTAAAAAAAGATGAAATTATTTTTCAAGCCGAAGTTTTAAATAATTTTTTAATTGAAAAATACGGAATAAAACAGCCAAAAATCGGACTTTGCGCTCTAAATCCCCATGCGGGCGAAAACGGAATACTGGGTATGGAAGAAATTAAAATATTAAACCCTGCTGTTGAAATTTTAAAATCAAGAAACATAGATATAACTTATCCTCTAAGCGCTGACGCTTTGTTTGCCCGTGTCGGAAGAGAATATCTTTCAGGTAAAGTTTCAAGTTATGATGCTATTCTTGCCTGCTATCATGATCAGGGGTTGTGTCCTCTTAAGGCGCTTGCTTTTGATAAAGCCGTTAATACAACAATCGGACTTGATATCATAAGAACCTCGCCAAGTTCAGGTACGGCTTATGATATAGCAGGAAAAGGAATAGCAAACCCTGACAGTATGATTGAAGCAATTAAACTTGCTCTTAAATTATCGCAATAACGGTTATAAATTAAAATCCAATAATTCACAGGTACGCATTGAAAAAGCATTAGCTATACGCAATAAATTTGTATATTTTAAATCTGTTTTACCCGTTTCGATATTGACTAAGCCATGAACGGATATATTTGAAAGTTAAAAAAACAAATAAAATTTATTAATTAAATACTTTTGTGATAGAATTAACTAAAGTTAAAAATGTCGACGTAGTTCAGATGGATAGAACGTCACCCTCCTAAGGTGAATGTCGTGGGTTCGAATCCCACCGTTGACATTTTTT
>CADBOJ010000019.1 GCA_902796305.1 uncultured bacterium | reverse complement strand
AATTTCGGCAGAGTTACAAGAATTTCATTTTCGGATTTCAGGCTTATTTTTATTGATTTAGAAAAAGTGTTCTTTTTGTATTTTACCTTATACCCCTCTTTTTCTTCCTCTTTTAGAAAATTAGTCATGACTTTCTTCTTTAAATATTTTTAGATGTCTTTCTTTTCCTTCGCCTACGCTTATCGACCTGTACCCGTGTGCATCAACAAGTTCGTGTTGAAGCTTTCTTACGATTTTTTCCTGCGGTTGCAGTTCAACGGTTTCAGCTCCTTCGGATAATTTTGCTATTGCGGCATTTGTTTCATCAAGTGCCAGTTCTGTTGCATCTTTATAATTTGAAAGATTGTTAATGTTCTGGTCTTCCTGTGTTAAATTCAGCGCCTCTTTTAATGCTCTTTGAATTTGACTCATGGAATTTGTTCTTACAAAAAATACGGGCAGATGATATTCATTCGCCGTTGCAAGAATTTTTGTTCCGCCCTTTGCAAAATTTTTATGTGCTATTACAAAATCGGCTTCTTCAACATTTCTTACTATGGCAGCATCAATATCCAGTCTTTCGATTATTTTATCCACGATTGAACGGGAAACCGCATAAATATATATTTTTTTATGTTTTTTATTTTCAGAAATATACTTTTGTCTGTTAAAAGAAAAACTTAGAGGAGATTTATTACTTTCTTCAACTTTATTTTCCAATTCTTCTACTTTTTTTAAGATATTGGTTTCGCTTTGCTTATTTTTGTAATTTCCGTCAACTTTTCTGATTTCGGGAGTTATCGGCCATCCTCTTAATATATAATCAACCGCTTCTGCCGAGTTTTTATAGATTGCAAGAGTATTTCTGTCTATAATTTCAATTACTATATCAAATGTCGGTTGTTTTTGTCTTTCAAGAACGGTTTTTTGCGAGCCTCTGTGTTTTGCTTCATCATCCCCGAGTGTAACGGTATCAATCCCTCCGATTAAATCCGATAGTGTCGGGTTTTTGATTAAATTATCAAGGGTATTGCCGTGAGCCGTAGCTATAAGCATAACGCCTCGTTCAGCTATTGTTCTTGCTGCTGCTGCTTCAAGCTCTGTTCCTATTTCATCAACTACAATAACCTCGGGCGTGTGGTTTTCAACGGCTTCAATCATTATATCTTTTTGGAATTCAGGTTGAGAAACTTGCATTCTCCTTGCTTTTCCTATGGCGGGATGTGCAACATCACCGTCACCTGCTATTTCGTTTGATGTATCTACTACAACAACCCGTTTTCCAAGCTCGTCCGCCATCAAACGGGTAATTTCTCTGAGTTTTGTCGTTTTGCCGACACCGGGGCGGCCTAGAAATAGAATGGATTTATTTTGTATAACAAAATCTTTAATACATTCTATTGTTCCCGTCACAACTCTGCCTATTCTGCATGTAAGTCCTACAATTTTTCCCTGCCTGTTTCTGATGGCGCTAATTCTGTGTAAAGTTCCGGCTATTCCCGAACGGTTATCCGAGGTAAATTCGGGAAGTTGTTTTGTTATATAATCTAAATCTTCTCTTGTAATATTATCATTTCCCAGAGATAATATTTTTCCGTTTCCAAGACGAATTTCCGGAATTCTTCCTATGTCAAGTACAATTTCAATAGCATCGTCCAACAACCCCTCCTGTATATTTCTCTTAATTTTGAGTGGTAAGACTTCTATTAACTTTTCAATGTCGTTTTGGAATTGTACTTCGCTCATTTTCCTTTACCCTTTTATTCCTTAATATAATAATTCCCGCAAAAAAGCAAATAAAAACAATCTTTTTAACTTTTGAAACATCTCGAAATAATGTATTTATGACACTTTTACATATTTACCAATATTTAACTTTATCATTAACAATATCTCTTTGTCAAAAAGATAAATACATAAAATATTTTTTTGTGTTATATTTAGCATTATTAACTTGGGGGAAATTTATTAATGGCACTTATTGATATACTTCTTAAAATATTCAAAGATCCAAATGTAAGAAAAATCAACAAAATTATGCCTATTGTTGACAGAATTAATGATTTGGAAGAAGAGTTTTCTAAATTGTCGGACGAAGAACTCAGAGCAAAAACCGATGAATTTAAAGAAGTTTTATCAAAACGCCCGACGTCAGCCGATGAAAAACAGGATAGAATTTTAGAAAAAAAGGCGCTTGATGATATATTACCGGAAGCTTTTGCAACAGTCAGAGAAGCTGGAAAGCGTGTATTAAATTTAAGACATTTTGATGTCCAGTTAATAGGGGGCATATTTCTCCATGAAGGACATATAGCTGAAATGAGAACAGGTGAAGGTAAAACTCTTGTTGCGACATTACCTGCCTATCTTAATGCTTTAACGGGAAAAGGAGTGCATGTTGTAACTGTAAATGATTATCTTGCAAAACGTGACCGTGATTGGATGGGAAGAATATATGAATTTCTCGGTTTAACGGTCGGAGTAATACTTTCAAGCGGTGAATATAACAGCTATGAAAATAAAAAAGCCGCTTACAGATGTGATATTACATATGGAACTAACAATGAGTTCGGCTTTGATTATCTAAGAGACAATATGGCATCCGACATAAACAGCCTTGTTCAAAGACCTTATAACTATGCAATTATTGATGAAGTTGATTCAATTTTAATTGATGAAGCAAGGACTCCTTTGATTATTTCGGGCAGACTTGAAAAATCAGCACAAACATATCAGCTTATGGCAGAAATTGCACCTAAATTAACAAAAGATGTTGATTATGAAGTTGACGAAAAGAATAAGAATATAATTTATACAGAAGAAGGTGTTATACATGCCGAAAAGCTTCTGGGTGTTGAAGAATTATTTGATATGAAAACGCAGTATGCGCATTATCTTCTTCAAGCTTTAAAAGCAAAAGAGTTATTCATTAAAGATACGGATTACGTTATAAAAAATGATGAAATAATGATAGTAGACGAATTTACAGGTCGTATCATGGAAGGCCGCCGATGGTCTGACGGGCTTCATCAGGCAATTGAAGCTAAAGAAGGCGTAAAAATTCAGGATGAAACTCAAACGCTTGCATCAATTACATTCCAAAATTTATTCAGATTGTATCCTAAGCTTGCAGGGATGACGGGTACTGCCATGACGGAAGAAGCTGAATTCGGTAAAATCTATAATTTACAGGTTACTCAAATTCCCACAAATAAAGAAGATATAAGAATAAACTATCCTGATGTAATTTACAAAACAAAAGAAAAGAAATACGAATTTGTAGCTGAAGAAATTAAACAAATGGCTAAAATCGGCAGACCCACCCTTGTAGGTACGATTTCAATAGAAAAATCTGAATATTTGTCTTCGATTTTAAAGAAAATGGGAATTAAACATAACGTATTAAATGCAAAACACCATGAAAAAGAAGCTTATATTATTGCTCAAGCCGGAAGAAAGGGTGCTGTTACCATTGCAACGAATATGGCGGGACGTGGTACAGATATCTTGCTTGGCGGAAATGCAGAATATATGGCAAAAGAAGCACTGGATGAAAATAAAATTACGCCCGATAATCCTAACTACGAAACAATAAAGGAACAGGTGCTTGAAAAAGCAAGGAAAATAACCCAGCAGGAACATGATGAAGTTGTAAAACTCGGCGGTTTGCATGTTATAGGTACCGAACGCCATGAATCACGCCGTATTGATAATCAGTTGAGAGGTCGTGCCGCTCGTCAGGGTGACCCGGGGTCTACTAAATTTTTCCTGTCGTTGGAAGATGATTTAATGAGAATTTTTGGCGGAGAAAAGATAGCAAATCTTATGACGATGCTAAATGTGGACGACAATACCGCTATTGAAAACGTTTTAATTACCCGTCAAATAAGTTCGGCACAGAAGAAAGTGGAAACATATCACTTTGATATAAGAAAATCCGTTCTTGAATATGATGATGTTATGAATATTCAGCGTGAAAAATTCTATACACAAAGAAAAAATGTATTATTCCAGCAGGATTTATCAAGCGATATAAAGTATATGATAGAAAAAGAGACGGAAAGAATTCTGGCGCAATATATAAGCAAAGACATGTCCCCTCAGGAATATGTTTATGACGATTTAGTTATGCTGGATAAAGAATTTGCAAGCGTATTTCCTCAAATCAGAGATGAAATCAGTCCTGACAAGTTTAAAGATTTAAGACCTTATGAAATACTAAGAAACTTAAAAGAACTTGCAAGTAAAGCTTATAAGATATTTGAAGAAGAAACAATTGAAAACTTTAACTCGGTTATGACAAAGTATTACGGTACTGATTTTGTTATTCAAGAGCCTTTTAAAGATGATAATATCGTAAGACATCTCGAAAGAGATATTCTGCTTCAGGTAGTTGATGCCAAATGGATTGACCACCTTGGTAATATCGATATGCTTAAAGATTCAATAGGGCTTGTTGCATATGGTCAAAAAGACCCGTTGATAGAGTATAAAAAAGAAGCATATAATCTTTTTAATTCTCTCATGGCTGAAATTCAATCTGAAACAGTAAGACACATTTTAAGAGCAAGATTTGGTGTTCAGGTTGTGGAAGAACAACAGAACTAATTATTTTTCGTTCATTGCTTTTTGTAACCACGTTGTTGCTCTTGTGCCGACAAGAATTTTGCCGTCACGTCTTATGCCGTAGCCAAACGCTGCTTCCCCTTTGTTTATACCGTCTACGTCAAAACAAAAAACCTTGTAGTATCTATAAAAACCGTTACCGTCTTTAGTTCCATAACCAGTAAAATTAGAACCGGCTCCTGGGTCAAACCAGATGATATCATCAGGTGTTATGACATAATTAAGATTTGCAAGGGTCGTGGGTGTGGCGCATTTTGTATCTACCGTATTCATATTTGTAGCTAATGCGGTATTAGCATCAACATATGGTGTTCCGACTGCATTTGTTGTCGAGGCACAACTTTGAGATTTAACAGTTATGGCATCCGCAAACGTAGAACAGAAGCTTGTCCCTGTGACCGATGCTCCGTTTTTTAGGACGGCTAAATCCCCGTCTTTATAATATGTATCTGAACCTACCAGTTCTCTAATTACCACACTTAAGCTATTATGTGCTTTTTTAAACTTCATAATGTCTTCATTAGGCATTGAGTCCACTCCTGCAGGAACAAGGATTGCTGCAAGTACTCCTATTACCGTAAAAACTATCATAAGTTCTGCGAGGGTAAAGGCTGATTTATTCTTATCCATATTAAAAATCCTTTTATATAATAATAAATTTTATATTATTTTTTTTAAAGTGTAAACTTTTGCTAAGAAAAATAGTACAAAAAGTGTCAATTTTTCATACTTTTTGTTTTTATAGTATCGTAAAATTATGATAAAAAATATCTCGGATAAACTCTCTAAATTAAAGGATGTTGCCGATAATTCTCAGACGGAATTGTTGAAAGAAAAAAATATCGGCGATTTATTTTTGTATGTAAATTCAAAAAATCACGATAATTCATCTAATCCTTTTGAGAAAAATGAGAAAGAAATTAAAATTCAGGAATATTTTAATTCCAAATATTATAAAATTAATTCAAAAATAAAAGATGTTGTATTTCGCATAACCGATAAAAGCGGCGATATAGAAAATTTTATCAACGATTCCATACTTGACTATTCTGCAGTCATTTCAAAATATTTTTATGACGGTGATTTTAAGGTGAGTGCAAATGATAACCGCAAATATTCTTTATCAAGAAACAATGATGGGATTAATGTACTTTCAATCACGAAAAATGATTGTAATGTAAAAATTGAATTTACAAAAACTTCTTTTGTAAAAATTGAAGAAAATAAAAATCTTGAAACTATATCTTTAATATTCAGAAAACATAACTTATTTCAGAAAATATTTGCATTAAGCGGAAGCAGTATAAAAAAATACATTAAAACCGATTCTTCCGGCAATAAAACGGAAGAAATATACTTTTCAAGACAAAATAAAGCTGAAAAATATATTAAATACAGAGCAGGTAAAAAAGAATTTGAAATAATATTTGATACTTCAGACTGGCAGTATTTGACCGAAAAATCGAATAAAACTCTAAAAGTTATCCCGCTTGAATATTACGGATATGATTTTTTGGAAAATGTAATTGAAAAACTTACTTTTCAATATGCAAAACCGTCAAAATATTCGGAATTTAATTCTAATACCGGTAAGGTTACCAAAACTTTTAATTTGCAGGGTTTATCTTCCGTTGTCACAAGATACACATTCTATAACAGCCTGACGGGGCAAATGCTTGCATTTGGAACTTTATAATTTTATTGTTTCAAGATTTTTTCTTATAATTCTATCCGTTTCAAAAATTTCTTCAATTGACGGGTTTAATATATTGTTTGTTTTTTCAATTTGATTAAATACAAGCTTTTCTATATCTAAAAATTTTATTTCATTATTTAAAAATTTATATACAGCAGTTTCATTTGCGGCATTTAACACGGCAGGCATAATTCCGCCTGATTTTCCGCATTCGATTGTCAGTTTTAAAAGCGGAAATTTTTCAAAATCGGGTTCAAAGAATTCAAGAGATTTATTATAGGGAATAAAACTTCCTGTTTTAATCCCCTCATGACGTTTGGGATAAGTAAGAGCATATTGTATCGGAATATGCATTGAAGGAACTCCCATTTGAGCAAGAAAAGACCCGTCAATAAACTCAACAAAAGAATGAACAAGGCTTTGCGGATGAATTACAACTTTAATATTGTCGTAATTAAAATTGTATAGGTGATGCGCTTCAATAACCTCTAAACCTTTATTTACAAGGGTTGAACAATCGATTGTAATTTTTTTCCCCATATTCCATCTGGGGTGCTTAAGTGCATCAAGGCTTGTAAATTCTTTCATTTCATCTCTTGAATTTTTTAAAAAAGGACCGCCTGATGCTGTTATCCAGAGATTTTTGGCAAAATTGTTATCAAAAGTATTAATACATTGAAGAATTGCAGAATGCTCGGAATCAATCGGAATAATAGGAGTATTATATTTTCTTGCTTTTTCCATTACAATGTCCCCTGCCATAACAAGAGTTTCTTTATTTGCAAGGGCAATGGTTTTTTTGTTTTCAATTGCTTTTAAAACCGCTTTTACGCTTATTATTCCGCTTGTTGCAACAACAAGAATGTCATATAAATTCTCTTCAACTATTTGAATAAGTCCGTCTTCACCAAAATATACATTTAAGTCGGGGAAAATATTTTTAATTTCCTTGGCATCTTCCTGACTTTCAACACAAACAACTTTTGGATTATATTCTTTAATTTGCTTGATTAGGAGTTTAATGTTTTTTCCGCAGGTTAAACCAAAAATTGAAAAATCATTTAGATTATCCGTTACTTCAAGAGTTTGTTTTCCGATTGAGCCGGTTGAGCCGAATATAACAACATTTTTCATAGCTAATTAGTTTCTTTTAATTTATCTTTCCTGATAAAATCGCACATTTCATTAAGTCTTAAATCTTCCGTTTTTTGAATAAACTCGTCAATATTTTTTATTTTGCCTAACTTTAGTGCTGTTTCATACATTAAAACACAATCGTTGCAAAGTCTGTATTTGGAATATTGAATAGAACCGGCTAAAGGCATATCCTTAGCGCAGGCACTGCATGTAAACAATTCAAATTCGCTTTCCGGATTTTCTTCAATATCATCCAGCTTCATTTGATATATCACCTGCTGCATATCGGAAATGATTTCTTCTTTATTGTTCATTTTCTTCCTTTAAACTTGCAAACATGCCCTGCATAACGTTCTGAAAATCTTGTTTTTGCAAGCATGATGCACTTTTGAATATTCTGTTAACGGGAAGATTCTTGTCATACCATCTTCTGTTATAGCTTTGATTATATAATCCGAGGACTCTTTCAATGCCTATACTCAACGGCGGGTCTTCGAGCTCTCTTGTACTTTCTTTGATGACATCAATAATTTTTAAAACTTCTCTTGCAATATCATAGTGTGATTGTAGGGAAAGGTTTTTCAGTATGGATAAAACCTCGTCCGTATAAGGTTTTTCATCATACCACCTTTTGAAAGTATATTGTCTTTGATTGTCACCCATATAATAATTTTACGTTCCTATTAATTTTTTGGCAATTTTTTTACAAAATTAACAATTTTTATATATCAATAAATTCACATAATATTTCATTTGAAACAAGTACGCCGTTAAGCGAGAGCTTTATGCCTTTATCCGTTTTTAGCATATATCCGTCGTTTAAAAATTTGTCAAATATTTTTTTATACTTAGAATAAATATCTATATTATATTTTTTATTTATTTTTTTAAAATCAATCCCTTTGGCTAATCTCAGCCCAAGAAATATTTCTTCTTCAATCTCCTCTTGTTGTGATAATTCCGTATAATTTCTTGCCGGAGGATTTTTCATATATTCTTTTATATTAATTGTGTTTGTATATCTTTTATTCTCGATAAAGCCCGATGCGCTCAGTCCGAAACCGTAATAATATCTTCTTTCCCAATAGGCTGAATTATGTTTTGAAATGTATTCTTCACCTTTAGCAAAATTTGAAAATTCGTAGTGTATATAATCTTTTAGTTTCTCATGTGCAAGTTTATACATATCTGCCTGAATATCGTTTGTTTTATCCTCATTATTTCCATACAGTTTATAAAATTTTGTCCCTTTTTCAATTTTTAAACCGTATAAAGATATGTGCTTCGGGGATATTTTTATCGCCTTATTAAGTGTTTCTTCCCATTGCTTTAAATTTTGATTAGGCAGACCATACATTAAATCAATGCTCATATTGCCAATACCTGCGCGGTTAACATATTCAAGTGCATTGTATATGTCTTTTCTTGTATGATTTCTTCCGAGCATATTTAAAATATTATCGTTAAAATTTTGGACACCTATGCTTATTCTGTTTATCCCGAGATTTTTATATCCTTTTAATTTTTCGTATGATAAACTGCAAGGATTTGCTTCAAGTGTTATTTCGGTTGATTTATCATAATTAAAGCAGGACAATATTTTGCAAATTTGTTTTTCATTGAGTATTGACGGAGTCCCTCCTCCAAAATAAATTGTAGAGCATTGTTCTTTTTTGTAATGAAACTTAATCTCTTTGATAAGAGCAGTAATATATTCATCAATATATGAAAGTGAACTATAAGAACAAAAAGCACAATAATTGCATTTTTTTTCACAAAAAGGAATATGAATATAGACACAATTTACCATTTTTACATTATAATATGAATATGACTTATGTGATGGAATCGGAAATTTATTCTCAACCTGAGATTTTAGATAATCTTGTTAAGACTTATATCAAAAATTACTGCGTAATGATTGATATTCCGATTGATGTTAGCAGAATATCAATAATAGCCTCCGGTTCATCATATAACGCCGGATGTTTTGCAAAGTGCTTTTTCCAAAATATTTCGGGAGTTGAAACATCCGTAAATTATGCAAGCGAAATAGCTAACTCCGATTTTGTAAATTTTGATAAAAATACACTCTATATTTTTATAAGCCAGTCGGGTAAGAGTTCGGATGTGGTAAATTCTTTTAATAAGGTAAAACCGTGCGGTGCAAAAACCATAAGTATTACAAATAACCGCGAATCCGTTTTGCATAACGAGGCTGATTTTGCTTTCGATATTAATGCGGGAAGAGAATATGCCGTTGCTGCAACAAAAACATTCAGTGCTTCCGTTTTAATGCTTTGGATACTGGCGGTTAAAATTGCACAAAATAAGCATATTGATGTATCGGAAGAAGTTAAAAATATCTATATGCTAAAAGAAGATATAGAACATTCCGTTAAAGATTTGGATAATATTGATTCTGCCGTAAAATTGCTTTCCGGTTTAAAAGATTTTTCAATAGCAGGATTGGGAGAATATTATCCTCTTGCCCGTGAGGCTTCTCTTAAAATAAAGGAAACCTGTTATATTAATACAGGTTCATATCCCATGGGTGAATTTGTTCACGGTCATTTTGCGCTATTAAATAAGTCTAAAGTTTTTTTGACGTTTATTGTGCATGACGCCAAACAAAATGAGCTTGATTTATTAAATAAAATCTTAACAACATACAAAACAAAATCTATCGTAGTTTCGGATTTATACGAAGATTATAATTGCGACATGCTGATAAAATTTAATAAAACAAACTCAAAAATTGCCACTATTTTAAGTTTAATTATGATAATACAAATTCTTGCTTTTAAAATGGCGGTAAGATTAAAAAGAAATGTTGATAAGCCAAACGGATTAAATAAAATCGTGGAAGATAAACGGGTATAATATATGAATATTGTAGTTTGCATTAAACAGGTGCCTGATGTTACGGATATTAAATGGACAAAAGAAAACAATTTGGACAGGTCCAACATGCTCTCAAAACTAAATACGCTTGATGAATGTGCTCTTGATTATGCTGTTGATATTATGCAGAGATATAAAAATGTTACAATAACGGCATATTCAATGGGACCGTCGCAAGCTTCCGAGGCTTTGGAATATGCTGTTGCAAAAGGTGCTTCAAGAGCGATATTACTTTCTGACAAGCTTTTTTCAGGCTCCGATACCTATATTACAGCTAAAATATTAGCGATAGCTATCAGGAAATATACTCCGGATTTTGATTTAATTTTGACGGGACAAGCAGCAGCTGACGGAGATACGGAACAGACTCATATAAGTATTGCTCAAACTCTTGATGTCATTGATGCAACTTCGGTTACGGATATCCCTAATGCCGATAAACACAGAGTAATTGCGGTTCAGAATATCGGTGGTGAAGTTAATACTTACGAACTTAAAACTCCTTGCTTAATTGCTGTTAAAAAACAGTGTAAAACTAAATATACACCCAATATTGAAGATTACATAAGGGCTCAAAATATAAAAATTGAAACATATAACGCCGAAGACCTTGGTTTTGACAAAAAAGAAGTCGGAATACAAGGTTCTCCTACAATGGTTGCAAAAGCATTTCGTCCTGTGACGGAGAAAAATACGGTTGAAATTACCGAAAATAAGACAGAAAAGATACTGGAATTTTTACTTGAGGGCTAAAATATGAGAAAAATTGCCGTATATTGCGAAAAAGAAAATAATGTTTTGAGTGAAACTTCTTATGAGCTTATATCTAAAGCTTTAGAGCTTAAAAAAAGCGCAAAAGAATTAACAACGGAAAATAATGATTTTCTGATAGAAGCAATTGTACTGTCAAATTCGATTGATGCAAACGATGTTCAAAAAGCATATCAAGCCGGATGCGACAGATTTGTGCTTGTTAAAGATAATAATCTTGATATTTTTATTCAGACAGTTTTTCTGGAAGCATTTATGGATTATTTCTATCAAAATCCGTCCGAAATAATAATATTTCCTGCAACGCCGAAAGGAAGAATACTTGCACCGAGAATTACAACAAAATTACACACCGGACTTGTTGCAGATTGTACAAATCTCGAGTTTATTTTAAAAGATAATGAATTAAAACTGGCTCCGACACGTCCGACATTTGGAGCAGAACTTATGGCTACCATACTTTCAAAGAGTTTTCCGCAATGTGCCACTATAAGACCAAAAGTATTTAAGGCAAAATTTGATAATCAGACCAAAGGTGATTTTATTGAACATATATTAAAATACTCTTATGATGAGGCAAGGCTTAAGATATTAAGTTCAATAAATGAAAAAACGGGAATTTCGGATTATTCCGATGCTAAGATTATACTATCAGCAGGATACGGTCTTGCTTCCGATAAATCTTCTTATGACAAATTAAAGAAAATTTCCGAAATTACAGGTGCAAAATTTGGCGCAACGAGAAAAGTTGTTGATTTAGGTTATGTCGGAAAAGAATATCAAATCGGACAAACAGGGGCATATACAGAAGCTGATGTATATATTGCTTTTGGTATATCGGGTGCAATTCAGCATATTGCAGGTATGAAAAACTGTAAAAAAATAATTTCAATAAATTCCGATACTGATGCTGAAATATTCAAGTATTCCGATTATAAAATCGTTGCAGATGCAAATGAAATAATAAATCAGATTTATTCAAAATTGACTTCATAAAAAATATAAACAGACAGGAAAATTTATTTCCTGTCTGTTTGTTAAACAACACAATTGATTTTAGTATACGCCTTTTATCATTCTCATTAATTCACCCGGTATATCGCTGTTTTCAAGAGCGACTTCCTGAGTGATTAATTCGTTTTTATAGAGTTTGTATAAATATGAATTAAATGTTGTTATATCCCTGTATTTGCCGTTTGATGCAAGTTTATATATTTCGTTAAACTCATCTTTAATAATAAAATCTTTAATTGTTGGATTTGAGAACAACAGTTCAATAGCAACAATCCTTCCCTGACCCGAGGCTTGAGGAAGTAATTTTTGAGATGAAGAAGCTCTGAATACTTCTGCAAATTGACGTCTTATTGCATCTCTTTCGGTCGGTTCAAAAAAGCTTAAAACACGATTAATTGTTTGTACCGCATTAAATGTATGAAGCGTCGCAAAAACAAGGTGCCCTGTTTCTGCTGCATATAATGCGCTTTTTATGGTTTCCGCATCTCTTATTTCACCTATTAATATTATGTCAGGATCCTGTCTTAAGGTGTATTTCAGGGCTGAATGATAATCTTTTGTGTCTATACCGACTTGTCTTTGAGTGAATATTGATTTTTTGTTTTTATATTCATATTCAATAGGGTCTTCAATTGTAACTATGTGTTTTTGTTTTGTTTGGTTTATTTTCTCAAGAACGGATGCTATGGTTGTTGATTTACCCGAGCCTGCAACACCCGTTACTAGAATTATTCCGTTGTCATAATCTGAAAGTCTTTCAATTGAAGCCGGAAGCTTTAAGTCTTCAAATGTCGGTATATTATATGGAATAAGACGAATTGTAACGGTATGATATCCGAATGCCTTGGCTACATTAACTCTGTATCTTGATAAATCTTTCAATTCAAAAGGATAATCGGAATCATATCCTTCAAGAACATTATTTTTAAGCTGTTGCGGTACCGTGTAATTTATAACATCGAGAATATCATCCTCTGTCAGCTGTGCAAGAGGTGTCTTGATTATTTCCCCGTCAATTCTATATACCGGAACCTCGTTAACGCATAAATGTATGTCAGATGCTCCGACTTCCGTTGCATTTTTTAAAATTGCGTGCAGTTCTTCTTGTTTCATTTTACAGTCTCCCGTATTGTTTTATATCTTCCTACTTTTATTATATAGATATTTTAAAAATTGTATATATTTTCAATAAAAAAAAGCCGTCATAAGGCGGCTACTAGACTTGGGGAGGAGGTTTTGAAAAAGGGACTTGCCCTCAATCAAATTCAATATATCTTTATAATCGGCACAATTTTTTTGCTTCTTTAATTTTTATTTATTATTTTCATCTAAATGATGTATATTTCTGAAAACCGAAAAAATTTGTTCTTAATTTGATAAAATTAAAATATGAAGAAGTCGATTGTAGTATTAATTGTTTTATTATTATTTTTAACTTCTTTTTCTTTTGCTTCGCCCAAGAAAAAGAAAGAGCCTCCAACAAAGCACAAGATTGAATTTACTACAAAGGATAAGTTTATTCTTGTTGGTGATCTTTATTTTGCAAAAAAAGCCTCAAGTAAACCGCTTGTCATTTTGCTTCATTCTTTCGGAGTGAGCGCAAAGGAATGGAAAACGCTGGCAGAAGAGCTAAGACTGAATAATTACAATGTCCTTGCCATGGATTTAAGAGGTCATGGCAGATCAATATATACAGAGAGCCTGAAAATAAAGTCAAGATACAAGTTTTCGCAAAGCGACTGGCAAAAACTTCCGTATGATGTTGTTGAATCAGTAAACTATATTAAAACAAATTATACCGGTATTAATTGTAACGACACAATAATAATAGGTGCGGATATCGGAGGCAGTGCCGGTATTCTTGCGGGTTTAATGCTTAAAAACCAACCGTTGAAATTTGTTTGGATTTCACCAATGCTTAATTTTAAAGGACTATATATTCCGATTAAAGTAGCTAATTATACAACCACAAGATTTTTTGTAATATTATCTAAAACCGATAAAGTATTATTTAATTTTTACACAAAAAACAATCCGATAATTAAAACATATCCGTATGGAGGACCCGGAAACAGAGTATTGTTTGCAAATCCTCAAAGTGCTGATGATATTATGAATTTTATTTTAAATTAATCCTTGAAGATTTAAAAAAGCCCTCACTTGAATTATCAGGTAAGAGCCTTAACTTTTTATGGCATCACAGTGGAATTATTACTAAAGTCATATATTCCACATTTAAATTTTTTTTAACCGAGATTTTTTGTTTTTTTTCTGAAAACTTCATGGACGTTTTCCGTAGATAAAAATGCATCTTCATCAATAGATGTAACGAGTTCTTTTAGCTTATAAAGTTCAATTCTCGGTACAACGCAATACACCATGGTTTTTTTAGCTTTACTGTATCCGCCCTGCGCTTCAATGTATGTAACCGTTTTATTAAGGTTTTGAATAATTGCTTGCCCTATTTCAGGACCCTTATCCGAAATAATTCTGATTGATTTTTCTTCGCTTAAACCTTGAACAATGTTATCTATTGCTCTATAGGCAACTATATAGGTTAATGTTGAATACATTGCCTGTTCCCAGCCGTATAAAAATCCTGCTGAAATAAATATGAACACATTGATAAACATTATTATTTCACCAACGGAATAAGGATATTTTTTTGAGATTTTCATTGCAAGGATTTCGGTTCCGTCCATACATGCACTGTTTTTTAGAACAATACCCACGCCTGTCCCTAAAATTCCTCCTCCAAACAAAGATGCAAGCAAGAGGTCATCCGTTACAATATGTATTCTGTGGAAAAAATTTACAAATAATGCCAGTATAGATACACTGTAAAAAGCCATAGTAACAAACTTTTTGCCGAATTCATTCAGTGCAAGCAGGACAAACGGTATATTAAAAACAATCAAAAACATGCCAAGATTTAATTTGGTAATGTAGCTTGCCATAATTGAAATACCGACTATTCCGCCATCAATAATCTGATTTGGCACAAGAAAACATTCAAGTGCAAAAGCTGCCAAAAATGCACCCAGTGTAATAAAAATGATATTAATGCTAATTTCTTTCATAATATTTCATGATAGAATAATCTTATGAAAAAGTATACAACTTTTATAATTATTTTACTGTCTTTATTTTTTTTAACGGGGTGTATAAAAAAAGATGAACCCGTTGATGATTTGAGTGAAATTTTGAAAAAAGGTTATATTACAATTGGTGTTAAATCAGACTCTCCTCCGTTTGGTTATTATAAAGACGGAAAACGTTCCGGTTTTGATATAGAACTGTCAAAAGAAATTGCTTCATATATATTTAATGACTCTTCGCCCGATAAAGTTCAATTTGTTGATGTTACCCCGCAAAACAGAATTTCAAAGCTAAATTCCAAAGATGTAGATATACTCGTTGCTACAATGAGTGTAAATGAAAAAAGAAAACTTGTTATAAATTTTTCGGCACCGTATTTTGTAACAGGTTTAAAATTAATGGTCAAAAAGGGCTCAAAAATTGTAAGCTTAAATCAGTTTTCATCTAAAAATAAACTGGTTGTTATAATGGGAACAACCGGAGAAAAAGTTGCCCGTATGGTTTCGCCGAATGCTTCTTTAATAGGGGCAAAAACTTATAATGAAGCATTTAATTATTTACAAAATAACCAAGCTGACGGAATTCTCGGAGATGAAGTAATATTGAAAGATTTTTTAAATGAAAATTACAGAATAGTTAACAGAGCATATTCAAGAGAATATTATGCCGTTGCAACAAGAAAACAGGAAGAATCTAAAGAATTGTTAAACAAGATAAACATAGTAATTGCAAAGGTTTTAGACGAAAAGAAACTTGATTTAAATAAAAAAATATAGCTTATATGGGATTTTTTATTCTTTTTATTTATAATTATTGCAGGATAGTAATTTTAAAAGTTAAAAATGGATAGAAATAAAATTAAATTTAGGTTATTTTTCTGGTATTTAATCTTATGGATATTTATATTTATAGCTCTAAAATTAGGCTATTTTGTTTATTTCCCCGATACCCTTACAACAAAATCAAAGTGGCTTGGTCTTTTTGCGGGGGCAATTGCAGTGTTGACAGCTTCTTGTAAAATTAACGAGATAGTTTTATGTAAATATAAAAACAGTGAAGTCACGGAACTTAGCAGATATTTTCGTGATTTAATCACTGCTTTTTCCGATAAAAAATTTACCATAATATCTGTTATTTCGGTATTTTTGACCATTTTATTTTTAAATACCATGGATATGAAGTTTACGGTTTGTTTTGTTTCGGGATTGATTATTACTTTATTTGTAAATGAAATTGTAAAATTAGTTCTGCCTCTCGGAGTATCAAGAATACTTAAAATAAACAATCATTCCGAAAACAATATATATAAAATTTCATTTAACATATCCAGCGTTATTTCATTGATGAGCCTCGGATTTTCAATGTGCTTATTGACCGTTTTGTTTCATATATACAAAGACTATCAAATAATTAACGGATACATTTTGGGAATAGGAGTTGTAGCTGTTATTGATATTATAAGCAGTACAATTTCCAAAAAATCTTCCTGTCTTGCCGGAGAAATTGTTTCAAATTTTGAATATAATCTTGACGAAAAGAAAAATCCTCTTTCGGGTTTAAAATCAATTTCGTCAGATTTTCTTAATTCATTAATTATTAATTCTGATTTTACTTTATCATTTTTTGCTGTTCTAATTGCTTCGATGACAGTCGGCTCTGAAGTATTTTACCTTCAGGGAATATTTTTCCCTATAATACTGGTTTCAGGCGGTTTATTTGCTTCGGTGCTCGTTATTTTGTGCATAAGTTTCAGTAAGTCTGATGCGATTAAAAAGCTGTTATTTTCGGAAATTCTTACCGTATTTATCTATTGCGTTATTTCGTTTTACTGTGTAAGAATTTGGTTTCCGGAGTATAAAATGATATTTAATCCGATTTTAATCGGCAGTATATCGGGTTTAATAATTACGGTTTTAAATATATTTTCTATGTCCGAGAGATATAGTTCGATTAAAAATATAGCAAATTCTTCGGCTGTGGGACTAAAATTAGTTCTGTTTCAAGGAATAAGAGAGGGAATTAAATTAACGGCATTACCCGTGATTATAATTTTTTTATCAATTTTGATTTCGTTTTTATCATGTGCCGGAATGCAATCCCCGATGCTTGGTATCTGGGGGATAGTTCTTGGTGTTTTATCCTTGCTTTCAACAGCAGGAACTATTATTGCGGTTAATGTGTTTTCTTGCGTTCTCGGTACAAGCAGGGATTTTAACAGAATGTTTTTATATGAGTCATTTGAAAATACTTCAAAAGAAAATGAATTTATAAAAATTAAAGATTATATTTCGGGATTTGGTAAAAATTTTATTAATGCATCTTCGATACTTTCAACTATATGTATATTGATTGCTTATACGGTTATTGCAGGATTGGAAGAAGTTGACTTTTTAAATCCTTTTGTACTTGCATCGGTTGTAATTGGCGCTATTATTCCGTTTGTATTCTGTTCTTTTGTTAGTGGCGGGATATCTAAAACTGCAAGAAGCTTAACCTTTGAAGTTAAAAGACAGCTTAGAAAATACCCCCAGATATTAAGATGTGAAATGAGCCCTGACTATATAAAATGTACAGCTCTTGCTTCAAGAAATTCAGCTATACAATCAGTATTTTATATTTCAGTGGTTTGTATAATTCTTTCTTTGATTAACTTGTTTCTTAAAGAAGAAGCCCTCGCAGGCTTGATTATTGCAAGCTTGCTTTCGGGAGAGGGGCTGATTTTTATATTGTCTAATTCTTCACTCGCCATGAGAGGTGCTAAAAAATACTTGTTACATGAATATGATAATACCGAAAGAATTGAATACATATCACTTAGTGAGGGATGTGGCATAGTTGAAGAATTTAAAAATATAATGGTGACCGTATTTAATGTACTGATTAAATTTATGGCAATTTTTGCACTTACTCTAATTCCTTTATTTATGAAATAATGGTAGTAATATGACTGTAAAAAACGAAAGCTTTATAATTTCAACACATGGGTTTGATGACGTTATAGATATAACTCAAAAAATTAAAGAGTTTGTATCTTTTTCGGGTGCTAAAGAAGGAGTTGTTAATGTATTTATAGCATCATCGTCTTCGGGTATTATATTAACCGAACAGGAACCCGGGATAACCGAAGATATTAAAAAACTGCTCTCGTTTATGATACCTGTTAATAAAGTTTATGAACATGATGCCTTGTGGCATGAGGGCAACGGATTTGCATATATAAGGTCTGCTTTTTTTCCAAAAAATATTTCACTTCCCGTTATTGACGGTGTTTTGGGTATTGAAAAATATCAATCCATACTTTTGCTTGATTTTGACAATAAAGCATCCGTAAAGAAAATTACTCTGTCCCTTGTTTATAATCAGGATAAAAATTCATGAAAAATTCACAGTTAAAATTTTATAAAAGTCTTTTAAAAGAGGGTGAGTATCTTCTTTTGAAATCCAAAGATGCTTATTTTAAAAGTCATTACTTATCGTCGCCTCTGAATATTCTTACGAATTTTTCAGGTACTGCGGGAGAAGCAGTGCTTGATTACAACGGAAAAATTACAATTTTTGTAGATACAAGATATCATCTTCTTGTAGAAAAACAGGTTTTTAAAAATATTGAAATATACAAAATTCCTCTGGGGGAAACTTTTTTTGATGCATTCAAAAAGAAATACAAGAAAAATACCGTTCTTCATGTTTCATCGGATATAGATTTAGCTGAATATACAAAATATGACGAGTATTTTGATTTAAGGACATATAAACTAAAGGAAAAATATTTAAAGAATGCTGATTTAGATATGTCTGCTCCTGTTTATCCGGCTGATAAAAAAGTTGAGCGTTATGATTTTTCTTACAAAATAAAAAAAATATCAGAACTTAATCCCGCTGTTAAAAAAAGACTGATTTTTAACCTTGACCATATAGCATACCTTACGAATTTAAGAAGTTTTCAGTTAAAAAATTCTTCGCTTTTTCGCTCGATTTTATATCTTGATTTTGAAACCAAAAAACATATTTTATTTTTAGATAAAATTCCGAATTTTAAAATAAAAGACTTAAATTTCATGTCTTTAAAAGATTTTCCGAATTTTATTAAAAGTGTCAAAAAATCCATATATGTTAATTATAAAGATATAACATTATCCGATTTTATTGCAATTAATAAGCCTAAAGAAATCAAAAGAGATAATTTTGCATTACTGTCTTCAATAAAATCTTTAAGTGAGATTAACTATATTAAAGAGTGTGCATCAAAGCTTGACCATGCCATTTATAATTTTAAGAAAAGATTAAAAGCAGGTTTGAGCGAATATGATTTAGTTTGTATGTTTGAACATGAGCTTGCTAAATCCGGTGCAAAAACCCCGTCTTTTAGTACAATTTTGGCACTTGGTGATAATTCGGCATCAATTCATTATACAAATTCTGACAAAAATAAAATTTTAAAAGATGAAAGTATAATTTTGCTTGATTGCGGAGGTTATTGGAAGAACGGTTTCGCAACAGATATAACCCGCACTTTTTATTTCGGATGTCATCCTAAAGAAATTCATAAGAAAATCTATACATATACTTTAAAAGCTTTTATAAACTGTTTTTTATCAAAAGAAAAATCGGCATTTAAAATCGATGCTCTTGCAAGAAAAATTTTAAAGCCTCTTGAAGCGGAGCAATTTTATTTTAATCACGGACTCGGGCATGGTATAGGTACATCGGTTCATCAAAATCCGCCTGTTTTAGATATACAATCAAGGGATGTAATTAAACCCTACCAAACTCATTCTATTGAACCGGGGCTGTACGGCGGAAAAGATGAAAAATTTGGCGTAAGAATAGAAAATTGTGTTTATTTTGATTTGAATTACAACAGATTTAGCCTGTCAAAATTTCCTTTTGAGGAGGTTTTAATAGAATATAGTTTTCTTAGTAAAAAGGAAACCGAATTTGTTAAAAACTGGCAAAGGAATTTTAAAATTAAATGACAGAATTCATTAATATAACAAGCGTACAAAATGATTTAATTAAGTATGCAGTAAAACTTCAAAACCCAAAGTTCAGAAAATCGGAAAAAATGATTTTTGCCGATGGTGAAAAAACAATATCAGGTTTTATTAATGATAACATTGAGCTTGAATATTTATTTATAAAGAAAGAAAACGATATTTATAAAGGTGCAAACGCAAAATATGTTGTATTTGTAACGGATGAAATTTTAAAAAAAATATCTTCGGTTAAAACTCCGTCATCCGTTGCCGCCATATTAAAAGAACCTGATATATCCGATAGCATATTTTATAATTTGAATAAGATTGCTTTGTTTGAAAATATTAAAGATGCGGGAAATCTCGGAACAATATTGCGCTCTGCTGCCGCTTTTTCAATTGACGGAATTATTCTTTTTGGTGACTGTGTTGATTTATATAATACAAAAGTTATTCGCTCAACTGCGCAAAATATATTTAAGCTCCCTATATTAAGAACATCGGATTTAAGTTTTATAGAAAAACTTAAAGAAAATCATAAACTATATGCAACAATTGTAGATTCGGCTAAAGATTTTTCAAAATGTAAATTTGAGGATAAATTTATTATTGCATTCGGTTCGGAAGCAAGCGGATTAACTGAACAGCTGAGGCATCTGGGGGATGAAGCGGTAAAATTAGCCATGGATAATAATGTGGAATCTTTAAACCTTGCGGTATGTGCTTCAATTGTTTTTGCTCTTATTAAATTAAACTAAAGTATGAAATATTTATTAATCAATTTATTTATTGCCTTGAGACTTAAATTGTGTTAGTATAATTAAACAACGGATAGTTATTAAGAGGTTACAAATGCGAGTTCAACCCGTAATTACAAGATACAATGCCAATATAAAAAATAACGGGATTAATGTAACCAAATTTGAAAGAAAAAACGATTTTATTAATAATTCCCCGAGAACATATACCGGTGAAGCAAGTTATGATTTAGCATATGCAAGCATGTTTGATAGTGCAATAGCTAAAGATTTAAAATTAATGGGACTTATTTAGTTTACATTTGTTTTTATTTTCACCTTTTTTGTCTTTCGTTATATAATGATAAACATAGTATAAGGGGGAATACATGAAAGATTTAGCTGATATTGGTATTTTTGGCGGTTCCGGATTTTATAAGTTTTTGGATGATATAAAAGAAGTTACCGTAAATACTCCGTACGGAGAAACATCCGATGCTTTGATGCTCGGGGAAATATCGGGGAAAAAGGTGGCATTCATGCCCCGTCATGGCAGAAATCATTCAATTGCTCCTCATAAAGTAAATTACAGAGCAAATGTCTGGGCGATGAAAGAAATCGGCTGTAAATCGGTAATATCTCCTTGCGCTGCAGGTTCTTTACAGCTTAATGTTAAGCCCGGCGATATAGTTTTTTGCGACCAGTATGTAAATTGGACAAACGGAAGATTGGACACATATTTTGATGAAGATAATATTCAACATATTTCTGCCGCTGATCCTTATTGTCCGATTTTAAGAAAGATAGCAATAGAATCGGCCGAAGAGCTTGGTTTTTCGTATCATAAAACAGGAACCGTCGTTGTAATACAAGGTCCAAGATTTAATACAAAAGCCGAAAGTGCTTTCTTTACAAGACAGGGCTGGGAAGTAATTAATATGACACAATATCCCGAGGCTCACCTTGTTAAGGAACTCGATATGAAATCATTAAATATATCCTTGATTACGGATTACGATGCCGGACTTGTTGCTGATTGCGAACCTGTTTCGCATGAAGCGGTATTAAAGGTATTTAATGAAAACATAGCAAAACTTCAAAAATTGCTGTTTAGAATAGTTGAAAAAATATAGGGGAATAATGATATGTTATCGGTGGCAGTTGCTAATTTTTTTAATTTAATACTTCTTATATTATTGATATATTGTTTATTAACCTGGATTCCGAATATAAATTGGAATAAAGAGTATTTTAGGATTTTAAGAAGTTTTTGTGAATTTTTCTTTGCGCCGTTCAGGGCACTTATTCCACCTATTAACGGTTTAGATTTATCGCCGATTTTAGCATTTTTGATTTTGCCTCTGTTTGCAAGAGCTATTATTTTTGTTTTGAGAAGTTTGCATCTGTAAATCGCCAAAACAAATAAAACTTAATATTTCTCTTGAAAATTTTTTTTGAGGGGCTTAATATAAAATTAAGACTCATCACTATGAACAAAGGAAAAAGTAATGAAAAAAGATATTCATCCCGATTACAAAAAAACAACTATAAAATGTGTATGCGGTAACGAAATTGAAACAGGTTCCGTTGAAGATAACATTACGGTTGAAATTTGTAACGCTTGCCACCCTTTCTATACGGGCAATCAAAAAATATTAGACTCTGAAGGAAGGGTTGAAAGATTTAGAAAACGTTACGAAAAGAAATAGTTGTAAAAACGGTTTTGCCCGACACACTGTCGGGCAAATTTATATGGATTTGATTTGCGGGAGTAAAATTAATGCCGAAAAAAGAACTTGAAGTAAAGCTTATATCAATACCTGATAATTTAATTGATACAATATATACTGCATGCAGAACTTGTTACAGTTCGGATGGCGCCGTAGAAATAAATTCAAATATAACAGATGATAACGAAAAAAAACTTTCATTAATTAAAAAAGTCATCTCTTCGGGTCATTATTCAACCATTGAGCATATTCAAGTTTCTTTTGCAATTAATAATATTTCCCGTGCGGCAACGCACCAGCTTGTGCGCCACAGATTAATGAGTTTTTCTCAAAAATCTCAAAGGTATGTTAAAGAAAAGGGTGAATTTGACTATATAATTCCCGATTCTATTGAAAAAGTTCCCGAATTAAAGATGGAATTTGAAAATCTTGTTAAACACATTTCAGATACTTATCAAATCTTTATTTCGGCAGGTATTAAAAAAGAAGATGCAAGGTCAATATTACCTAATGCTGCTGCAAGCAGTATGGTTGCAAGTTTAAATTTAAGAGAGCTTATACATCTTGCAAATCTAAGATTATGTACAAGAGCACAGCTTGAAATAAGACAATTGGTTAAAAAAATGTGCGAGCTTGTAGTTGAGCGTGAACCGTGGCTTAAGGAACACCTTGTTCCGAAATGTGCAAGACTCGGTTACTGTGATGAAGATAATTCCTGCGGCAGAATGCCCGTTAAAAATCAAATAATAAAGGAAATGATACATGGATAATTCAATGTTTGAAAAGGTTGAAAAAATTGAACAGCGTTATAAAGAGCTTGGAGTAACGCTTTCTAAACCTGAAGTTATTCAGGATTATGAAAAGTTTCGCGACCTTTCCAAACAAAGAAAAACAATGGAAGAAACGGTTAATATTTACTACAAATACAAAGAAGCTGTTGAAGCCATCAAAGATGCTAAGGAAATGTTGCATTCCGAAAAAGATTCTTCAATGCGTGAGTTTTTAAATAATGAAATTTCAACAAATGAAGCAAAAATTGAAGAATTTGAGCACAAGTTAAAAGTTCTTCTGCTTCCCCGTGATCCTATGGATGATAAGGATATTATGCTTGAAATCAGGGGGTCTGCAGGCGGAGATGAAGCAAATATTTTTGCGGGCGACCTTATGAGAATGTATCTTAGATATGCTCAAAATAAAGGGTGGCAGACAAAAATCTTATCCATAAACGAATGTGAAGCAGGTGGTGTATCCGAAGTTGTTATTTCGGTTAAAGGCGGGGATAATATATATTCCCAGCTAAAATATGAATCCGGAGTTCACAGGGTTCAAAGAGTTCCTCAAACAGAATCGCAGGGAAGAGTTCATACATCTACCGCTACGGTTGCCGTTATGCCTGAAGTTGATGACGTTGAAATCGAATTAAATATGAATGATGTTGAAATTACAACAGCTCGTTCAGGGGGTGCCGGCGGACAAAACGTCAATAAAGTTGAAACGGCAGCAAGAGTATTTCATAAACCAACGGGTATTATGATATTTTGTACCGAAGAACGCTCTCAGCTTCAAAACAAAGAAAGAGCATTGCAAATTTTAAAAGCTAAACTATACGATATGGAAGTTCAAAAGCAAATGCAGGAAGTAACCGACCTTAGACGTTCTCAAGTCGGAACGGGGGACAGGTCTGAACGTATAAGAACATATAACTTTCCTCAAGGCAGACTAACAGACCATAGAATTGGTCAAAACCTTGACGTTTGGGAAGTTATAGAAGGAAATTTGGATAAATTAATTAATATGCTGATTGAATACGATCAGAAGTTGAAGCTTGAAAAATTGGCTGAAGATAACTGATTATTTGAATATAAATTCGGGATATCCTGCTCTATCAAGACAGGTACTAAAGAAGCTTTTAAAAAGTGCATCTTCCTGTAAATTTTCAAAAATTTTCGGCCTTACGGAATGTTTGGGTTTTTGTCTTTTTAAAAATTCAAACTGATAGTTATATGCATCAATTTCCACAGGGTCTAAAAAATATCCGTTTACGGTGTTTTTAATATTTGCCATATATGAACCATATAAATGCTTGCCTGTAGACCAATATCTTTTATCGTTCGGATTTGTGCTGAATTTTAAAAATGCATCATCGGAAATTTTTTTAACAGGCTTAAAATTAAGTGCATATAAGTTTTGCAATCCGTATCCCTGCTTTGCATTATTAGCCTCCGCTTCTATATCATCTATGCCTGTAACGGTTACATTATTATCTTTTGCCAGTTCAAGCACTTGAATTAAAGCACTGTTTACCATTTGTATTTCTTTATAAATTTCTTTTGCAGCCTCAAAACATTTTTGGTAGTATTCATCTGTTGAAAATAAAATATGAACCTGTGCGCTATGCCTTAATTCATGCATTAAGCAAGCTTTATAATAAAGTTCTTTTTCGGCATTATTTAATTTTTTCATATCAAGCTTTTTAATT
>CADBOJ010000018.1 GCA_902796305.1 uncultured bacterium | reverse complement strand
TTTTTAGTCAAGAATGATGCCGTATCAAGAAAGCATTGTCTTAAGTTATCAATCCAGCAGCATCTTGATGATTTAAAATCAGTCCAGTTTTTTATTGTATAAGCAATTAATCTGTTATCGGAATCAACTACCGACATGGTGTGAAGAGGGTATTTATACCCGTCCGAATCAATATCATGGTTTTTATATATTAAATAATAATCTTTTCCCGTAATTTCAGTTGCTTTATCAAGCGCCTGTAACCCCTCGTTTAAACAATCAACAAGTAAGTTGCATCTTTTATCCGTATTAATTTTATGCTCTTTACAAGTATCTTCATGTTCTTTACAAATGCCTTCAAGCTCTTTGAAATACTCTGCTGTTCTACTTTTACCTGATTTATTAGGTTTTTCAAGATAAATTCTCTTGAAACCGATATTGCTTTGAATTTTTCCAATCATTTTTTATCCTTTCATAAAAATGTAGTCATACAAAACATGAAAATATAATTTTTTTATAAAATTAAAATAATTATTAAGAAATGTTGCATTAAAGGGGAATATTAAACCCGATAAAAATTTTATAATATAATTTTAAGTGAAACTTGGTAGAGGATTATATATTATGACTTTAACCGATTGGTTTAATAAAAGAAAGATTCAACAAATTGCAGCCAGAGATACATCGAGCGTTCATATAGATGATTCGGTCGGAAAACTTTGGACACTTTGTTATAACTGTTCGAGCCAGTTACCGAAAAAAGATTTGGAAAATAATTTAATGGTGTGTCCTAATTGCGATTATCACTTTAGAATAGGTGCAAAAGACAGGATTAAACTTATAGCTGACGAGGGTACGTTTGAAGAAATGTTTTCAAACATTAAGCCTCTCGACCCGCTTGATTTTGTTGACACACAAAGTTATACAATGCGTCAGGTTTCAGCACATGAAAAATCAGGACTCGATGAAGCGGTCATAACAGGAACATGCAAAATTGACGGACAAAAAACCGCAATTGCAGTGATGGATTTTGAATACATGGGCGGTTCAATGGGTTCTGTTGTAGGTGAAAGAATAACGGCAATATTGGAATATGCTCTTGAAAACAGACTTCCGTCGGTTGTTTTTACGGCATCAGGCGGAGCAAGGATGCAGGAAAGCGCATTAAGCTTAATGCAGATGGCAAAAACAAGCTGTGCCGTTGCTAAATTAAATGAAGCAAAGTTATTATATATAACTGTTTTAACCGAACCGACATTCGGCGGAGTAACAGCATCTTTCGGTACAATCGGAGATATAATAATAGCTGAAAAAGGTGCCCGTATAGGCTTTGCAGGACGTCGTGTAATAGAACAAACCATACGTCAAAAACTTCCCGCCGACTTTCAAACTGCGGAATATCTCCTAAAATACGGACAAATTGATTTTATAGTCGAAAGAAAAGACATGAAAGAAAAGTTATCAAAGCTAATTCGACTGCATGCAGCAACAAGGAAATAAAAAATGAATAATACAGCCAAGCATATACAAATTCTTGATTTTGAAAAACCAATTTATACAATGCAAGATAAAATTGAAGAATTAAAAAAAACCAGTGTTGATACACATATTGACTATAAGGATGAAATAAAAAAATTGGAAGAACAGACAAAAGTATACAGAAAAGAATTATACGAAAAGCTGGAACCATACCAAAAGCTCCAAATTGCAAGACATCCGCAACGACCGAATTTTATGGATTATGTCCACTTTATTTGTAACGACTATATAGAACTGCATGGTGACAGGCACGGATATGACGATAAAGCAATAGCGGGCGGAATAGCCGATATCGACGGTCAAACCGTAATGTTAATCGGTACGGTAAAAGGAAAATCAACAAAAGAAAATCTGGAATGCAATTTTGGTATGCCGCAGCCGCAGGGATACAGAAAAGCATTAAGGCTCTTTGAACACGCCAATCGCTTCAATATGCCCATCATAACCCTTGTTGATACAATGGGGGCGTATCCCGGCATGACAGCCGAGGAGATGGGTCAAGGAGAAGCTATTGCCGTTAATTTAAAGGAAATGGCAAAGCTGGATGTTCCGATTATTTCGGTTATTACGGGTGAAGGCTGTTCAGGAGGAGCACTGGGACTAGCTGTTGCAAACAAGGTGATGATACTTGAACATGCTTATTATACTGTAATTTCACCCGAGGGTTGTGCTTCAATTCTCTGGAAAGACGCAGGAATGACTAAAGTCGCAACGGATGCACTTAAAATAACGGGTGAAGATTTATTAAAATATAATATTGTCGACGAAGTTATCAAAGAACCGATTGGCGGAGCTCATTATAATGCGGAAGAAATGGCAATGAATTTAAAAAAATCGCTTATTAAATCGCTTGAAGAATTTAAAAATATGACCGCAGAAGAATTGAGAACGCAAAGATACTCTAAATTCAGAAGAATAGGGGTATTTGCAAAATAAAAACAATAAAATTAACGGATAGAATTAAGAGGATAGAATTGTTAATATCAAGGTTAAAAAAAATATTAAGCATAATCGGATTGTATTTAATAACAATGCCTCAGGCAAATGCGGCAATATCATTTCCAAGTATTAACATAGGCATGCAAAGTGCTTCAACCCCGCAGGAATTTACACAGGGTATTCAAATACTTATATTGCTGACAATTTTGACACTCGCTCCGAGTATAATTGTTATGACAACGGCATTCATAAGAATTGTTATAGTATTATCCCTTACCCGTCAAGCAATCGGTACGGCGTCGCTTCCGCCTAATCAGGTAATTGTGGGACTGGCATTAATACTGACATTTTTTGTAATGACACCGACATTTACAAAAATAAATGAAACTGCTTATCAGCCGTATATGAAAAACATAATAACTCAACAGCAGGCGCTGGATAATGCCATAGTACCGTTAAGAGATTTTATGTTTAAGCAAACCCACGAAGAGGAGCTTGCACTTTTTGTAAAACTGTCGAAAATACAAAAACCTAAATCAAAAGTTGATGTTCCGACATATGTTTTAATACCGTCTTTTGTGTTATCGGAATTAAAAACGGCTTTCAAAATAGGTTTTGTTATATTCTTACCTTTTCTTGTAATAGATTTAGTTGTAGCATCCGTACTTGTTTCAATGGGTATGATGTTTTTACCGCCGACAACCATTGCAATGCCTTTTAAACTTATAATGTTTGTCATGGTTGACGGATGGTACCTTGTTATAAAATCACTTGTAGAGGGGTTTGTAAGTTAGCATATGGATTCAAGCGTTTTTCTTACAATATTTCAAAAAGCAATTGTTCTGATTATGATAACGGCAGCCCCGATGTTGCTGTCGGCAATTGTCGTGGGGCTGACATTAAGTATAATTCAGTCGGTTACACAAATTCAGGAGCAAACGCTCACTTTTGTTCCGAAGATATTTGCGGCACTGATTGTATTGGCGTTTGCCGCCCCTTGGATGCTGGATGTTTTTACGAATTCCGTCAGGGAAATGTTTGATTATATAAAGGTGCTGATTGCATCATAAAATAAAAAAAAATGACACCGAATTTATTAAATATACTATCTCCGAATAATATTATAGTTTTCATGCTTGTTTTTACGAGGATGACCGGCTTAATACAATCTGCACCGTTTTTTTCCACATTAAATATGCCAGTTATGGCTAAATTATGGTTTTGTGCAACAATAGCTTTTTTAATTTATCCGATAGTTTATACTCAAAAATTATACATTCTTCCGCATAGCACTCCTGAATTAGCAATTTTACTTGCAATTGAATTTTTTATAGGATTTTTAATCGGCTTTCTCGCAAATCTGTTTTTAGAAGGGGTGGGGATGTGCGGAAGACTGCTGTCAATTCAAACAGGGCTTGCAATGTCAGAAGCACTTGATCCAATAAGCGGAATGAATTCCTCCGAACTTGCAAGAATATATATTTATTTAACTACCTTGATATTTATTTCAACAGGAGCTTATCAACTCATCTTTACATCAATATTTAACAGTTTTCAAGGTATACCTATGGGTGTGTTCCCTGCTTTTAATGCGGATATCATAAATTTAACAATGAAAATATCATCTCAAATATTTGTAATAGCATTCAATCTTGCACTGCCGATATTCTCAGTGCTTTTTACATGCGACGTGTTACTCGGCATAACAAGCAAAATGATGCCTCAGATGAATATTTATATGGTTGCCCTGCCCGTTAAAATATATCTCGGGTTAATATTAATCTATATATTTTTAGATTCGGTTATAGTTTATTTGCAAGGAGCTTTGGGAAAATTTATGCATGTAATTAATGCAGTATTTTCCGGATAATTATGGCAAACGATCAAAACGAAAGAACAGAGGACGCAACCGCCAAACGGTTGCAAACCGAAAGAAATAAAGGTAACATTGCAAAAAGTCAGGATTTTACCTCTTCGCTTTTGCTTGCGTGCGGTCTGGGACTGATGTATGTTCTTGGAAACGGCATGCTAGATAAATTAAAAACAATGTTGATTGAAACATTTTCCAATCTAAATCCTGATAATATTTCAAATTCCGACACTTTTTCAGTCATGGCTCCCTTTTTTAAATACTATGTAAATATTACGGCTTTATTTTTTGTTTTAATAGCATTGGCTGCAATAGCAATACTACGTTATCAAACAGGTTCTTTGTTTGCAAAAGAAGCCATAAAGCCCAATTTTGGTAAATTATCCCCATCTAATGCACTAAAAGGATTACTTGAAAAATTTAATTTGTTTAAACCGAGGCAAATCGTTGAGCTTGTAAAGTCGCTCACTAAAACAGCGATTGTTGCACTCGTCGGAATGAATGTAATAATAAAAAGAAAAGATGAACTGTTCGGCTTGCTTGGAGCAACAACTTCAACAGGATTGGAAGTTATCGGCTCGGTATTATTTCAACTGCTGTTAAATATTTGCATAATACTGCTGATTATCGGAGTTTTGGACAGAAAATATCAGGAATGGGAATACAGAAAATCAATCAAAATGACAAAACAAGAGGTAAAGGATGAAAGAAAAAATGAAGAAGGGGATACAAAAGTAAAAGGAAGAATTCGTTCGTTCGGAATGAAAATTTTACAGCAAAAAATGATGTCAAGGGTAAAAGAAGCCGATGTAGTTGTTGTAAACCCTACTCATTACGCCGTAGCTTTAATGTATAATCCTGAAAAAGTTCCGGCTCCTGTTGTTTTGGCAAAAGGAGTGGACTTTATAGCATTTAAAATAAGAGAGATAGCAAAAAATAATAATATACCTATTGTTGAAAATAAACCTCTTGCAAGGAGTTTATACAAACTGGTCGACATCAATCAGGTAATTCCGCAAGAACTTTACGTTGCTGTTGCTGAAATTTTACAATATGTATACTCAAACAAAAACAAGTAGTATACTATAAATATATAAACAGGGGATAGATTTGATAAGATTAAAAGATATACTTAAAAATAATGATATAGTTCTAGCTATCGGCCTTGTAACCATTGTTTTAATGATGGTTATACCGATACCTGCTCAAATGCTGGATTTGCTATTAACACTAAATATTTCTCTTTCGGTTTTAATTCTCCTTGTTTGCTTATACACTAAAGAACCTCTTGAATACTCAAGTTTTCCTACAATTCTTCTTATAGCGACATTATTCAGACTGGGCTTAAATGTTACATCAACAAGATTAATTCTGCTTTATGCAAATGCAGGTTCGGTTATTGAATCATTCGGACAGTTTGTTATAGGCGGAAACTACATAGTCGGTTTTGTAATATTTATTATACTTGTAATAATTAACTTTATGGTAATAACAGGCGGTGCCGGTCGTGTTGCTGAAGTTAGCGCCAGATTTACATTGGATGCTATGCCCGGTAAACAATTATCAATCGATGCCGACTTAAATTCGGGTTTAATAGATGAAGAAGAAGCAAAAAAGAGAAGAAAAGCCCTTTTAAGAGAAGCTGATTTTTACGGTACTATGGACGGTGCTTCAAAATTTGTTAAAGGCGATGCGACGGCAGGTATTATAATTACCGTTATAAATATTGTAGGGGGATTAATTATAGGGGTTATTCAGCTTAAAATGCAACCCATGAACGCACTTTCGACTTATACAATTCTAACTGTCGGCGACGGACTTGTATCTCAAATTCCTGCGCTTATTATTTCTACCTCAACAGGTTTGATTATATCCCGTGCATCAGGCTCTGATAATTCGCTTGCCGAAGATATAAGGCTTGAAATGTTTCAAAATCCCAAAGTACTCGGAATAATTAGCGGGCTTTTATTCTTTATGGGCATAGTCCCCGGCATGCCGACAATACCCTTTTTAACAATTTCGGCTGCATCCGGATTTTTTGGATATAAAAAGTTTAAAGACAAGGCAAAAGCTGAACAAGATGCTATTCAGGCTGAAAAAGATGCAAAACGTGCCGAAAAAATCAACAGGAAAAAGAAAAAAGCAACAAGAGAAAGCGTTCTTGAACTTCTTGCGGTTGAAACGCTTGAAATTGAAATAGGATACAGACTTGTAAGCTTGCTCGATGTTGAAAAAGGCGGGGATTTACTAGACAGAATTTCTCAAATAAGACGTCAAACCGCACTGGATTTAGGTATAGTTTTACCGTCAATTCGTGTAAGAGATAACCTTCAGCTTCCGCCGAATACATACCAGATTAAACTCAAGGGTGTTACCATTGAAACAGGAGAAGTGTATCCTGACAGAAATCTTGCAATGAATTCAATGGGCGGAGAAGATGACCCGAACATTACAGGCATAAGCGCAATTGAGCCGGCATTCCATCTTCCTGCCATCTGGATAGCCCTTAAGGATAAAGAATATGCCGAAACCGCAGGTTATACGGTTGTAACGCCGAGTGCAGTTATATCAACACATCTTACAGAGATAATTAAGAAAAACGCAAGCGAAATCCTGACAAGAAATGATGTACAACAGCTTATTGATAACCTCAAAAAAGAAGTAAACGAAACATATGTTAATGACCTGATGAAAGAAATAACAACAGCCGATGTTCAGCAAATACTTCAAAATCTTCTCAAGGAAAGAGTGTCAATCAGGGATTTGAAAACAATACTTGAAACAATGAGTCTGCAATATAAAATCAATAAAAATTACAACTTCTTGACAGAACAATGCAGACAGGCGCTCGGCAGAACTATATGCAAGCAAAATCTTTCGGATACAGGTGAGCTTCTTGTAATTACAATGACACAGGAAGTTGAACAGGAAATTGCAAAAGGCATAAATCCGGACGGGGAAAGCTTAACATTAAATCCCGATTTTGCAAAACGTCTTATGGACAGTTTAAACAGCGAATTCAAGCGGGCAATTCAACAAACGGGAAATCAACCGATTATAATATGTTCTTCACCCATAAGGTTGATTTTTAGACGATTAATTGAAAGAACGTATCCACAAATAACAATTATGTCTTATAATGAAGTTACAAACAATGTAAAAGTGAAATCCGTGGGTATAATCAGAGCGGACATGAAAACAGCTGCAATGTAACTGTTAACAGGAATAATTATGGAACAACTGCTTAAAGATGCAAAAGATTTTAAGATAATACCTGATGATTTTAAAAATTCAGGCGAACTTTTAATTGAAAAAGTCGAAAACAATAAAATCCACTGCCGGCTTATACTGCCGGAAGATGGTGATTATTCCGATTATGAAGCTGACGACAATGTTGAAGTGTTTGGTGTGAATAATAGCGGACTCATTTATTTTGAAACAAAAATTTTAAGCAGAGAAAACGAAAACTTGGTTATTGAAGCAACTGATGAATACAGTTTAATTCAAAGACGTGAATATTCCCGTGTAGAATTAAAAAACGGCAATATAATCATAAAAGATATGCCTGAAAATATAATCACGGATGTAATTAATATTTCCGCAGGCGGAATTAAACTCAAAACAAACACCGAATTGCAAGAAGGACATTATTACGACATAGAAATCCGCCTTTCGGGCAATATGAAAATAGAATGCACATTGCAGCCGATAAGGACAGAAAAACTTGATGACAATAATTACATTATTTCGGGTAAATTTATAAATCTTGAAAATATCGACAGGATAGTACTTGTACAATATGTGTTCAAGATGAAGATGGAAGACCGGAGTATACAGGAATAAAACTTGATGAGTAATATACAGGCTGAAGAAAAAACTCAATATTCAAAAATATTATCGGGATTATTTTGTTCAAATTCCATAATAGCACTATCCATATTGTGTCTTTTGAATAATCTGACGCTTGATATGTATACGGCTGTTGTACTAATTAAAACAGTTATACCTGCCGCTGCTTGTTTCTGGTTTATGGGATATGTCATTGGAAGCATACTTGATAAATGCGATAAGAAAATCGCTCGTATTGCAAAGC
Source organism: uncultured bacterium (assembly GCA_902796305.1). GTDB lineage: Bacteria > Cyanobacteriota > Vampirovibrionia > Gastranaerophilales > Gastranaerophilaceae > RUG14156. The sequence continues at coordinate 6,338 of CADBOJ010000018.1, read as the reverse complement.
AAAATGAAGAAAAGGCTTATGAAATTCCGAGTATATTTGCAGCCCCTCCCGGCGATGATAATTTGAATGATATAATGTAATTGTAGCGAGATAACAGTATGAATAATAATTTCAAAAAAATTTTAGAAAAAATAACAACCATAAAACTCGGAGTATGCTTTGCATCTTTAATAAGTATAATTTTTATTATTTCCGCAATTTTTATTTCAATGTTTATAGCAAGCAACACAAAAGAAGTTGCAGGTGAATATGCTACGGCTCAAAAACTTACAAATACAGCGATAAATATGGCTATATTTAAAACAGTTGCAAAGGATTATGACAGCGGTATAAGAATTTCAAAAAACAGTATTTCTAAAAATATCATAGAACCCCTTCAACAAGCCGGAATAATTGATAATGTTGAAATACGTGAAAACGAAACAAATAAACTTTTATATGAATATAAATATAATGTAGACAAAGATAAAACATCCAAAAACGAAACAAAACCTGATAAATATTCCGAATATTCAAAAGATTTTGGTGATTATTCAATAATAATATATGCATATAAAGAAATATATCAAAGAAATGCTCTTGATAGTATGGTAAGAAACATACATAAATATATTGCAAATGTATTATTGATAATAATTGTAATCGGCATAATAACAGGTGTGTATATGTCGGAAATAGTTTCGCATTCACTTGAAAAATTATCAAAGGCCGCAAAAAAAATGGCATCCGGTAATTTTGACATTAAAATTCCAAGGACTCATTACTATGAAATAAACGATTTAATCTCATCATATAACGAAATGGGCGAGCAATTAAACGATTTATATTCTTCTCTTGAAAATAAAGTTCAGGAAAGAACGCTTGCACTTGAAGAAGCAAATAACAAACTTAAAGAAACCCAAGCTATGATGGTGCATTCGGAAAAGATGCGCTCACTGGGCGAACTTGTAGCGGGAATTGCTCATGAAATTAATAATCCGGTCAACTTTATACACGGAAACATTATGATTTTACAAAACTATTCCGATGATTTATTTAAAGTTATAGATTTGTATGATAAATACTCTGACAAACTGACAAGCGAAGAAAAAAGCGAAATTGATGAATTAAAAAAAGATATCGATTTGGACTTTATGAGAGATGACATAAAAGACCTTATCAAAAGTTGCATAGAAGGAACTCAAAGAACAAAAAATATAGTACTTGACCTTAAAAACTTCTCCAGAATGGAAGAAATGGTGTTGACTCAATTTGATATTCCTAAAGAAATTGATACAACTTTAAATATCCTAAATAACAAATATAAAAACAGAATTACCGTAGTTAAAAACTACTCGCCAGATGTCCCCAAAATAGAAGCATACGGCGGACAGCTAAATCAAGTATTTATGAATATTCTTGATAATGCTCAGGATGCAATTGAAGACGAAGGAACTGTCACAATCAATGTCTTACCTGATGAAAATGATAAAAGCAAAGTCAAAATAGAATTTATTGATACAGGGGTTGGTATTGCAAAAGAAAATATTAAAAAGGTATTTGAACCTTTCTTTACAACCAAAGTTGTCGGCAAGGGAACCGGATTGGGTATGAGTATTTCATACAGAGTAATAAAAGACCATAACGGTACAATAGAAATAGATTCGGAAATCGGAAAAGGTACTAAATTTACAATAAGACTTCCGATAAACCATGAAACGAAAAATACGGAAGCCGACGGAAACGGAGTAATAAATGCTGCAGGATAAAAAATACAAAGTACTCATAGTGGATGACGAAGAGGATAATTTAGCGCTTTTATACAGGACATTGCGTTCAAAGTACAATATAACAAAAGCAAACAGTGCAATTGAAGCACTGGAAATCTTAAGAAACGAACAATTTGACTGCATACTGTCGGACCACAAAATGCCTATAATGGACGGCGTTGAATTTTTAAAAAGAGTATACGATATGCAGCCAAAGACAATGAGATTACTTGTAACAGCATATTCTGATGTTAAAATTCTTATTGATGCCATCAACTACGCTAAAATTTACAGGTACATTAAAAAGCCTTTTTCACCGGATGAGCTTTTAATGATAGTTGATGCGGCACTTGAAACATATCAACTCAAAAACGATAACGAAACCTTAATTGCGGATTTAAAAGATTTATTCTCCGGAACGGTTAAAGCAATCATAGAGGCACTTGATGCAAAAGATTCTTATACGCTCGGCAGATCAAGACGTGTAGCTTTTTATGCAATGAAAATAACCACCAAGCTTGCACTAAAACCCGAAGAAATAAGCAAAATTGAATTGGCAGGACTTCTTCACGATATAGGTATGATAGGCGTGGCAGAAGAAATACTTAATAAAACACAAAAATTATCCGATGAAGAATACGAAAAAATTAAAAAACATGTACAATACAGTGTTAAAATCCTTGAAGATATTAAGCAGTTGTACGAAATAACGGAAATCATCAAGTATCACCATGAATACTACAACGGATGCGGATATCCGTATGGTATAAAAGGAGATGAAATACCTCTCGGATCAAGAATAATTGCCATTGCAGATACATATGATGCTCTGATATCAGATAGAGCCTACAGAAAAAGCAAAACTTCTCAAGAGGCAATGCAGATAATCGAAGAGGCGGCAGGCAGTCAGTTTGACCCAGCGCTTGTTCAGGTATTTAAAAGCATATTGCCCGAAATAGAAAAAGAAATTGAAGATTTTGAAAAGAGTCAACAAGCAGAATCGACGGTTCAAAATTAACTACATAATTTCAATCGGTTATGCCGATTAACAATATAAACACAACAAAGCAAGCAGGGTCAACATAACCCTGTTTGTTTTGCTAATATTATAAAAAACGATTATTTAAGTTTATTAATGGGTATCCAGGTTCTTGTAGCGGTGCCTGATGAAAAGTGACTAGAATTGATGACTTTATCATCAAATCCTGCACCTTTATCTTCAATTTTATCCATATCTTGCGCATCTTCAGACTGTTCATTACTGATATTATAGGAATTTTCATCAAAATTAAAGTCTTCATCTATATCATACGAATAGCTTTGTGTATTCGACGGTTGCGCAAGCGTATCTTTTTGTTTTGCAAATACATTTTGGGTATTAAGCAATAACAAGCTGAACATAATTAATGTAATAATTTTTGACATAGTGCCTCCTATAATTAAAAAATACCATTAAATTCAAAAATATCAACACTAATAGTATATATCAACTTAACAATTTGTAATGATTAACGTGCTATATATTCAACATACTTTTCTAATGCCTTATATCCGTCGCAAAATTCCGAACTTCTTGCAGAATTGACCGTTAATCTGATATATTTTAATTCTTTAATTCTTATTTCGAATAATTCATTTGCATAAGCACAAAGCAAGATATCACCGGAATTTGCCCAGCTTTTAAGCTGTTCAATTTGACGGTTAACCTGACTTATCGTACTGCCGGATAAAGGAAGAAACCCATGGCGAGCTAATATTGCCCTGTCGGATGTTGTTATGGGTATAGCTGCAGTTGAAGAACCAAATATTTTTTTTATCAAAACATAGTTGGAAGCAAGTTGTTTGTGTTTAATCGGCACATGAACCTTACCGAGCGCAACTGATGTATTAATATTTGAATAAAAGTCGCTGTCTTCAGTTTTTTTGGCTATGCCAAAAAAGGTATTGTTGTTGCTTCTTCGCATTAAATAACTCCCGCTATATTCTTAATAAGTTTATTATATACAAAAAAATTTTTTAATAGAAATTATTAATAAAAATTTACTATAAAAAACTTAGTAAATTTAATTTGCAATAAGTTAAAAAATATGCTCTAATTAACTTGTATAGCAAGGAAAGAAAGGCAGTAAATGGAAAAAACTTTTGTAGCAATAAAACCCGATGGTGTCAAAAGAGGTTTAATAGGCGAAATTATTAAAAGATTTGAGCAAAAATCTTATAAAATTGTTGCAATGAAAATGATTAACGTAACGGATGAAACAGCTTCAAAACATTATGAAGAACACTACGGCAAACCTTTTTATCCGTCACTGATAAAATTTATTACTTCAGGACCTATTGTTGCAATGGCAATTGAAGGCAATAATGTAATTAAGGGTGTAAGACACATTGTCGGTGCTACAAATCCCGACGAGGGAGATGTTGGAACCATAAGAGCCGATTTTTCATCTTATGCAACGACAAACCTTGTACACGCATCGGATTCTCCGGAATCGGCATCAAGAGAACTTAATCTTTATTTTAAAGAAGAAGAATATTGCCCGAATTATAAAATAATGTCGGAATTTGTACTTGAAGATTTGAATTAGTAATGTCATATTCCGATTATTTTAATTTTGAAATAGTAAAATCATCAAAAGAATGTAACGCCCGTGCGGGAGTCTTAAATACACCGCACGGCACTATTGAAACGCCGATTTTTATGCCCGTCGGAACAAATTCAGCCGTAAAAATGCTGACAAACGAGCAGATATTAAACACAGGAGCACAAATCATCCTTGCAAATTCCTATCACATGTACTTAAGAGCAGGCTGTGAACTTATAAAAAAAGCGGGCGGTCTACATGGCTGGATGAATTTTAATAAACCGATTTTAACGGATTCGGGCGGTTTTCAAGTGTTTTCACTCGCCAAATTACGAAAAATTACGGATGAGGGAGTGCATTTCCAAGACCCTAAAAACGGTTCAAAACATTTTATTTCCCCCGAAATATCAATGAAAATTCAGGAAGATTTGGGTGCGGATATTATAATGGCATTCGACGAGTGTGCACCTTACCCATGCGACTATAATCAAGCAAGACAAGCGCTTGATAAAACAAAACGCTGGCTTGAAATATGTTTTGAAACACATAAAAATTATAACCAAGCACTTTTTCCGATAGTTCAGGGGGCATTTTTCGATGATTTAAGAAAAGAATCTGCCGAATTCGTATCAAAATTTGATGCCGTAGGATATGCTATAGGGGGCGTATCGGTGGGAGAGCCTGCGGAAGTTAAAAATCATATAACGGAAATCACAGCGCCTATTTTACCGTTTAACAAGCCAAGGTATCTTATGGGTGTTGGAACACCGGTTGATATAATTAACGGCATTAAATACGGAATTGATATGTTTGATTGTGTATTACCCACAAGAAATGCACGTCACGGAACATTTTTTACATACAACGGAAATAAAATAATAAAAAATAAACAATACGAAGACGATTTTACACCGCTTGACGAAAATTGCAATTGTTACACTTGCAAAAATCACACAAAAGCGTACATAAGACACCTCTACAAAACACAAGAAGCAACTGCTGCTACGCTTTTAAGCATTCACAATATTCATTTTCTTCTAAATCTTGTTAAAGATTTAAGAAAATCAATAGTTGAAGATAACTTTATTGAATACTCGAACAAACTTCTTGAAAATTTAGTCGGATGATTCTTCAAATACTTCCTCTAACCCGAAAGGAATAATAGGAACTTCTTTTCTTTCACCGGTATCTGTAAATATTCTTCTCAAAAGTGTAGAGTTCTCGGATCTTCCGAGCCACATTGAAATAAGCTTTTCTTCAATTGGAGCAAAAGAACCCGAACATTTTGTTCCGTCGGCCACCTTAAACTCAGCTTCAAGAACCCCTATTCTAACTTTTATGGTTTTATCATGTGCTTTAGACCTCGGGTCTGCAATAATTGTAAGACCCTTGTATTTATATAAATCATAGCTCATGCGCTTGGTAGGGTCAGCTTTTGTAAGCTCGTCTATTAAAAAATGGCTTAAATCATGTTCAATTTTGTCAATAATTTTCCTGTAATCCATATAAAAAATTATAAAATATTTAAAAAGAGTAGTAAAGTTTTAAAAAAAATACTATAATAGTAGAAGTTTAGCATAACGGAGATTAACAATGAAAATTAACTTTACCGGCGGATTTATAAAAATCGCAAAAAACGGAGCAGAAAAGTATATTAACGTAGATACGATACGAAAAATTTTCAGTAATGAAAATGCGCAAGATGAAAACGAAAGAGGAAAAACCGCAATATACTACAGTAATAATTACTACTGCGAAGTTGTTGAAACGCCCGCAAGCAAAGTTGCGGCAGCATGTATTAAAGCACAAACAACAGGACAGATAGTCGATATAGCAGCCAAAGATTAATAATATTTTATAAATTTTAATTAATTTGATTAATTGTTAAAAAAATTTACATTTTGACACATGTTAAAACAAAAAACATTTGACTTAAAATCTTGTTTATAGTGAAATATAAAATACAAGATACTAATATTAAGGGGAAAATATGCCTACAATTAAT
>CADBOJ010000017.1 GCA_902796305.1 uncultured bacterium | reverse complement strand
TCGAGTCTTGTATAGGTTTAGTGAAAATTTATAAGTTGTGTTAATTTATAAATTTTTATATAGTGGCTAAAACTTAATTATAATAATCAAGGACAAATCTTAATGATTTGTCCTTGATGGTGGGCCCGGAGAGACTCGAACTCTCACACCATAGGCACTAGATCCTAAATCTAGCGCGTCTACCAATTTCGCCACAGGCCCAAACAGCTAATTGCGAATTAGTTAATAAGTTAATGATACAACAATAAAAATTACCAGTCAATAAATTAATCTTTACACCAGTACTCATCAAGCCAGCGGGTAGGTTTTACATATCTGAAACCGCCTTTTCCGACAAATCCGTTGTATGCCTGTTCCGGTGTCGGACGACCGTGGAAAATAATGATTTTAGCTTCCTCGGGGTCTTTTGGAACCATAAAGAAATTCAAAGGGAACGGATGCAGACAGCTTCTTTTAAAGCTTACGCACCATTTTCTGTCCCAATATTTTAAAATTCCTTTGTCATTCATCTGATGTGACAAAAAGGCTTGTTCATTTTTGTATCTTTTTCTTATATCATGACCTTCTTTATAGAAGTTTTCAATAATATCTTTGTGTTTATTTACGCAAAATTTGAAAACCGAAGAGTTTCCTATAATATCATCGGGAAAATCCCAATCTTTTATTATAAAAAATTCGCCCTCTTCTCTAAAAAAGCAGTCAATATTATCTCTTATAACAACGTCCAAATCTAAAAACAGTGCTTCGCCCTCTAAATCCGCAAGCTTATCTGTGAAAAGTCCCAGTTTTTTCCAAGCTTTTTCGGGCAAACCGTCATCATTTAATTCGGGCAAGGGTCTTATTTCAACTTTATCCAATATCCCCTCGGGTTTATCCGTAAAGCAAACAAACCTGTGTTCAAGTGTTAAATTTCTTTGAACCATTTTATAAAGACGATTTACATAATCAGCACCGAATTTATCGCCCCATTTTATACAAATTACGTTTCTTTTTAACATATTCACCTCTTTTTTGAGTATATAACTATCCTATTTGTGAAGATTTTTTAGTGTCGGGAATGCTATAACATCTCTTATGGACGGAGAATTTGTTAAAAGCATTACTAATCTATCTATACCCATTCCCATACCGCCGGTTGGAGGCATACCGTATTCAAGGGCATTAATGAAATCTTCATCAATTTCCATAGCTTCTTCATCACCGTTTGCTTTTGCTATTGCCTGTGCTTCAAATCTCTGACGCTGGTCAATCGGGTCTGATAATTCGGAAAATGCATTAGCTATTTCCCAGCCGTTAACTCTTGTTTCAAAACGTTCGGTTAAGCGTTCGTTGTCCCTGTGAACTTTAGCCAGCGGAGAAATTTCTCTCGGATAATCAATAATATGGCAGGGTTGTATTAAACCCGGTTCAATTTTTTCTTCAAAGACCGTTTCAACTACCTGACCCCAGTTTAAATTTTCATCACAATATACACCTATGCTTTTTGCAAGCTCTATTGCTTCTTTAGCATCATATACTTCAAGAAAATCAATTCCGGTAGCTTCTTTAATTGAACCCAGCATTGTTTTTCTGTCCCACGGCGGGGTTAAATCAATTTCATTTTCTCCGTATTTGATTTTTGTTGTTCCTAAAACTTCCTGAGCAACATATGCTACCATATTTTCTGTTAATGTCATCATATCATTATAGTCTGCATATGCCTGATATAACTCAATCATCGTAAATTCGGGGTTATGACGTGTATCAATACCTTCGTTTCTGAAACATTTTCCGATTTCAAAAACACGTTCCGATACACCGCCCACTATTAATCTTTTTAAATACAATTCAAGAGCAATTCTTAAAGTCAAATCCATTTCAAGAGCATTATGATGAGTGAAGAAAGGACGAGCGTTAGCTCCTGATGCAGTTGTTTGAAGCGTCGGAGTTTCAACTTCCATAAAGCCGTCACGGGCTAAAAATTCTCTTATTTTTTGAATTATCAAACTTCTTTTTTTGAATGTATCTCTTACTTCCGTATTTACAATCATATCAAGATATCTTTGACGATATCTTATTTCAACATCCGATAATCCGTGGAATTTTTCGGGTAAAGGAAGCAGGGATTTTGATAATAATTTTAAATCGGTAGTTTTAATTGATAATTCACCTCTCGGTGTTCTTCTTATTGTACCTGTAAAACCTACAATATCGCCTATATCAATTAATTTTAAAAGCTTCATTTTATCTTCGGGCAAATTTTGTTTATGAGAAAAAATCTGAATTTTTCCGGTTGAATCCATAAGGTCAATAAACATGCCTGTATTTCTTATTGCCATAACACGGCCTGCAACGGAATAAACATCTTCCGTTTCAACTCCCGCTTCAAGATTTTTATATTTTTCCTGAAGAGTTGAAGCATTTGCTGTCTTATCAAAAGTATACGGATAAGGATTTATACCCATATCAATTAAATCGGTAAGTTTTTGAATTCTTCCCTCTCTGATGCTTTGAGAAGTACTCATACTCTCTTTATTTTCGGTTTCCATTATATTCTCCTTTTTTAAAAATTATATTCCGGTATCTTAAATTCCCTTTTATCTTCATCTTTCAGGGAATATTTTTCATATATTTCAAAAGATTTTTCTTTTGAAGATTTAACATATTCTTCACTCAGGTATTTTTTATATGTTTCATTTAACTCACCCGAGTATTTTCCAAGCGTTTCGGCAAGCGAGCATAACTCACTCTTATTGTTTCCGCCTGCATATGCCTTTGTTTTAGCATCCGTTCCGGACGGTCTTATTTCGATAAACTTATCCGAAAAGGCTAAATATGTTCCGTCGCCTACAAAAAGCACATCCTTTAAGTTTGAAAAATCAACTGTTTTAAATGTTTCGGATAAAATTTCCTTAATATTTTCAATAGTTATTAAATTTTCATATTTTGCAACCGCAAGTGCAAGGTAAAAAAGGTCATTTTTTGTTCTTTTTGCTTCGCCGGATATTTTTGCCTGCTTTAATTTTTCTATATCAGGCTCGGATTCGTTATAGTATGCTATATCTACCCTTGCATCATATCTTGAAATAATGTTATTGTCATCATAAACTTTTTGAAGATAATCAACCAGAGTTCCGTCTATACTTGAAATCAGACTGCTTGCAATAATTATTGCTTCGGTTGCAGATTTTTCTCTCATGGCTAATGCTGTTCTTCCGCCTAAAGACCTGACGGGTTCTATTGCCCCGATTATCATACCGCCTGATTCTTCCCCTCCGAATATCATTCTCGGGTTTTTACCAAGTTCGATTTTATTGTTAAACACATCTGTTATCGTTATGTTATCAATATGTTTTTCATATTGAGCTTCGATTTTTTTGACCGCACCGGCTATTTCTTTAAAACCTACGGGTGTATTAATAATTTTTATTCCGTTAGCTTCCGCCCATTCGTTCCATGAAGCCGAGCTTGCGGTTGTTTTAACCATAAAATAAGTACAATCAGGTTTTTTATCAAGGGTTTTATACCAATAATCCATAATCATTAAAAATGCCTGATTTGCACTGAATACGCAGAGGATTTTATCTTCATATTCAACATAATCAACCCCTGCTTTTTTAATTTTATCAAGATTATCTTTTGATACTAATTGAACTATATTCAATCTGTCATGATCGGGGTCTGTTATAAGCACAACCGTATTCAAAGGATAGTTTTTAAGTTTTTCATCATAATTGAGTGATTTTACAACGGGAAAATATTCTTTTCCGTCCTTATCTTTAGCTAAAACCGTAACATCAAGCGACCAATCATAAAAAACATCTTTTCCAGATTTATCTTTTTTGATATCTTTTCCGATTCCGTGGAAAAACGGAGTTTCTTCCTTGTTAAACCATACAAATTTATCTTCAATACCCAGAGTTTTTAAAATTTTTGAAAGGGTGTTATAAGCACATCCGCCGACAGAATCAATCACGATTTTATTTTTGAAATTTTTTATCTTTTCAATATTTCTGTCGTTTGCAACGCCGTTTTTTAAATATTCTGCATATAAATCAAGCCCGTTATTTAATTTTTCCATTGTTTTTTCATCAAGCAGAGAATCATCGGCGGAAGAAAAATTGATTTCATAAGCTCCTTTTTCTTCTGCAATATTCAGGATTTCTTCCATTTTATTTACAAATTCCATGCTTTCATTCGGTAAAAACTGAGAACCTTGATTGTTTAAATCTTTTGTAGCATTTTTAACCGAGATTCCATGAGAACTTGTAATATACTCCGCTCCGACCAAATCAAGCTTGAAAGCGAGAAAACTTGCAAGCCAGATTGGAATTGTTTGTTTATCAACCGGAACAAGTGTTCTAATTCCAAGCCCTGCTTGTATTCTTGAAATAATATCAAGGTAAATTTTTGAATTATATCTTACCTCGCATCCTACAAGCTTAAGTAATTTTTCATTTTTATATTTTTCTTTTAGCACAAGCGCTTTTGCTAAAGTCGCAAGGGTTATTCCAATTGTATTAATTGGAAAACGTGTATCGTGAGGATATAATATATTTTGGGGTCCTCTGATTCCTGCTGTTGAAACAAGCGCCTCTTTTTTGTATGCTTCAAACCAGCTTCTCAAATTTAATTTTTTAACAAGCGCATCCGTAAGCTTAAACGTAAATTTATTTTTATCATTATAATTAAATATCTTGTCCGCTTTTATCTCTTCGGGAGTGTTATTTTCAACACTATCCAGAAGCATTTTTTTTTTTTTTTTTGTCATCTTTTACTATTCTCTTATAATATAATATCCGCTTTAATTCTAACACAAATAAGTTTGGTATACAGTTTTTATTTGGAGGACGATGATTTATTTATGCCTGCTTTTTCGGTCAGAGATTTTTTATTTGTTAATTTTTTATATGTCTTATTCCACCAGCCGATTAAACCTTTTCTTGAATTTTGTTCCGCTTCAAAATCAATAATTTCCTGCTTTGAACCCATAGGTGTAATCGGCTGGAATATAGATTTCCTTGTTAAAAATTCGTTAGATAATTCGGTTAAAGTAGGAACCCAGGCTGCACCGAACAGACTGGCATTTAACTGTTTATTAAATGTTGAGTTAAATAAATTCATTAAAGTTCCGTTTATAATAAAGTTGGATATCTTTTGTGAAATTCTTGTACCTACTTCTTCGGAAGCTTTTTTGGTATCTCTTCCTTCTGATTCTATAAGAACCTGATTTCTGTAATCATTGATAAAGAATAAAGAAGAAATAACCGTTACACAAGTTCTTGCATAATTTGCAAGTTCACTTGTTTCGGGACCAACTGATAGTTTTCTTACTTTTTTTGATATTTCATCGATAATATCGCTATTTTCTAAAAGCTTTCCTGTTTTTTTATCTTTTTTAAATATAATGCCATTTAATTTAGAAAGTTCCTTTTGAATATTCTTTCCATTGCCGGATATAGCATTAATTTTTTCAAGCGCACTGTTAGAATCTTTATAAACGGCTAAATCCAGTAATTTTTTAATACCCAGACCGGGGATAGAAAATATCTGATAGATTGTTTTCGGTAATTTTGTTAATCCGCTGTATAATCCTGATAATATGGTATTCTTTTTCTCAATTATTAATGTTTCACCATCGGGTAAAATGCTGTCGATTTCTTTAATATATTTATTGAGGATGTCTTCGATTTTTCTTCCTTTTTCCGTTCCTTTCAATTCTTCCAGTCTGGTTTTCAATTTAATTAAATCCAATTTCTTTGAAAATGGAGAAGTGCCGTTTTTTGAATAGAAAACAGGAGATTTTTTAATTCTTGAAATAATATGGAATTTTTCCGCTCTGTTTGCCTGTTCTTTTGTTTTTTCAACTATTTGTTTTAATACATCATCATCTAATTTCTCAACTTCACCGTTTAAAAATTGTTTTATTTTATCCGCATTTTTATCGTAAATTTCTTTAATATCTTTTTTAAGCTTAAATTCTCCTTTGGCAAAAGAAGAAATTAAATAGACAATACTTGCGGCAGCAACGCCAAAACCTAATATTTTGCCGATGTTGCTTTTCTTTTTCGGTGCTTTTTTTGACTGCATTGAATACTGATTATTTAATGCATTTAACGACGCAAATGAACCGTCCTTTGAAATAAATTTTCCGAATACCTGTTTTTCTTTCGGAATAAGCTCTTTATGTCCTTTAAGGGGAATATTTTTAGTTTTTGCTTTATTGAATGATAAGTTTAAATTTGAATTTGAATTCGGGTTTGCTTTTCTTTTTTGAGCAATAGCTTTGGCTTTTTCGGGAGTCAGTGGAATAATCGGAATTCCGCTCGTAACTTTTGAAAATACTTGAGAAATAATCGTACTTCCTATTATCGCAAGTACGTTTAAAGCCATAGAATCTTTAATATATTTATTTAAAGCGCCGAGAGTTAAAAATGTAAAGCCTGCACTTGTTGCATAATTTTTAAGTTCTACGAAAAATCTCTTTTTGCCGGCTTTTTCGGCTTCTTTTTTATTGTCTTTTTGAACCATTGAAAGATTGTAAAAATCAATACCGCCGAATATTGAGCTTACAATTCCCGTTACAAGACGGTTTATTGTTCTTTCATCTCTGGTTTTATAGTTTTTGAACTGCTGTGTAACTCCGCTTGAAGCCTTGTTCTTTATATATTCCGTACAATTTAATAGGTTAAAACTTTTTTGAAGCTTTTCATCGGGATTTAAAGCAAGTTTTTTACTCGTAAGTTCTTCAAGAATATCGGTTAATGTTTCATAGCTTCTTCTGATTTCAAATTTTTCCTTTTTATTTGCAAAAAATCCTGAAGATAAAATTTTCTTCGAATACCCTCTTAATCTTTCTAAAGAGGAAGCCTTGCTGTCACTTAAACGGTCAAACACAGGTACTAAGATTTTTGCAGGGATATCGGAGATAGAATTTCCGATTATGGAAAGCGCTTCTCTGATACCTTTTTGTTTTGCACCGTCTATAATTCTTCTAAAGAAGCCCGTATTTTTAATTGCTAATTTGTTATCCGTAACGCTAATGCAGGCTTTTTCCAGTAAGCTGCTGAAGAACTTCTCCCCGAATGTTTTATCCAAGTTATTAATAATAGAAGAGGCATTTGTATAAATTACCTCTCCTGTTTTTTTAGATAGAATTTTTGAAAATTTTTCTGCAGAAGTAAAACTTATATCGTTACTGCTGTTATTTGAAGAAAATTTTAAGGGCTCAAAATTGACAACATTATGTTTCTTGTCGTAATGTCGGTTGAATTGCCGATAAGTATTGTTTAAAATTAACTTCATTGTTTTACCAAATAAAAGCTTCTATCTTATTCTAACAAAACAAAACATGTAAATAAAATATATTGCTCAATATTTTAAGTTTTCTAACTTTTTGTTAATAATTTGTATTATAAATAAAAATAAATTATCTTTTTATTATGGATGTTACGGGCAAGATAGTTATTGTAGATGATGAAGCCATGGTCACCAAAACCCTTACTATGCTTTTAGGCTTAGAAGGGTTCGGCGATGTTGCCGCTTTTAACAATCCTGAAGACGCTCTTGAATATTTAAAACAAAATGAAGCTGACCTTGTAATAAGCGATTTTATTATGCCCGAGATGAACGGAATAGATTTTCTCGAAAAAGCCAAAAGAACGCAAACTGAAGTTTCTTCTATTCTTTTGACGGGTTATGCCGATAAAGAAAACGCTATAAGAGCAATTAACGAGATTGGAATTTTTAAATATATTGAAAAGCCATGGGATAATAACAGCCTGATTTTAAGCATAAAAAATGCCCTTGAACGCACCAGATTAAAAAAAGAATTAAAAGAAAAAATTAAAGAATTAGAAGAAGCAAATTTAAAACTTGAAAATCATTCAAAAATTCTTGAAGAAACGGTTGAAAAAAGAACCCGTGAATTATCCGTTGCCAACAGCAAGCTCAACGCCGTAATTAAAAATTGCGCAGACGGCATTGTAACATTTGATACCGATTTTAAAATAACGGACTTAAATAATGCGGCTTTAAAACTTTTCGGTCAAAAAAAAGAAAATTTAATTTCCTCAAATTTATTTGAACTTGTTGTAAGTGAGAAAAAACAATTTGCAAAAAAGAATTTGAATTTCAGCGAAAATGTTTTTTTGAGAAATTACAGCCTTATTAATTATGAAAATGATACAAAAATTCCCGTAGAAATAAGTATTGCATCCGCAAACAGCGACAAAGATAAATTTTACATTGCGGTTATAAGAGATGTAACTTATCAAAAAGAAAACGAAAGGCTGAGGGATGATTTTATGGCAACATTGACTCATGACCTCAGAACTCCGCTTCTTGCAAATATTTCGGGAATTGATTTTGTTCTTGATAAATCACTGGGCGAAATAACGGAAAAACAGCAAAGTCTGTTTGAAGCCATGAAAAAAAGTTCGGAGGATATGCTGGGGCTTGTTAATACCTTACTTGAAGTTTACAGATATGAAGCAGGGAAAACATATTTTTGCAAAACAAAATTTGATATAGTAAAATTGACAAACGAGTGCATTGATGAGTTATCCGCACTCATTAAAAAAGCAGGAATGGATGTAACCGTTAAGAAAAACAATAACGAAATCTTTGTAAATGCCGATAAAAACGAAATAAGAAGAGTTATAACAAATTTAATCGGAAATGCCGTTAAACATTCTCAAAAAGGTAAAAATATAGAAATAAGAATGGAAAGAAATCTTGAAGATTTGATATTCAGCGTAACGGATGACGGTATAGGACTAAGCAGGGAAGATTGCGGCAAATTATTTAACAGATTTTCTCAAGGTACAAACCAAAAGCGTTCAAGTTCGACGGGTCTCGGGTTATATTTATCAAGGCAGATAATTGAGGCTCATAACGGCAGAATATATGTAGATTCAGAATTAAACAAAGGTTCAAAGTTTACATTTGAACTGAAAAATTCAATAAATGATTGTAAGGTGATTTTATGACGAAAGAAAAAAATATTTCATTATTGCTGGTAGAAGACCATGAATTTACACGCATGGGACTTGCCATGAAAATAGAAAGCACTCCGGGGTATACTATTGTGGCTCAGGCAACAAACGGAATTGACGGGGTTTTAATGGCTCAAAAATACAATCCCGACGTTATTTTAATGGATATAGGTTTGCCGGAAATGGACGGAATTGAAGCTACAAGGAAAATCAAAGAGGAATTAAAATTAAATTCTCCCGTTTTAATGTTTACATCCCGAGACAATAAAGATGATATTTTTGCAGCTTTTAAAGCGGGTGCTGACGGATATATAATGAAAGGCTCAAGTTCTGATACATTATTTAATGCAATAGATACGGTGGCAACACATGCTGCATGGATTGATTCTCAAATAGCAAGAGTTGTTTTATCGGGTATTCAAACGGGTGAAGAAAAAGAAAAACAAACGGCAAAAACCGCAGATAATCCCAATAAAAAATACGGACTCACGAAAAAAGAGCTTGAAGTTTTATCTTTAATTGTTGACGGACTTTCAAATCAAGAAATATCGGAAAAGCTTGTTGTATCTATTTCAACAACAAAAGCTCATGTACATAACATCCTGCAAAAATTATATTTAACGGATAGAACCAAAGCGGCAATAGTTGCCCTAAAAGAAGGTCTGGTATAATTACTTTATGAAAAAAATATCTTTTATATTATTTTTTCTGCTCGCCGTTTTTTTCAATTCTTCATCCGCAAAAATGGTTGAAACAAGACAGGATTGGGAACAGGAAGCAAAAAATATTCCTCTTGAACAAAGAAAACTTGACGATTTTGAAGAACCGAAAAGCACAAAAAAATTCTATTACCCCAAAACAAAATATGTTTTTGAAAAATATAATGCAAACCCCGGACAAAGAGAGTTTAATATTGAGGATATTAAAAAAAATCTAAGGTCATATTCTTATCTTATAACCGATATCGGTTGTAAATACGGTGCTTATGCAAGATACTACTTTCTTCCCGAAACAAATCAAATATCTTCCGAAATTTATGTCGGAAAACTTGATACATCAAAAGTAAGGGTAAAAAGAATTTTAGACTATCATCATAATCAAAAAGCAAGAATGCCGATTGTTGAAGCGGGAACAAAAGAAATTTATCCGAATTTGTACAGAGGATTAACTCTTGTTGATTGGAGTGCGGATTCAAAAAAACTCTTAATTAAAGAAAAATCAGGTTCTGCCTTTGGCGGAATTTATAAAACCTCATTATATTTATATGTAGCACCTAATGATATAGAAGAAGGCTATACCTATAAACTTACGGGGCTTGATGAAGCAATAAAAAACTACTATCTTGATTATAATAATATCCAGCTTGTTAAATACAGGTATGATATTGTTCCTCTGGGCTTCAGCACCGATAATGATGATTTGATAGTAGTTCTTGCTTACGCCTATGATATAAATAATCAAAAAGTATTCCTTGGCGCTTGGGGATATGATTATAAGGAAAAAAAATCAATGCTTCTTTCAAAAACCGATACGGACTTTCCCGTCAGCGCAAACGGAATGTTTATAAAAAGAAGTATAGAATAATTTTTTAATCTTGTTTAATGCACAATTGCATACTTCCTCTGCAAAAATTAATTAAAAAAACTGTCAACGCAATTCTTTAACTCAAGTGCATTTTGTTTAGCTTTATCGCTATCTTTTCCAGTTGCTTCGATTCTGTATCTGATTAAAGGTTCTGTTCCGCTTTTTCTTACAATTACGGAAGAGTCGTCTGTCATTATAAATCTGAATCCGTCGCCGTCAGGTTTATATTCTAAGATATTTTCAAATGCTTCTTTGCTTTTTTTACAATCAACGATATGATTTTTCCCGAATTTAAAATTATTTTGATTTAAAACCGCTTCCTCAATAAACAGTTGCTCCCATTTATTTATAATATCTTCTTTTGTTTTATCATTTTCAAACCTTTCGGAATAATTTTCAATGTAAGTTGTAATGCTGAGTTTATCTTTTATGCTTTTTAAAATTTCGCAAATCGGCTTATTTTCTTCGGCAATCAAATCAAGAATGAGTAAATCGGCAATTATGCCGTCTTTTTCAGGTATATGCCCCTTAACGGTCAAACCTCCCGATTCTTCTCCCGCCAGCAATATGTCACTCCCCGTTTTTCTTAATTTTAGAATATCGGAAGCCAAATATTTAAAACCTACCGGAGTTTCATGAACTTTTAAATTATAGGTTTGCGCCAGTTTGTTGATTAAAATTGAACTTGCATGGTTTTTTACAACATCTCCCGAAAGATGCTTATTTTTAACAAGATGATACATAATTAACAGCATTACATCACTCGGATTTATGTATTTTCCTTTTTCATCAATTATTCCAAATCTGTCCGCATCTCCATCATTTGTTATTCCTATTTTTAA
The DNA here is from genome assembly GCA_902796305.1 of uncultured bacterium. GTDB lineage: Bacteria > Cyanobacteriota > Vampirovibrionia > Gastranaerophilales > Gastranaerophilaceae > RUG14156. The sequence continues at coordinate 3,034 of CADBOJ010000017.1, read as the reverse complement.
TCTTTTTCTTGAATTAATAATATTTTTGCTTAGTTCCTTAAGATTTTCTTCCTTGGGTTCGGGACCTTTTTGCCCTGAGGATTTTACTTCTTTAAAATTAATGCCGTTATCCTTTAATAATCTTGGAATAACATATTGCCCCGTACCGTTTAAGCTATCGTAAAATATTTCAATATTGGATTTTTTAATTTTTTCAAAATCAATTAAATTAAGCGATTTTATTTCTTTTTTGTATAAATCATACGGGTTAAATTTATATAAAGCACCGCTCGGTTTTATTTCTTCTTCATAATTTCCTTTTGCAGATATTATTTCAATGTTCTTGGCTATTTGTTCCGTAATTTCAGACGGTGCAACTGCGCCATCCGGCGTTATAAAATTAATTCCTCCATCATTCCACGGGTTATGGCTTGCTGTCATTAAAATCGAAACAGGAATTTCAAGTTTTTTTGAAGCTAATGCTAAAAGCGGTGTCGGTACCGGATTTTCAATGTAAATCACGCCTATTCCCTGTTTTAATAAGGTATCTTTTATTTCCGGCAAAAGTTCTCTTGTTGATTTTCTCGTATCGCCCCCGATTAAAATTTTTGGGAGTTTGTTATCAGGAGTATTTTCTTTTAAGTATCCTGCCGTGCCGAGGGTGATAAGCTTGATTGTTTCGGGTGTAAATACTTCGCTTAAATAGGGCGCTCTAAATCCTGATGTCCCTTTTTTCAGTTTGTGTGCAACTTTGTATCCGGTTTTAGGTGTGATATCAAGGGGGATTTTTCTTTTGTTTTTATTTTTAAAGCTTACCTGAAAGGTATCATAATGAAGTTCTTTTAGTTTTAAAAATCGGTTTTTTGGGGAATTTAATTTCTTGTTTCCCTTAAAAATTAAACTCGATATGCTTTTAATTTCCATATAACTTACCTTATTTTTCTAACTTGATGATTTATTATTCAGTATAACAAAAATATTTTAATGGTTTAACACGGGATAGCTTCCAAGAAGCTTATAAAAATTACATTTTTCCCGAATTTCATTCATTGCGGATTTAATTACATCAAAAGGTTTATCAATATCCGCAAAGAAATTATACTCTCCAAAAATTTCTTTCGACGGGCGGGATTCAAGATATGTAAGATTTAAATTATACTTATTGAAAATTTCAAGGATTTTCAATAATGCACCGGGTTCATTTTTTGTGTTAAAAACAATGGTTGTTTTATCGTTTTTAGCAAATTCCTTTTTATTTTTTGAAATTAAAATAAATCTTGTTTTGTTTTCTTTGATATTTCCTATATTTTTACATACAATATTTAAATTTAATTTATGTGCAATACCTTCCGAAGCTATGGCAGAATATGTTTCATCTCCGTTTAGAATAATATTTGCAGCATCTGACGTTGAATTAGCCACGATAAGTTCTATTTTTTCATCAAAATTTTTGGTTATAAAATCAGAGCATTGCGCCAGTGCTTGCGGATGAGAATATATTTTTCTTATTTTTTTAAGGTCATTTGTTTTTGATATAAAACAATGCTCTATTTTAATATCAATTTCCGCCTGAATTTTAACATCCGTCGGATAAATGTTATCTATTGTCTGGCGGACAATTCCCTCTATTGAGTTTTCGTAAGGCAGTACGGCATATGCTTTTTCATTATTATTTACGATTTCAACAATTTTAGATATTGTCGAAACGGGAATTAACTCACTGTTTTCTATAAATTTTTTGGCGATTTCGGATGCTTTTTCGCTGTATGTTCCTTTAGGGCCGAGATAATATATGTTCATATATTAATAATTTCTTTCCATTTCTCTTTTTATGTCTTTTTTCTTTATTGAATCCCTTTTATCGTATAATTTTTTACCTTTGGCTAACGCTATTTCAAGTTTTACCCAGCGGGAAGAAAAATACATTCTAACGGGAACTATTGTATATTTTTCCTGCTTTACTTTATTTAAAATTTTAAGAATTTCTTTTTTATTTAAAAGAAGTTTTCTTTCACGCCTCGGTTCATGGTTAAAAATATTTCCGAATTCATAAGGTGAAATATGAGCATTTACAAGATATGCTCCAAGGTCATCCGTAATTTTTACATAGCTGTCTTTTAAATTTGCACCGTTTTTTCTTATTGATTTGATTTCTGTTCCAAGAAGCGCAATTCCTGCTTCAAAGCGGTCAAAAAGGGTATAATCAAACGAAGCTTTTTTGTTTGAAGATATTAATTTTACTGTTTCGTTACCTTTCATATTTCTTAGTATAACCAAAGAATAGATTAATGTAAATTTTTATTAATAAGATTCAGTTTTGTCTAAAGTTGTAACATATATAGTCCGTACGTTTAGTTAAATAATAATAAAATTTAAGGAATGGCAAAATGGCTTTTGATCCCGATGTAGTAAATATTCCTGCTTCACCGGTACAAGAAGAAATTAAAAAGCAGGACGAACAACAACAAGAAGAAAGTTCTGTAAATCCCTTCTTGTTTAGTTTTGATGACGATAAAAAAGAAGTTAAATTTGAAGACTTCCAGCAGGGACTTTTTAAGCTTGGTTTTGATGAAGAAACTGCAAATAATATATTCAATATCTTTGACACTGATGATAGTAAAGATGTGGATGAAGAAGAATATAATTTTGTACTGAACAGTATGAAATCAGCAGGTATTGAAGTAAGTGAGGATGGTATTACTGCTGAAAATATAACGGAATATCAAGCAAAACTTGAAGAAGATAAAAAGCAAGAAGAACAACTTATAGAACTTGATATGACTTCTCTGGGCAATATGGTACAAAATGGCGAACTGCCCGAAGCACAAAATAATGCACTCTCTGATTTGGCAAAAGAATTAGGCACACAATTAGCTAATGCAACAAGCACATTAAATACCATAACGGGAGAATTAATCGTTACAACAGCAGATAATCAAATATTTAAAATTGATGCTAACGGAAATCGTATTGATTATACAAAAGAACAATCTATAGTTAATCCTGATGATATAGAACATTTGAATGCAAAATATAATCTCGGAATAGATTTTGA